>VBHX01000009.1:0-4799 GCA_005879945.1 Chloroflexota bacterium | reverse complement strand
GCGCTCGCCGAGCTGAACGTTCGGATAGCGCTTGATGAGGGACTCATCCGCCATTCATCACGCCCTGGTTCATCGACTCCGAGAGGCGCTCCAGGAGCTTGACGACGGCAAGGCCCGAGGCGCCGTCCGCGAGCGGCTGCCGCTGCTCTGTGATCGAGCCGACGAAATCGCTGACCTCCTCGACCAGCGGTTCGTTGAAGTCGACTCGGGGCAGCCAGGCGTCGCCGGCGCGGACGGTGAACTGGTGCTGGGCGAACGTCTCGAACCCACCGAGGTTGGTGCTCAAGTCGGCGACGTCGATGCCCTTGTCGTAAACGACGATCCTGGCCTCATTCGACATGTCGTCGTACAACAGCATGCGGCGGCTCCCGACCACAGTCGCCTGCCGGACCTTGCTGGGGTCGAGCCAGCTGACCTGAATGTGGCCGGCGATATTTCCTTCGTATGTGAGGTGCGCGAAGACGACGTCCGCGATGCCGGGCTGCAGATAGCAGTGTCCGATCGCGCTCAGGCGGGTCACCGGGCGGTCGATCCAGTAGTTGAGGATCGAGAGGTCGTGCGGCGCCAGGTTCCAGAGCGCGTCCACGTCGTGGCGCACGATGCCGAGGTTCAGACGGCGCATGAAGACGTAGCGGATCTCGCCGAGCTCGCCTCCGTCGATCATGGCTTTGATGCGCCGGACGGTGCCGTTATAGAGAAAGGTATGTCCGACCATCAGGATCAGGCCGCGGCGCGCCGCCTCGTCGCAAAGTGACTCGGCCTCTTCCACGGTCCGGCTCAGCGGCTTTTCCACCAGCACATGCTTGCCGGCCTTGAGCGCGGCCATCGCTACTTCGTAGTGGCTTTCCACCGGCACCGCCACCACGACGGCATCGACATCGATGTCGATGAGGCCGGGCTCGAGGGTGCTCAGCAGCCTGGCGTGCGGTGCCATGCGGCGGGCCTTCTCGAGCGCCTTCGGCGCCGGGTCGGAGATCCACCGCAGCTCGACGCCGGGGTGCTGCGCGAGCACGCGGCAAAGATTGCTGCCCCAGTACCCGCACCCGACGAGACCGATCCTCTGAGGTTCCATGGTTCCGGTCCATGATATCTGCGGTTGTGAAACTGACCGTTCCGCGGCCTTGACCGAGCCTTTGCGGGTCGAAACGGCTGCGCCCACTGAGACGACGAGGGGCAAGGTCACATTCCTTATTTATTCGCCATTCCCGAAATACTCCGGCGGGCGCGAGAACTGGCTGCACAACCTGGCGCCGCACCTGATCAATCGCGGTCACCCGGTTCGCGTGGTTTCCTATGCAACCAACCGGCCGCCTTTCTATTCGACCTCGCAGTCAGGCATCGAAAGCGTCGCGCTGCCCACGGTGCGGTACTTTGACAAGGCATTCCTGGTGTTCAACCGATTGACGCTGGGACTCGCCTGGTACCTCGACCTGTTCGTCCTCTACCCGTTGATCGCTGCCGCCTACCTGATGTGGACGCGCCCGGCGATGCTCGTCTGCATGAACCCGATGCCGGAGGGCCTGGCGGCGATGCTGGCCGGCGTGCCGTACGTCGTCTCGGTGAGGACCGACCAGGCGCTGGGCCTATCCGGTCGCTACCGCTTTCTCGAGCGCCCGCTGCGATGGATCGAGCGCCAGGTCCTAGGCCGCGCGCGCAAGGTGCTGGCCAACGGCGAGGACACCAAGGATCGGCTGGCCGGCGTCGGCATCGCCTCGACCGTCGTCCCCAATGGAGTCGATTTCGAGCGTTTCGCGCGGCCCGCCGCCGGCGACGCGATCGGGGACGAGCTGGAGCGCAGGGCGGCAGGAAGGCCAGTCGTCGCCTTCATCGCGACGATGCAGGCGATCAAAGGCACGGCCGACGCCATCGCGGTCGCGGCCGAGCTGCGCAAGCTCGAGCCCGATTTCGTGCTGGCGATGGTCGGCAAGGGAGACCCGAGTCCGTTCATAAGACGCGTGCGCGACCTTGGGATCGAGCAATGGGTGGAGTTCATGGGCGAGACCAGCTCCGTGCCCGCGGTGCTCAGGCGGTGCCGGATCTTCCTGGGGCTGAGCCTCGAGCATGGGATGTCGATGTCAGCGCTGGAAGCGATGGCATCGGGCGTCGCGATCGTGGCCCGCGACGTTCCCACCTACCGGCAGTTGATCGAAAAGGAGCGCACTGGGCTGCTCGGGTCCAACCCGAAGGAGATCGCGAGCTGCTGCGCGCGGCTGCTTCGCGAAACCGACCTTGCGCGCAGGCTCGGCGATGCCGCCCAGGCCGCCGCGCGAAGTTACGACTGGCCGCGGATCGCCGATGCGTTTCTCGCCGAGGTCGCCTTCTAGGCGCTGCTCGCCGGCGAGGGCTCCGTAGGGTTGCGCAGTGCTCTGCGCAAGCGGGTAGCGACGAACCACAGCTCGCCCACCAGCAGCACCCCCGACACCAGAGCCATGCTGTCGACGGGGATCTTCAGCCGGTCGAAGGCGATGTAGCCGGTTATCGACGCGGTCACCAGCACAGCCGAAACCACGCCTGAGACCGCGAGCAGCAGCCACGCGTGCTCGCGCCGCGGCTGCATCCATGCCAGGGCCGCGCCAAGGGTCAGGCTCAGGGGCAGCAGCACATAAGCGAGGAAGATGAATCCGTAGATGACCCGGTTCACCTCCTCGCCGAGCTTGCCCACGCTGACGTTCGTCCTCGAACACAGCGGCACGTCGGCCGCCTGGAGTGCATCGCCCGTCACCAACGGATAAGGCAAGTTGGGGTCGTTGAGACATGCGTACGGGTGCTCGAGGAGGACCGCGTGATCGACGTTCATGACGAGAAGATTCCTCAGGTCGCCAAGCGTATGGCGCACAACCGTGCCGGGGTATCTGATGAACTGGCTCCGCGCGTAGGCGCTCAGGGGTGAGTAGTTCTGCTGCGCGTATTCGGGGTGGCTGACGAGGAAATCGTTGGGGCCGTCCGACGCGGCCACCTGCTGGGCGATGGTCGCGTATTTCGGATCCGCCGGCAGATCTTTCATCCCGTACTCGAAGATCTTGCCGAACAGGTTCAGGTTGCCGATGCTCGTGTAGCAGTAGCAGCCGTTCACCGCGGCGTTGGCGACGATGTAGACGGCCACGGGCAAGTAAGAGACGACAAGGAAGACGATGGCAGCGGCAAGATGCTGCCTGGCCCGGCGCAGCGCGATCTGGCGCACAACGAACACCACCAGCAAGGTCCCCGGAATGAGAACCAGGGCTGCACGGGTCATCGGAATCGCGGCGGCGATGAGACCGCAAACCAATCCCCACCGCCAGGTTGGATGGCGGAGGAGCTGAGTGAAGGCAAGGAACAGCGTGACGATGAGCCACACTGACAGCGACTCGGCGAGGACGAAGCGCTCCCACTGGACGAGCCACGGCGCGGCCGCCAACGCGGCGGCCACAAGGGTTGCTACCAGCCGGTGGAACCCGACGACGGTCAGCAGGGCGTACGTCTCGACGGCCGCGGCCACCAGCAAAACGGCCTGCATCGCGAGGACCACGTCGAGGTTATCTCGCCCGCCGATGACAAACGCGAAACCCAGGAGCAGCGGATAACCACCCGGCACCTTCGCGTCGACCAGTCCATGCAGGCCTGGCAGCGCGTGAGCGTCAGGCAAGTAATAGATGAGTCCGTCCGAGCTGACGATCGGCACGGCGCCGTCCCGCAGCACCAGCCACTGCCCGAAGGCCGCCGCCGCCAGCACGAGCGCCACCCATGGGCCGTTGGCGATCAGGATGTTGGGCAGCGACCGCGAGCGCGAGGCCGGGTTCGCAGCTGCCATCTATGCGGGCTGTGCCGGCTTTGCCGGCTGCGCCGGTTGGGCGTCGCGAAGTGCGCCGCGAAACTGCGAGATCACGAACCAGAGCTCGCTCATCGCCAGCGCGGCCGCGGCCAGGACCACGCCGTCGACCGGAACCTTGAGGCGATCGAACGCGGTGTAGCCGGCCAGCGACGAGCTCACGATCACCGACGCCACAAGCGCCGACATCGCGAGCAGCAGCCACCCGCGCTCTCGATTCGGATCCACGAACAAAATCGCGGCGCCAAGGGCGAGGCTGAGGGGAAGGAAGACGTACGCGAGGAAGATCACGAAATAGATGATTCGGTTTACGTGCTCACCTGTCTCGCGGACGCTGATCGTTGTGAGCGGGCAATAGGGGTAGTCCGACTCATGGAGGGCGTCGCCGGTCAGCAGCGGGTAGGGGAGGTTGGGATCGTTTTTGCACGCGAAGGGACGCTCCAGTAGGACCGCGCGGTGGATGTCGAGGGTCAGCACCATGCTGATCTCGTCGATGGTGAAGTGAAGCGTTTGCCGCGGGTAGCGCAGGAACTGGCTGCGGGCGAAGGCGCCAAGCGGTGCGTAGTTCTGGGCCTCGTATTCAGGATGGGCCTCGAGGAACCGATTGATGTTGGGGAATGACTGCACTTGCCCTGAAATGGCCGCATATTCGGGAGCTGCCGGGTAGCTCTTCATCCCGTACTCGTAGATCTTGCCGAACAGGTTGAGGTTGGAGATGCTGGTGTAGCAGTAGCACCCGTTGAAGGCCGCGTTCGCGGCGACATATCCGCCCACGGGCATGTACGAGACCAGAGCGAAGACGATCGCTGAAATCGCGGCAACCATGCGAGGGATACCGACCCTGGACGCGAGGATGACGCGAAGGACGAGGACCACGAACAGCGTCGCCGGGACCAGCGCGAGGGCGGGTCGCGTCAGTGGAATCGCGGCGCCGACCAGCCCGCAGACCAGTGCCGATCGAATGCTGGGCTTGCGGATCAAACGCATGAAC
>VBHX01000101.1 GCA_005879945.1 Chloroflexota bacterium | reverse complement strand
CCGCCTCGTCAGCCGGTGACAGATACTCGTCCAGGTAGTTGAAGCGCGATCCGCGCCCCGCGACGATCAGGGTGTGCGGGAGGACGGAGGTGCCGCCTTCCGCCGAGAAAACCTGGCCGACGATCGGCTTGTCGACGACCACGCCGTCAGGCACATAAAGGAAAGGCCCGTCGGCGAAGAAGGCCGCGTGGAGTGCGGCAAAGCGGTCGCGGTCGGGACGAACCTGGGTAAACAAGAGCGTCTCCAACAGCTCGGGGCGAGTCTTCGCAGCTTCGCTGATCGGCTCGAGGACCACGCCGGCGCGCTCCAGCTCGGGGTCGAGACGGACGCTCTCGATCTGGGAGCCGCGCATGGTCACCGTGCCTGCGACGCCCTCCAGCGGCTCCGCAGGTGCAGCCCCGTTGCGGTGCTCGAACTGCGAGAACTGGGCTACGTCGAGGGCGCTGACATCGGTGCGCCGCCACTCCTCGTCGATGCGGCTCGGCATCGGCATCCGCTCGAACGTGTCGAACGCGGATCGCCGGCGCCGGCGCAGCCAGTCGGGTTCGCCGTGGAGCGAGGCGATCTCCTCCACGGCATGGAGGGTGAAAGGCATACCTAGCCTACCGAGCCCTCCATCTCGAGCTGGATGAGGCGGTTCAGCTCCACCGCATACTCGAGGGGAAGCTCCTTGGTGAACGGCTCGATGAAGCCGTTGACGATCATCGTCTCGGCCTCGCTGCGGGTGATGCCGCGGCTCATCAGGTAGAAGAGCTGCTCGTCCGACACCTTGCTCACCGTGGCCTCGTGGCCGAGGGTCACGTTCTCGGCGTCGACGTCGTTGTACGGGTAGGTGTCAGAGCGCGACTCGTCATCGAGCAACAGCGCGTCGCACTTGACGAACGACTTGCTGTTCTTCGCGTCGGGGTACATCTTGATGTGCACGCGGTACGAGGTCCGGCCGCCAGCCTTGGAGATCGACTTCGATGTGATGGTCGAGGTCGTGTTCGGCGCGACGTGGATCATCTTGCCGCCCGCGTCCTGGTGCTGGCCCTTGCCCGCGAACGCGACCGAGAGCACGTCGCCCTTGGCGCCCGGCTCCATCAGGTAGACGCTCGGGTACTTCATCGTGATCTGCGAGCCGAGGTTCCCGTCGACCCATTCCATCGTCGCGTCGGCGTAGGCCATCGCGCGCTTGGTGACCAGGTTGAACACGTTGGTCGACCAGTTCTGGATCGTCGTGTAACGGCAACGAGCATCTTTCTTGACGATGATCTCGACCACCGCCGAGTGCAGAGAGTCGGTCGTGTAGATCGGCGCCGTGCACCCCTCGATGTAGTGCACGAACGACCCTTCGTCGCAGATGATCAAGGTGCGCTCGAACTGGCCCATGTTCTCGGCGTTGATGCGGAAGTAAGCCTGCAGCGGGATTTCCACGCGCACGCCCTTCGGCACGTATATGAACGAGCCGCCCGACCAGACCGCGGTGTTGAGCGCGGAGAACTTGTTGTCGGCGGGCGGGATGACGGTGCCGAAGTATTCCTTGAACAGGTCTGGGTGGTCGCGCAGCGCGGAGTCGGTGTCCGTGAAGATGACTCCCTTCGCGGTCAGCTCCTTCTGCAGCGAGTGGTACACGACCTCGGATTCGTACTGCGCGGAAACGCCGGCGAGGAACTTCCGCTCCGCCTCCGGCACGCCAAGGCGGTCGTATGTCTTCTTGATGTCAGGCGGCAGGTCTTCCCACGAGGTCGACTGCTTGTTGGATGCCTTGAGGTAATAGAAGATGTTCTCGAAGTCGATCACCGAAAGGTCTGCGCCCCACGTGGGCATCGGCTTCTTGCGAAAGATCTCGAGCGAGCGAAGCCGCATCTTCGTCATCCACTCGGGCTCTTTCTTCATCCACGAGATCTCGTTGACGATGTCGGGGTTCAGGCCTCGCTTGGCCTTGAAGACGTAATCCTCGGGGACGAAAAAGCCGTACTTCTCCTTGTAATCGGTGCCGACGTCGACCTTAGGTACTGTCGCCATCAGGCAACCTCCTCGGGCTTGAGGACCGCGGGCTCGTCGGCCTCGGCCCATTCCGAATAACCGGTCTTCTCCAGTCTGTCCGCGACCTCAGGGCCGCCGGACAAAACGAACTTCCCATCCACCAGCACGTGCACAAAGTCGGGCTTGATGAACTGAAGGACGCGGGTGTAGTGGGTGATGATCAGGACGCCGAGCTCGGGACCACGCATGCGGTTCACCGCGTCGGCGACGAACTTGATGGAGTCGATGTCTAGCCCGGAATCCGTCTCGTCGAGGATCGCGATCTCGGGCTTGAGGATCGCCATCTGCAGAATCTCCGCGCGCTTCTTCTCGCCGCCGGAGAATCCGTCGTTGATGTAGCGAGGCAGGAACGAGTCGTCCATATGGAGGACCTCGAGCTCGCCCTTCAGCAGAGAGCGGAATTCCTTCGGCGACACCTGCTTGGTCTTGTCCTTGCCGTCATATCCGCGCTTCGCGTTGAGCGCCGTGCGCAGGAAGTTGGTCATCGAGATGCCGGGCACGACCACCGGGTACTGGAGCGCGAGGAACATGCCCAGCCGGGCACGCTCGTCGGGCTCGAGGGTGAGCACGTTCTGGCCCTTGAAGATCACCTCGCCGCCATCGACCGTGTACCCGGGGTGACCCATCAGCGTGTGGGAGAGGGTCGACTTGCCCGAGCCGTTGGGGCCCATGACCGCGTGCACCTCGCCCTTGTTGATGGCGAGAGTGACGCCCTTGAGGATCTCTTTGCCCTCGACGCTTGCCCTCAGGTCTCGAATCTCGAAATCAGCCAACTTTCCCTCCGCTCTCCTTGACTTCGTATGTGCAGTCGCTGGCCGCCTCGCGCATCCAGGTGGACCGGCTCACAGGCGCCCCCAGCAGCCTTGCGTACATCTGCTGCTCGTTCATGCAGGGCAGGCTGGTGCGGGCGGCGACATCCTGGATGGGGCAGTTGCAGTGACGGATCCCAAGGCCGCCCCCCGGAAGCTCCACCACTTCGGCCATGTGGCCGTGCTCGGTGGCGAGCTTGGCCAGCTCGCGGACTCGTCCTTCAAAGTCTAGCCCCGCCAGTCTGGGGGCGTATTCGGCCTCGAGTCGCGCCGCGCGTCGCTCGAAGAATCGCTTCAGCTGCTCTTCGGACAGGAACTCGACGAGGTCGGTCGCCAGCTCGCGGTGCGTGCTCGGGAAGTGCTCGCGCGCGGCTGGGGTGAGCGTGTATACGCTCTCGGGCCGGCCACGCCTGTGCTCCTCTGCCGGCGCCACCGTGGCCA
The DNA here is from genome assembly GCA_005879945.1 of Chloroflexota bacterium. Classification (GTDB taxonomy): domain Bacteria; phylum Chloroflexota; class Dormibacteria; order Dormibacterales; family Dormibacteraceae; genus UBA10449. The sequence continues at coordinate 21,407 of VBHX01000101.1, read as the reverse complement.
GGCCGTCCAACTCCAGAGCCTCCATGTGGCGCAGGGCGCCCTGCTTGGAGATCTCGAGGTGGGCGGCCACCTCGCCCAGCGACGCATGGCCGCGGGTTTTGAGGAAGGCAAGGATCGTCTCGCGCCTGGAGTCCACGACCTCCAGTGTACGAGTTTTTCAACATGGTCGTTGAAATACCCTTCCCCCAAAGCGTACCCTCGCGGCCATGCGCTTCATGGTCACGATGGCGGCCGCCTGTCTGGCCCTCATGCCGATCGTCTCGACGGCCGCCGCCGACCCGAGCTGGGAGCGATGGCAGTCCGTCTCGGGCGTGGTCGACCTCGGTGGGCCGAGAAGCGACGGAGCGCTTGTGGTGGCGGGCTCGGGCGCCCTTTACCAGTTGGATGCGGCGGGCAACCTGGCCCCGTTTGCGAATGGACCGAACGGATATCACCAGGACGCCGGCCTCGAGGCGTACCTCGCCGTGTCGCCAGGTTCACGCGTCGCCGCCGCGGGCTGCGGCTTCGTCCGAGACGAGACTTTCGTGCTCCGCCTGCACAAGCCGGTCGGAATCGACCGCATCGATGCTCTCGGGCAAAACACGACCAGCTTCGCCAATGTGACCAGCGTGACGAGCCTGAACGGGATCGCGTTCGACACCACCGGCGCGTTCGATCACAAGCTACTGGTGAGCGGCCCATCGGGGAGCAAGATCGCCATCGCGGCCATCGATTGCAACGGCGGCGTGCAGGTCATCAACCCTTCCGCTCCGGTGCTCGAGGGCGGTCTGGCGGTGGCGCCAAGGAGCTTTGGAACATTCGGCGGTGACCTGATCGCGCCCGACGAGCTGAGCGGGCGCATCTACGCCATCGCCCCGGACGGCAACGTGGCCACGGTGGCGGCACCTTCGCTGCCAACAGGCGGTGACATCGGCGTCGAGAGCCTCGGCTTCGTGCCGCCCGGATTCATGCGCGGCGGCGCGGCGTACTACGCGGATCGCAAGACGTCCGGCAACCCGCACCCCGGCACCGACAGTGTCCTTCGCGCGTCGTCCTCCGTCCTCGCCGGTGCGGGCGTGCAGGAAGGCGACCTCCTGGTCGCCACCGAGGGTGGCGCTGCCATGGTCGCGGTGCGATGTGCCGCCAGCTGCACCGTCATCCCGGTGATCGCCACGCCCACGACCGCGCACGGCGAAGGCCACATAGTCTTCACGATCAACAAGGCGGCGCCAAGTCCGAGCCCGAGCCGAAGCCCGAGCCCGAAGGCGACCGGATCGTCGAGCTCCCAGCCACCTGGAGTTGTGATTGCGCTCGCGATCCTCATCGTACTGATGCTGTTGGTGGCTGCCAGCCTGATGGCAAGCCGGCGCCGCCGCTGATTCTTCAGATGGGGGATGAGCTGACAGGACTTGATGACTCAGAGCTCGAGCGCCGGGTCGCCGAGATTCGCGAGCGCATGCGCCCGGTCGAGCAGCAGCTCACGGCGCTGCGCGGCGAGCGCGACCTGATCCTGACCGAACGCCGCCGGCGCGAGCGTACCGCTCATCGTGAGTCGCGGGCCGACCTCAAAGCCGCGATGCGCGAGGGCAAGCTGCCCACGGTCGCCGAGCTCGTCGCGGGCAGCCAGGGCGGATCGCTGGACGAGTACATGTTCAACCTCAAAACCGGCGGCGAGGTGCGGCTCGGCTACCCCGGGGCTCGCTCCCAGAGCCTGACGTTCACCGACGGCGTCAAGGTGGCGCAGGCCGGCGACCTTGCCGAAGCGGCCCGGCTGTATTCGGCCGGGTGGGATCTCGGCAGCCCCGGCCGGCCTGGAGTTCGTGTTCACTTCCCCGGCACGAGGCAGGAGCGCCTGGCGGCGGCCGACGAGGTTTACGCCCGACCACGAACGGATCCAGCTCCGTAACCCTGGCGCCCGCGGTCGCGTTGGGTCGTGCGGGAAACCGTAGAATCTACGCGCTCCCCCTCCATGGCTCGAAACGTTCCTCGGAAGATCAAAACCAAGGGGGGCCATCGCCCTCGGGCGCGGGTCCACGCAGCCTGGTCTCCGATCGGGCAGCGTCTTCGGCGCATGGCCGTTGTGCGGGGCCTCGGCGCCCTTCTGGCCGTGCTGCTCGTGATCGGCTTCGCCGCCGACGCCTACGCCCAGTCGTTCTTTGACAGCCTGCCCTCGATCCAGGGTCTCGACAGCTCCAGCTTCGCCGGTGACACCCTGATCACCGACCGGAGCGGCGCGGTTCTGGCTGACGTCGGCAACCACGGCGACCACCGGCTGGCCGTGAAGCTCAAGGACATCGCGCCGGTCATGCTCCAGGCCACGGTCGCGATCGAGGACAAGGGTTTCTACAGCAACCCAGGATTCGACATCCAGGGCATCATCCGCGCGATCGTCGACGACGTTCGCGCCGGCCACATCGTCGCCGGCGGCAGCACGATCACCCAGCAGCTGGCGAAGCAGCAGTTCCTCACGCCCGACCAGACGATCAACAGAAAGATCAAGGAGGTCGCGCTCGCGTACGAGCTGAGCCAGGCGTACTCCAAGAATCAGATCATGGAGCTCTACCTCAACAAGAGCTTCTACGGCTCGCAGTCATACGGCGTCGAGGCCGCGGCCGAGAGCTATTTCCACATCCCTGCCTCCAAGCTCGACCTGGCGCAGTCCGCCGTGCTCGCTGGACTTCCGCAGGCGCCGACCGAATGGAACCCGGTGCTGCATCCCGAGGCCGCCAAGCTCCGGCAGACCGAGGTCCTGCAGGCGATGGTGCGCCAGAACTTCATCACCCAGGACCAGATGGATTCGGCGCTCGCCGAGCAGCTCAACTACCAGGCGCCGATCAACAGCTTCACCGCGCCGCACTTCGTCGACTACGTGCTCGAGGAGCTCAGGCAGCTCGGCTTCAAGCCCGGCATCCAGCAACTCAACGTGAAGACGACTCTGGACCTCCACCTGCAGAAGTACGGCGAGTCAGCCGTGGTCGCGAACCTCGCGCACTGTCTCGCGCCACCGTCATGCGACCCCAGGGGCAAGCTGTCGTCCGGGCTCGTCGCAGAGGACCCGAAGACCGGTGAGATTCTCGTCATGGTCGGGTCGCCCGACTACAACTCGCAGGGCGGCCAGTACAACTGGACGACCACGCCTCGCAACGTCGGCTCGTCTGTCAAGCCATACACGTATGCGGCCGTGATCAACGCCCGGGCCGCGACGGTCGACACGCCGGTCTACGACGGGCCGAGCCCCTTCATCTACAAGGACGCGTACAGCACGACCAAGTTCTACAACTACGACAGCCGATCACACGGAGTGCTGCCTCTGAAGCAGGCGCTCGGCAACTCGCTGAACATCTGCGCGGTCAAGGTCGAGCTCTCGATCGGAGTGCCTTCCGTCCTTTCATACATGCGCAACCTCGGCCTGCAGCCGCGCTACATCAACCCCGACGGGAGCTACAACACGCAGGCTCCGGGTGACGAGTACGGTCCGAGCCTGACGCTCGGTGGATACCCGATCACGCTGCTGGAGCACGTCGGCGGCATGGCCACGATCGCCGACATGGGCATCTACCACACGCCCGAGGCGATCCTGCAGGTCACCGACTCGCACGGCCAGCTGCTGTACCAGACCCACGCAGACCAGCGGGCGCGGCAGGCGATGGATCCGGGCGTCGCGTTCATCATCGCCCAGGTGATGTCGGACGACAACAACCGCGCGAGGATCTTCGGCTACAACAGCCCACTTCATTTCACCGGCCGCACCGTCGCCGCCAAGACCGGCACGTCAGACAACTTCAAGGACGCCGCCACGGTCGGTTTCACGCCAGACCTGGCGGCGGCGATCTGGATCGGCGACATCCTCGACTTCAAGCACACGATGGTCCCGGGCTCTGACGGCGTGTTCGTTGCGACGCCCGGCTTCCACCAGTTCATGGCGCAGGCGCTCTCGCACACACCGGGCACCAACTGGTACTCGCCCCCTGCGGACGTAGTCGCCGGCTCTAACAACAGCTGGTTCATGAGCGACACCAAAAACATCCCGCGGTTGCCCGGCGACAACCCGCCCAGCCCGTCGCCGAACCCGGTCAACTACTACGTGCCGCCCGACCCCGGCACCGGTCCAACGCTCTGGACCCCTGGCCCGACTCCGACCTAAGCACTGACGGCCTGACCGCGGTCCGTAGAATCAATCGGCCGTAATGCCCCCATCACTTTCGGTCAAGACCGAGCAGCTGCCAAAGAGCCAGGTGGGTATGTCCATCGAGGTTCCGGTGGAGACGGTCGATGCGACCTACGAGCGAGTCCTCAACCGGCTCGCGTCACGCGCCAAGCTCGAAGGCTTCCGGCCGGGACGTGCGCCGCGCGCATTGGTCGAGGCTCGGCTCGGACCCGCGGCGCTTCGCGAAGAGGTGGTCGAGACGATGGTGCCCGAGGTCATCCGACAGGCGCTGGCCGAGCAATCGATCACGCCCATCGACAATCCCGACGTCGAGGTCGTCGAGCTGGAGCGCGGACGGCCGGCGCAGCTGAAGGCGACGGTCAGCGTCATGCCCGAGGTCACGCTCGCCGATGCGAGCGGGTTGAAAGTGGAAACACCATCCGTCGATGTCACCGACGAGATGCTCGACCGAAGGCTGGCGGACGTGCGCGAGCCGATGGCGGAGATCACCCCGGTTGACCGTGAGGCGCGAGAAGGTGACATCGCGGTGATCGACGTCGAGGTCGAGGCAGAGGACGGCAGCGTGGTGCCGTCCGAATCGCGTCAGGCCATGGAGGCTGAGCTGAAGGAGGGCGTCCTGTTGCCGGAGCTGCAGTCAGCCATCCTCGGCGCCAAGGTCGGCGACACGCGCTCCACCACGGTGAAATTTCCGGACGACTACAGCGAGCCGATGCTTGCCGGCAAGGACGGCACCATCAAGGTCACCCTCCAGGGGGTGAAGGAAAAGGTCCTCCCTCCGCTCGACGACGCGCTCGTCAAGCAGCTCACCGATGGTAAGTACGAGACGGTGGACGCATATCGCGCTGCAACCCGCGAACAGCTCGAAGAATCCGCCAAGGCGGTGGCACAGATGGCCCGAGAGCAGGCGATCGTCAAGGCGCTTGTCGATGCCAGCTCGGTGGAGATTCCCGACTCGCTCGTGGAGCGTGAGCTGGCCAGTCACCTCGACTCGCTCAATCGGAGCCTGAACCGCCAGGGCCTGCGTCTGGATCGCTACCTCGAGTACCTCGGCAAGACCCCTGATCAATGGATCGCAGACGAGAGGCCGGAAGCGGAAGACCACGTCAAGCGCGACCTGGTGCTCGACGAGTTCGCCAGGCGCGAGCAGATCGAGCCTTCCGACGAGGAGGTGAACGACTACATCGAGCAGGAAGTGGCCAGAGACGACGAGCTCAAGGGCCAGGCCGAGGAGCTCAAGCGGGGCCCGAACTCGCGCCGATTCTTCGCCGCCAGGCTACGCCGGTTGAGAGTTCTGGAGCGTCTGGGCGAGATCGCGGGCGGCTCCAAGCCCGAGGCTACTTGACGGAATCCCGGGATGGCCTGTCTAGAATGGGGTGGTGCCTGACATGAACCGCATACAGCGCCCAGCCGGCTACCTCGTCCCCATGGTGGTCGAGAACACGGGGCGCGGCGAGCGCGCCTTCGACATCTACTCGCGACTGCTCAAGGACCGCATCGTCTTCATCGGCACGCCGATCGACGACCAGGTCGCCAACCTCGTGGTGGCGCAGCTCCTCTTCCTGCAGTCAGAAGACCCGGAGAAGGAGATCGCCCTGTACATCAACAGCCCTGGCGGCCAGGTGACTGCTGGGCTGGCGATCTACGACACCATGCAGTACATCCGCCCGCCGGTCTCCACGATCTGCATTGGCATGGCCTACTCGATGGCCGCGGTGCTCCTCGCCGGCGGCGCGCACGGACACCGCTACGCCCTGCCGCACGCCAACATCCTCATCCACCAGCCATGGGGTGGCATGCAGGGCCAGGCGAGCGATATCCAGATCCACGCCAAGGAGATCCTTCGCACGCGCGAGCAGCTGAACCAGATCCTGGCGCGTCACACTGGACAGAAGATCGAGAAGGTCACGCTGGACACTGAGCGCGACTACTTCCTGACGTCGGACGCGGCCAAGGAGTACGGGCTTATCGACGACATCATCCTCACGCCGGTGAAACCGACGGACAAAGACAAAGACAAAGAGAAAGAGAAAGAAAAGGAGAAAGTCGCCGTCACCCCATGATCTTTCGCAGAAAGGGCAAGAAGAGTGGTGAGGTCAAGCGGCACAAGCCGCAATGCTCCTTCTGTGGCAAAGCGCAGGGACAGGGCGGAAGACGGCTGATCGCGGGCTCAGGCGTTTTCATCTGCAGCGAGTGCATCAGCCTTGCCAACGAGATTCTGTGGGGCCATAATCCCCCGGCGCCCGCCTCTTCGTGATGGACACAGGCACTACTTCAACGAGGAAACGATGAACGAGCGAGAGGACCGCCGCCGATACACACGCTGCTCGTTCTGCGGCAAGGGCCAGGACCAGGTGCGCAAGCTGGTCGCCGGGCCCGGCGTATTCATCTGCGACCAGTGCATCGACCTCTGCCAGGAGGTCCTCGAGGACGACAACCGCTCGGCGGGCACGAAGAAGCAGAAGACCGGTTTCATCCCCAACCCGAAGACCATCTGCGCCGCGCTCGACCAGTATGTGATCGGCCAGGACCGCGCCAAGAAGGTGCTCTCGGTCCAGGTCTACAACCACTACAAGCGAATCTCGGCCTCCAAGTCGGTCGGCGACGTCGAGCTGACGAAGTCCAATGTGCTCCTCGTCGGGCCTACCGGCTGTGGCAAGACCTACCTGGCTCAGACCCTCGCGAAGATCCTGGACGTTCCATTCGCAATCGCCGACGCGACCAGCCTGACGGAGGCCGGCTATGTTGGCGAGGACGTCGAGAACATCCTGCTGCGCCTCATCCAGGCGGCGGACTTCGACATCAGCCGCGCCGAGCGCGGAATCATCTACATCGACGAGATCGACAAGATCGCTCGCAAGTCAGACAACCCATCGATCACGCGCGACGTCAGCGGCGAGGGTGTCCAGCAGGCGCTCCTGAAGATCCTCGAGGGCACGGTCGCCAACGTCCCGCCCCAGGGCGGCCGCAAGCACCCGCACCAGGATTTCATCCAGATCAACACGACCAACATCCTCTTCATCTGCGGCGGCGCATTCGACGGCCTGGAGAAGGTTGTCGAGCAGCGCATCGGCCGCCGCAACATCGGGTTCGGCGCTCCGCACACGAAGATCGAGCGCAAGGCGGTCTCCGAGACGCTCAAGCACATGCAGCCACAGGACCTCCTGAAATACGGCTTCATCCCCGAGTTCATCGGCCGCCTGCCAATCATCGTGACCCTGCACCACCTCGACCAGCAGGACATCGTGCGCATCCTCACCGAGCCAAAGAACGCGCTCGTGAAGCAGTACCAGAAGTTCTTCTCGCTGGACAACGTCGAGCTGGTGTTCCAGAAGGGATCGCTCGATGCGATCGCAGAGCTCGCCCTTCTTCGAGGCACCGGTGCGCGTGCACTGAAGTCAATCATCGAGGAGGCGCTCCTCAACTCGATGTTCGAGATCCCGTCGCGTCCCGAGATCAAGCGCTGCCTGATCTCCGAGCGGTCGATTCGCGAGGCGCTCGAACCGGAGTTCGAGTTCAGCGACGAAGGAGAGGGTCCGGCCCGCCTCGTAGGAGAATCGGCCTAGGCCACCTCATGCGTCGCCGCGATGTAGATGCGCGGCGTGTGGGTCTCGAACTCGTAGCGCTCGCGCTCGGCTGTCTGGTCGACAGTGAATCCGGTGTCGCCGATCAGGCGGGCGAGCTCGTCCTTCTCGAACAGCGTCGCCGCGAAGCGAGTCTGGTGGCCGAGGAAATCGTCGCTCGTGATTTCGCCGGTGCCGCCGTGGACGGCGATAAGCAGCTTGCCGCCAGGCATCAGAGCTCGCATGAATTCCGTCAGGACGTCAGGCACATCCGCGCGCGCGATGTGGATCAGCGAATAGAAGGCGACAATGCCGGCCACGCTGCCGTCATCGTGGTCGAGGCGCTTCATGTCGCCGACCTCGAACGTCATCTCCGGGTTGAGCCTCCGCGCGACATCGATCATCGCAGGCGACAGGTCGACGCCGATCACATCTAGGCCGAGGTCCATGAGAAAGCGCCCGACATGGCCTGGCCCGCAGCCGATGTCCAGGACGCGGCCGTGTGGACACCCACGCGCAAACTGCCCGAGCCATTCGCGGTCGAACGGCTTGCGTGAGAGTTCGTCGAAGAATTTGCCGGCGTAGGTCTCAGCCACGACGTCGTAGCTGGACCTGATGGCGTCGGGTTCCATGGATCGACCTATGCTGACTCAATGGTCGACCTGCGTGGCAAGACCGTGCTGGTGACTGGCGCCTCCACCGGCCTCGGGCCTCATGTCGCCCGCCGCCTGGGGCGCGCGGGCGCGCTGCTCGTCCTTTCCGCGCGCAATGAAGCGGCGCTGAGCGAGCTGGCAAGCGAGCTGGGCAACTCGCGTTACGTGGTGGCTGACCTGTCACGAGCTGGAGAGCCCGAGCGGCTCGCGCACGAGGCGGGCGCGGTCGACGTGCTGGTCTCCAACGCGGGCATCCCGGCCACCGGGCGCCTGGCGACTTTCGAGATCGACGAGATCGACCGGGCGATCGCCGTCAACCTGAGGGCGGGAATAGTGTTGGCCAAGGCGTTGACGCCTGCGATGGTGGAGCGCAAGTCCGGCCACCTCGTCTTCATGTCGTCGATCGCGGGCAAGCTCCCCGCCGGGGGCGAGACAATCTACAACGCGACGAAATTCGGGTTGCGCGGCTTCGCGCTAGCCCTGCGCGAGGAGCTCTGGGGAACGGGCGTAGGCGTTTCGGTGATCGTGCCGACGTTTGTCAGCGAGGCCGGGATGTGGGCCGAGACGGGTCTCAAGCCCCACCCGATCGCAGGCGAGGTCTCGCCGGCCCAGGTCGCCGACGCAGTGTGGAAGGCGATCACAAGGAACAGGCGAGAGATCGACGTCGTGCCGATCCAGCTCCGGACCGTGCTGAAGCTGCAGGCGTTGACGCCGGGTGTGTTCGCGACCACGGCGCGATGGATGGGCGCCACCCGCTCCAACGAGGATCTCGACAAGCGCCAACGGAATAAACGCTAGACTTTCAAACATCATGAGCCGGATCGAGAAGGTATCTGTACCCTCGCCGGCACAGTCGCGCTAAGCGACCGGCAGCCGGCGCCCTCGACCCTCAACCCCTAGCCCAAACACGTCTATGAGCAAAACCATGACCGACATGCCGAAGTCGTATGACCATGAGGCCACCGAGGCCGGCTGGTACGCGCGCTGGGAGCAGGCCGGCCTGTTCACGGCCGATGCGAAGAGCCCCAAACCCAAGTACACGATCTGCCTGCCCCCGCCCAATATCACCGGCGAGCTGCACATGGGCCACGCGCTCAACCACTCGCTGCAAGACATCTGCTCCCGATACCGGCGCATGGCCGGCTATGAGGTGCTCTTCCTGCCGGGCATGGACCACGCCGCCATCGCGACCCAGAACGTCATCGAGAAGCAGCTTGCCGCCGAGGGCAAGACCAAGGAGCAGCTTGGCCGCGAGGCGTTCCAGGCTCGCGTCAACGAGTGGTACGCCGAAGTCGGCGACACGATCGCGAGGCAAGACCGCATCCTTGGCGCTTCGCTGGACTGGACGCGCCTCCGCTTCACGATGGATGAGCGCTACGTGCGATCGGTGATGACCGCATTCGTTGCGTTCTACGACCGCGGATGGATCTATCGCGCGCCGCGCATCGTCAACTGGTGCCCGCACGACCAGTCGGCCATCTCCGACCTCGAGGTGAAGTGGGAAAAACACCACGACACGCTGTACTTCATCCGCTATCCGATTGAAGGCGGTGGCGAGGTGATGATCGCAACAGTCCGGCCCGAGACGATGCTCGCCGACACGGGCGTGGCTGTGAGCCCGACCGACCCGCGCTATCAGTCGATCATCGGCAAGACCGCGATCCTGCCGCTGGTGGGAAGGAAGCTGCCCATCGTCGCCGACGACGCCGTGGAGAAGGACTTCGGCACCGGGGCGCTCAAGGTGACGCCCGGCCACGACGCGATGGACTACGAGATCGGCCAGCGCCACCACCTCGAGGTCATCAACGGCATGCACCTCGACGGACGGATGAATGTGCCGGGTCTGCCGTACGACGGCATGCCTTCGCTCGAGGCGCGAAAGCTCGTGGTTGGCGACCTCGAGGCACAGGGGTTCCTCGTCAGGGAAGAGCCGTACACGCACGAGGTCGGCCACTGCGACCGCTGCGATGCGGTCATCGAGCCATTGGTCAGCGAACAGTGGTGGCTGCGGATGAACAAGATGCGCGACAAGGCGCTCGCGGCGTCCGCCGACGGAAAGGTGCGCTGGCACCCCGAGCGCTACGAGCGCACATACCTTGATTGGCTTCACGGCCTGCGCGACTGGAACATCGGCCGCCAGCTCTGGCTCGGCCATCGCGTGCCCGTTTACTACTGCGGAAACGGGCATCGGACGGTCACAGTCGAGCGCCCGGCTGAATGCCCCGAGTGCGGGAATCGCGAGATCACGCAGGACCCGGACGTGCTCGACACGTGGTTCTCGTCCGCACTCTGGCCCTTTGCCACGCTCGGGTGGCCAGATGAGACAGAGGACCTTCGCGCCTTTTATCCGAACGATATGAACAGCACGGCGCGGGAGATCATCAACCTCTGGGTCAGCCGGATGATCATGACCGGCCTCGAGTTCATGGGCGAGGTGCCGTTCTCCGACGTGGCGATCCACTGCCAGGTCCAGGCCGCCGACGGCCGCCGGATGTCGAAGTCGTTAGGGACCGGCGTCGATCCACGCGTCGAGGGCTACCGCCGTTTCTGCAACAAACTCTGGAACGCCACGCGACTTGTGCTCGGAAACCTGGGCGATGGCGCCGCGACTCCGCTCCCCGAACCTGACGAGCTGGAGCTGATCGAAGACCGCTGGATGCTTTCGAGGCTCGCCTCGGCGCAGCGCGAGGTCACCGACGGCATCGAGGGATTCGAATTTCAGGATTCCATCAACGCCGCCTACGGATTCGTCTGGAACGAATTCTGTGACTGGTGGCTCGAGGCGGCGAAGGAGAGGCTGCGCGAAGGCGACACGACGGCTCAGGCGGTGGCGATCTTCTGCATCGACAACCTGCTGCGGCTGCTGCATCCCTTCATGCCGTTCGTGACCGAGGAGCTCTGGTCGCGATTGCCGGGCGAGCGCGATTTCATCATGCGGGCGCCGTGGCCGCAGGACCTACATCGCTACGTCGACGGGCAGGCCGAGGTGGAGTTCGAAGCTCTGATGCAGACGGTTGACGAAATTCGGTCGTACCGCAAGACGATTCAGGGCGCACCGAACAAGGGCGGCGCGGTGAAGCTTTCGGAGCCCGCGGCGCCTGACTGGGTTCAGGCCCTGACGCTGTTGGGCAAGGTCGCGGTGCTCGATGATTTGCCGCCCGGCAGATCGTTCGGCCTGAGCACAGGCAGCGTCGTGTTTCCAACCGTGGCGGCGGTGGATCCCGCATTAACCGCCAAGAAGAAGGCAGATCTTCAGAGAGAGCTGGAGCGGGTGACCGCCAAGCTGGAAAATCCTGAATTCCGCGCGAAGGCGCCGGAGGCCGTCATCGCGGAGCAGGAAGCGCGTGCCGACGAGCTGAGGGCCGCCATCGACCGGTTGGTCTAAGCCTCTAAGAACCGCGGGGGGGACAGAGCCCATGTTCTCCTGCGGCTGCGCCGCGGGGGCCCCAGCGGACGCTTCGCCTTTTGGCGACGCAAGCCACGACTGGCAGTTGCTGCCGCGACCGGCCTAAAGCTCCACCTGGCAATTTCGAAAATGAAGTGGCGGGTGCGGCAGGCGAAAAACCGTCGCATGCTGGCCAGCTTTACCCTTACGGGCGCTATGCCCTCGATCGCGCTGCTTGCGCCCGCCGCGCTGCTGCTCGCCAGCGCGGGCGCGCTGCAGGTCATCAGGGGTCGAGCGAACATCGATCGCATCGTCCTCGGGGTCGGCTCCGCCGCGGCGATCGTCGTAGTCATCGCGCTCTGGGTGCCGGTGCGCTCGTCCCAGGAGCTGAACCTCGGCCAGCTTGGCTCTGGCACCCCGTTTGATTTGCGTCTCGACGCGGTTGGTTTCGCGTTCACTCTGATGATCCTGGTCCCCGCCGCGATCCTGTTGACCCTCCAGCCGCGTCCATCGCAGGAGGCCACCGTGGCGATGCTCGCTCTCGCGGCGGCCGTGCTCACGGTGGAGGCGGGCGGCGTGCTGCTCACCGCCATCGCCGGCGGCGCTGCGGCCACACTCGTCGTGATCCAGCTCGACGTCGAGGACCTGAAAGCGCCGCGCCCTCCTTGGGGTTTGCTTCTGGCCGCGTGGCTGGCGTTGAGCTGGGCAGGCGCGATTCTCCAGGTGCGCGGCGGCACAGCCGTTTACGCGGCCGTGCCCGTGTCTACGCTCACGGTTGCGGTCTTCGTGCTGATCGCAGCGGCCGCAGTCATCGCATCGGGCCTGTTTCCGTGGCGGGGATGGGCTTCGCAGCTCTGGGGTCGGCCGGGCCTGAGTGCGGCCGGAATCGCGGTCGCGACGCTGTATCCGCTGGGTTTCTACCTGCTCGTGCGCGGTTACGAGATCGGCGACGGACGGTACCCGGCGTTTTCGATGAACGCCATCCTGGCCGCGCTCGGTGTGCTCGTCGCGTTCGGCGCCGCGGCCAGGTCCCAGGCAGCGGCCACCCGGCGCGAGTATCTCGGCGAGGTCATCCCGGGCCTTGGCGGGTTTGCCCTCATCGGCATCAGCCTGGGGACGCCGCTGGGTCTGGTGGCCGGCCTCGTCACGCTTGCGGTCGCGGCTGTGCTGGCGGCTTGCCTGCCGTTGCTGCCAGACCGCGCCGGCACGGCTTCGCTGGTGGCCGTCGTGGCCGCGGCAGGGCTTCCGCCCGGGCTCGCATTCGGTGCACGCGTGATCGGCCTGGAGGCGACCTTTGAGGCCGGCAATCTGCTCGGCCTGATCGGCATCGCGGGAGCGGCGACGTGGATCGTGTCCCTGATCGCGGCCGCGCGGGCCATCGGGCTGCCGGCTGGCCGAGGCCACCCTGTCGCCGAAACAGCGCCTCGAGTCGCGATGGGTTTGGCGGCCTCAATCGTGATCGCCGGGCCTGCGATCGGGGTGCTCATCGCGAGCCTCGCGCTGCCGGCCCAGGGCGAGGTGATGCCCACGCCGGCGGGCGCGCCCATCGGCGGCTTGGCATCGGTCTTGTCGGTATCGACCGTGCTCCCGGCGGTGGCGCTGTTCACGCCGGTCCTGGTGCTCGCGGTAGCGGCATACGTCGCAGCCGGCCCGGTGGTGGTCCACCCCGAGGCGCGTCCGGCCCTGTTCGCCCTGCCGGCCACGCTGCTCTTCGGTCGCGTCCGCGACCGGCTGCGCAGGGTGGCGGTCCCCGCCAGCTACCGCTCACTGGTCGATCTGCGCGCGCTCGAGGCGGCGGCCACCGGAGGCGGGCCGCTGCTGTGGCTCGCGGCGCTAATCGCTTTGGCGTTCGCGGTCAGCCGATGATCTCGTGACGATCGCCGCCGCCTTCGTGGCCTGGGCAGGCGCTGCGGTCATCACGCTGGCTGATGGCCGACGCGGCCTCGCGCTGGGGATCGCGGTCGTAGCGATCGGATTCGGGGCACTCGCCTTCGCGAATGGCGTCTGGCTGGGCGGCGCGGCTCTGATCGCGGGCGGCGCAGTCTGCGCCGTACAGCTCGCCCGCACAGGGAGCAAGGACTGGGGCTTGATGCCGCCCGGTTCGACCCCGCGCATGATCCTGGCGGTCATCGCTGCGATCCTGTCGCTTTGGGTCGCGGCGTCGGTCACGACAGGGCCGGGCGGCTCGCTGCGGTTTGCGTCCGTTGCCGTGCTCGGACTCATGGCAGCGCGCCTGCTGCAGGCCCAGGCCGCAAGCCCGGTGCTCATCGCCGCGGCCGCGCTGGCGATCGCCCTCGCCGGCGCATCCGGAATCGGTGACACGCAGCGAGGGCTTGCGCCATACGTGTTGGGGGCGCTCATCGCCGCGGGCGCATCGTTCCTACCCGTTCGCGAACCTCGTGGAGCCTGAGCTAGCCGGCGTGCCCCATTCCATCTCTCCGATAAGCGCGACGCTCCTCCTGGCCGCGGCAGTGTCGCTTGCGCTTGTCGTCGTCTTCGCTCCGCAGCGGGCGCGTCTTTCCTCCCTGCTGATGTGGGGCGTGGGCGGGCTCGCCGGCATGGCCGCGATCGCAGTCGCGCCAAGCCTCGACCTGGTCATCCTCCTCACGCTCGCGATCGCGCTCCTGCACGCGGCCCTCGCGGGACGGCGCGCTCTGGCAGCTCGCCTCCGAGCTCCGGCCCTCGCGGTTGCACTGATCGGGGTCGGGCTGCTGTTCGCGCGTTTTGACGGTCCACCAATTCTTGAGAGGTTCGCCGCGGTCGGGCTCGTCGCGGGACTGGCCGCCGCCCTTGGAGTCCTTCCTTACATCCATGAGTTCGACCACGAGGAGCTGACTACCGCATCACCGGTCGCGTGGATCGCATTCCTGGGTCCGATCCTTGGCGTCGTCGTCATCACCAGGGGCAGGGAGCTCATTCCGGAGGCTGGCGCGGCTTTCGGCGCCATGCTGATCGGGCTCGGGCTGCTCAACATCCTCTGGGGGAGCCTCGCCTCCTGGCTCACCGAGAAGGGCACATCCGCCTGGCACTACTCGTTCATGGCCGACTGGGGTCTGGTCCTGTGCGCTTTCGGAATCCAGGTCGCCGACGGCCAGGCGGCGGCGGTGCTCATCCTGTCGGGCATTCTCCTCAGCCGCCTACCCCTGTACCTGTGGTCGCGCCAGCCGCTGCGCGAGAGTGTTCAAACCGATAGGCCCATCAACCTGCTCGCGGCGGCCATGCTCGCCGGAGCGGCGCCCTTTGCGGGATTCGCCGCTCGGATCCTGCTGCTGCGCGGCGCGACCCAGCTCTACTGGCCGCTTGCTCTGGTCATCGCCATCGGCCTGCTGCTGTGGCTGCCGCCTTCGCTTCGGTTGGGTCGCACGCTCGGTGTGCCGCGCGGACGGCAAGCCGTCGGCGCCGGCGTCACGCTCGCGCTGAGCGTTGCCATCGGCCTGTATCCGCAACCGATCCTTTCCCTGGCAGGCCTATGACACAGATACTCACGCAGCTGGCGACGCACACTGCGGCGCTGCTCCTATATCCGGGCCTGCTCGCGATCGTTCTCTTCGGCAGCGCGGCGGAGAGCGTATGGGTGTACGTGACGGATCGACGATGGGCGTCGCTGCGCCAGCTGTGGAGGCGCCCGTCGGCGGTGCAGAGCACAGTCGTGATCGCATCGATGCTCGCGTCGGTGCAGCTGGCCGCTCCATTCAATCCGGTGACATCCGAAGAGCGAAACCTCATCATCGCCGCGATCTGCATCGGCCTGATCGTGTGGACCGAGCTCGCCCTCGGCATCGAGCGGTTCCGAGAACGAGGCCTTCTCCTGGTCGTGCAGTGCTCCTGGCTCGTTGCGGTTCTTGGACCGGCCATCGAGCTGCAGAGCCTGCGGCCGTCCGTACTCGGTGCCGTGCTGGTCCCTTCACTACTCCCATTGAAGGTCGCGACCGGAATTCTGTATCTCCTCTGCCTGCCGGCCCTGCTCAAGCTGTGGCCGATCCCCGCGGTGGGCGAGAGGCGCGGGCAGCGGCGTCTCGATGCGACGCGCGTTCTCGCATGGTGGCCGTTTTGCGGTCTGTTCGCTTCGCTCTGGTTTCCGCCATCCGCGGACGATCTACTGGGTGTCGCGCGCTTCCTAGGCCTGGTGGTGGCCGCAGCCGCGCTGTGCGGGCTTGCAGGCGTGTTGCTGGGCCGGCGCGGCGCCGAGCCCGCGCGGGATCTCTATCGAAAGGTGATCGCGCCGTTTGGAGGAGTCGTGCTGGCGATCGTCATCGTCACTTCGCTTCTGGTTCGCTAACACACTAGCTATGGTGGAAGACTGTAGAAAGCACCCCTACGGGGTGTATGATCCGGCCGTCCCGCGTTTTGCCTAACGATTTCCACGCGTTCCGCCAATGAGCTTGCTCACGTCAGTGTTGGGGATCTGGTCGGCCGACGTCGGCATCGACCTCGGCACCGCGAACACGCTTGTGCACGTCCGCGGACGGGGCATCGTCGTCAATGAACCATCGGTCGTGGCTGTGAGCAAACGCACAGGCCAGGTGCTCAGCGTCGGCACGGAAGCGCGTCGCATGCTGGGACGTACGCCGGCCGACATCGTCGCGATGCGCCCTCTGCGCGACGGCGTGATTGCGGACTTCGATCGCACCGAGCAGATGATCCGGCACTTCATCACGCGCGCCCACAATCGCGCTTGGCACGTCAGCCACCCCCGTGTCGTCATCGGGATTCCGTCAGGAGTCACGGAGGTCGAGAAGCGTGCCGTCACAGACGCGGCGACGATGGCCGCCGCGCGAGAGGCGCATCTGATCGAGGAGCCGATGGCGGCCGCGATCGGGGCCGGCCTGCCGGTGCAATCGGCCGCGGGCTCGATGATCGTCGACATCGGCGGTGGCACCACCGAAGTCGCGGTCATATCTCTTGGCGGGATCGTCGCCGCCACCTCCGCGCGCGTGGGAGGTGACGAGATGGACGAGGCGCTGGTCCAGTACGTCCGCCGCACCATGGGACTGCTGATCGGCGAGCGCACTGCCGAAGACATCAAGATCGCCATGGGCTCCGCATTCCCGATGGCCCAGGAGCGTTCCTTCCTGGTCCGCGGGCGCGACCTCATCACCGGCCTGCCGAAGACAGTCGAGATGACCACGGCGCACGTGCGTGAGGCGCTCAGCGGCGTGCTCGTCGACGTCGTGCGCGCCGTTCGCACGACCCTGGACTCAACACCCTCCGCACTGGTCGAGGACATCATCGAGCGCGGGATCGTGGTTTGCGGTGGCGGCGCCCTGATCTCGGGGCTCGACCAGCTCATCGCGCACGAAACGCTGATGCCGGTGCGGGTCGCCGAGGATCCTCTGACATGCGTTGTTCGCGGCACCGGCATCGTCCTCGAAGAGATCGATACCTTGAACCGGGTGCTCCTGCGCACGCGGCGCGCTCGAGCCCTGCGTTCGTAGCAGCAGGCAATGCACCGAAGCGCCCGGTCGCGACGATCGACGGGCCGCTTCCTCACCCTGGCCGCGGCGATGCTCGCGCTGGCAGTGATATCGCAGCAGTCATGGGCCGCCGGCGCGCGCGGCACAGCCAAGAGCGTGCTCGCGCCCCTCGAGGCGCAGATGATGTCGATCGCCTCGAGCGTCGAGCAAGCCACAGCAATCTTTGGCGACATCGCAACACTGCGCGGCGAAAATCAGCGGCTCAACGCGGAGAACCAGGACCTGAGGCGCCGCCTCGCAGAGCTCGACGCGGCTGCCTACGACAACAAGGAGCTTCGCCAGGCGCTCGACTTCCAGCGCACCTTCGGTCATCGCACCGCCGCCGCCGAGGTGGTCGGTCGCGGGCCTGACGCGTTCAGCCGGACCCTGCAGATCGATCGGGGCAGTGACGACGGCGTGCGCGCGGGGATGATCGTGGTCAGCGGGGCGGGCCTGGTGGGCCGCGTGCGAGAGGCCGGATCGCACGGCGCCATCGTGCAGACGCTCGCCGACCCGCAGAGCCGGGCCAACGTATTTCTCTCAGGTTCTGGCCTGCAGGGCACCATGATCGGCGGCCCCGCCGCCCTCCAGCTTCAGGTTGAGCATCGACTCGGCTCGGTCGCATCCAAAGGTGAGTGGGCGATCACCAGCGGTGTCGGCGGTGGGTATCCGCGCGGACTTGTGGTGGGTGACGTCGTCAGCGTCACGCACAGCGACGCCGCCACCACCGATGCGGCGTTCGTCGATTGGGTCAACGACCCCGCGACCCTGAGCCTCGTGATCGTGGTTCTGGACTTCAGTCCGTCATGAAATTGGTGCTTGGCGCGATGCTGATGCTCGCCGCCGCCCTGGTGCAGGTGACGTGGGCTTCGCAGCTCGAGATCGCCGGTACGTTTCCGAACGTCGTACTCATCGTCGTGATCGCGCTCACATGGACGCAGGGAGTGCGGGCGGGATTGCTCTGGGGCTGCGCCGGCGGCATCCTGCTCGACCTCAACGCGCCCGGGCCACTGGGCCTGCACGCCTTCGCTCTGCTGTGTGGTGCATACGTAACCGGTTTCTGGGCTCGCAACCTCGATCGCGAAAGCCCGCTCCACCCGCTGGGCGCGGTGGCGGTCAGCACGTTGCTCTACTCGTTGGTGCTCATAGGCGCCGATCGCGTGCTCGGCCTGCCCATCCCGCCCTTCGCCATCGTGGTGCAACTGACGATGGCGGCCGGTCTCTACAACGCGGCCCTGATGCCCCTCGCGCTCATCGCCGTGCGGCGAGCGACTTCGGGCCTGCATTGGGAGCCGGCCGCGCCGTGATCGACCCGTTTAGGGGCCCCCGCCAAAAATCCCCACGAACTCGCAGGCTTCGCCTTGAGTTCGCGGGGACCCCTAGCAAGGCGCGGCCTCTGAGTTGGTGGCTTATGGGCAGATGGCTCGAGCTGGGCGGCGGCGCTCCGCGACCGAGCTGGTCGGCGCGCATGGTCGCGGCCGCGATGTTCGTGGTGCTCATCGTCGGCGTGCTTTCGGTGAAGCTCGCCCAGCTGCAGATCTACGACTCGTCGACGCTGGCGGGCCTGGCTCGCGCCAACACTGTCCATCGGGTCGTTCTCGAAGCGGACCGCGGGATCGTCTACGACCGCCATGGCGTCGCGCTCGTGCAGAACACTCCCGTCTCCGGTCTGCAGGTCGTGCCGGGAGACCTGCCCACCGATGCGCGAGAACGCGCGGCCGAGCTGGCCACGCTGGCGACGCTCAGTGGCCAGCCGGAGGATCGGCTGGAGAGCTCGCTTGCCGCCGCTGACCCGTTTGCGCCGGTCCGCGTCGGCGCAGACCTGACGGAAGCCCAGGTCCTCGCCATCAACGAGCGCCTGCCGTCGCTGGCGGGCGCATCGATCGCGCAGCACGCTGTGCGCACGTACGTCGATCCGCCGACATTCGGCCACGTGATCGGTTACGTCGGCCCGCTCGACGACGCCGACGTCAAGCGTCTCCGTCCTCGCGGTTACCAGAACGACGAGGTGGTCGGCAAGGTCGGCGTAGAGGCCGGCCTCGAGTCGACGCTTCGCGGGATCAACGGCTGGGCTGACGTCGAGGTCGACGCGCGCGGCCAGGTCGTGAAGACGCTTGCCATCCAACCCGCGGTGCCGGGGCATGCCGTCTACCTGACGATCGATTCATCGCTGCAAACGGCAACGGCCCAGGCCCTCGCCGCCGGACTGCGGCGCGATGGAAAGACCGCGGGCGCATCGGTCGTCATCGATCCGCAATCGGGCGAGGTGCTGGCGATGGTCAGCCTGCCCGGCTACGACACAAACCTGTTCACGCACGGGATCTCGAAGGCGGATTACGACCGGCTCGTCAACAACCCCGACCGGCCACTGCTCAACCGCGCCATTGCGGGCCAATACGCGCCCGGGTCGACGTTCAAGATGGTGACCGCCACAGCGGGTCTGCAGGAAGGCAAGATCACGCCGTCGACGATGCTCGGCTGTCCGAGCTACATGTCATACAACGGCTGGGTCTATCACAACTGGGCTAGCTACAACCTCGGCTACATGAACGTCGCCAAGGCGCTCGCCGTCTCGTGCGACACGTTCTTCTATCAGGTCGCCGCAATGGTCGGCGACGTGACGCTGGCTCGATATGCGCGCGCGTTTGGGTTCGGGCAGGCCAAGAGCATCGAGATGCCGGGCGTTGCGCCAGGACTCGTCCCCGACCGGATCTGGAAGCAGCTGCACTGCAGCGCACCTGACATTGGCACGGACGTTTGCCGCTGGACGCTGGGCGACACGATCACCTTTGGCATCGGGCAATCGGCGCTTCTCACGACGCCATTGAACCAGGCCATCTACGTGGCCGCATTGGCCAACGGCGGCGCTGTGCTGGAACCGACGCTCGTCCACCAGGTGCGCGACGCATCGGGTCAGGTCATCTCGACTCAGCAGGGCCAGGTGGTTGGCAGGGTGCCCGCATCCACCGCAAACCTGATGGCCGTGCGCGAGGGCATGCGCCAGGAGATCAACCGCCCGTACAACATGAACTATTGGTTCCGGGCCGCGGGGGTGCCCGCGGACGGTGGCGGCAAGACGGGCACTGCACAGTGGGGTGGGAGCGGCCTCAACCTGCCGACGCATGCCTGGTTCGTGTTTTTCGCGCCTTACGCGCAGCCGGACATCGCGATGTCGATATTCGTCGAGCGCGGCGAGCTGTCCGAGGTCGAGGCGGCGCCGATCGGAGTCCAGATCATGAAGTTCTACAACGGCAGCCGCGCCGCGGTCCACGCATCGGCACCTGATCCTCCGGCATGAGGCCGGCCGCCTGGCAGAGGCTCGACCACCTGCAGCCGCTGCTCGCCGGGATGCTCGCGGCTCTTGGCTTGATGACGGTGTACAGCGCGCACGCCGACTGGTTCCGCCAGCTGGTGTGGGTGGTCCTCGGCGGCATCGCCTATGCCGCGGCCGCGGCCTTCGACTATCGCCGGCTGCAGGCGCTCGCGCCCTGGATCTACGTATCGATGCTTGCTCTGCTGCTCGCAGTGCGCCTCTTCGGCCGCGCCGCCCTCGGCGCGCAGCGGTGGCTGTCGCTGGGCGGTTTTCCTCTCGAGCCGTCGGAGCTTTCGAAGCTCATGCTGGTGGTCGTCCTCGGCGCCTATCTGAGCCGGCAGGAAAAGCTCTCGTGGCGCGCGTTTCTCGGCGTGCTCGGGCTCGTGGCTCCGGCCGCGGCTCTCATCCTCATCCAGCCCGACCTGGGAACGACCATAGTCGTTCTCGCCGTGCTAGTGGGCCTGCTGTTCCTCGGCGGAGCACGCATCGGCCAGCTCGGTTCGCTCGTCGCTTGCACCGTCGTGCTGATTCCGCTGCTGCCCCATCTACTCCACGGCTATCAGAGGCGGCGCCTCGAGATTTTCCTCAACCCGAACTCCGACCCGCTTGGCACCGGCTACAACCTGCTCCAGGCGCGCATCGCGGTCGGCGCAGGCGGGCTGTTCGGGCAGGGCTGGCTGCATGGCCTCCAGGGGGCGCTCGGCTTCGTCCCCGAGCGTGTCACCGACTTTGTGTTCGCCGTCTTCGCCGAGCAGTTCGGGCTTTTGGGTTGCCTGCTCCTGCTGACCCTGTTCGGCACGCTGCTGATCCGGCTGCTGCACTCGGCTGCAGTGGCTCCCGACCGGTTCGGCCGCCTGCTGGCCGCGGGCGTGTTCGCGATGGTGTTCGCGCAGGTG
>VBHX01000008.1 GCA_005879945.1 Chloroflexota bacterium | reverse complement strand
TCGCTGACCCGCCCGTAGCGGTCCTCGAGACGCACGACGTCGTCCATGTCCGCGGTCGAAACCTCGTAGATGTCGGAGTCCTCGACCGCGGTGACCCGGTGGCGTGTATGCGGTGGCAGGTGCACCGAATCCCCCGGGCGCATGCGAACTTTCTTCAACTCTCCATCGATTGACCCGATCTCGATGTCGACCTCCCCCTCGGTCAGGAGCAGCCATTCGTCCTTCCGCTTGTGGTACTGGAGAGAGAGCGCCTCGCCTTTGTTGACGTGGATTATCTTGCCGAGATAGCGGTCGGTGATCGCCCAGCGGATCTCATAGCCCCACGGCTTGTCGATGCGCGATTCGTCCGCGCGTTTGATCTCCGGCTCAGGCATGCGCGCGCAGGCCAAGGATCTCTTCGAGGGCAGCCAGCCGGGCCTCGACGGCGGCTTTGTCCGCCGCCTCGGAGTAGATGCGCACCAGCGGCTCGGTGCCGCTCGTACGCAGCAAGACCCAGCTGCCGTCCGCGAGATAGAACTTGAATCCGTCGTCCGAGCGGATCCTCTCCACCTTGACGCCCGCGACCTCGGTGGGTTCATGCGTTTCCATCGTGCGCAGTATCCGGAGCCGGTCCTTCTCGTAGGTCTCGCGATTGAGGTGAATGTCGTGCCGCGCGTACGCGTGCGGGCCGACCCGCTGCTCCAGGCCGGCGAGGATCTGCGAGAGGGGCCGGCCGAGCTTGACGATCATGTCGGCGAACAGCAGCCCGACGAGAATCCCATCGCGCTCAGGAATGTGGCCTCGGATCGCGAACCCACCTGACTCCTCGCCGCCGAGCACCGCGTTGGTCTCCATCATCTTGGGCGCCACATTCTTGAATCCAACCGGCACCTCGTAGACCTCGACCCCGAACTGGGCGCCCAGCTTGTCAGCCATCGAGGTCATGTTCACGGTCTTCACCACCGGCCCGGTCATGTGCCGCACATCGAAGAGGTAGAGCATCAGCAACGCGTAGACCTGAAGCTGGTTGATGAAGCGACCGGTCTCGTCGATGATGCCGACGCGATCGGCATCGCCGTCGGTGCAGATGCAGAGGTCGTGCCCCCCTCCCCGCATGTGTGCGATGGCGGCGTCGATGTTGGGTGGAATCGGCTCGGGGTTGACGCCGCCGAACAACGGGTTTCGCTCATGGTGCAGCTCGACCACCGACGTCCGGCCACCATCGAGCAGCTCCTTGATGTATCCGTAGCCCGACCCATACATGCACTCGTGCACGATGCGCATGCCGGCCGACCTGATCGCCGTGAGGTCGACCATTCGCGCGATCTGCGCGTAATAAGGCGCTCGGGGGTCATACATCAAAACCAGGTGGGCGACGGAGTCGCGATCCGGTACCGGCACGTCCTCGAGCGCGTTGATGCGCGGCTCCAGCTGCGCGATGACGTCGGTGGACGCCGAGCTTCCCGTCTCCGTCTTGAACTTGATCCCGTTGAAGAGGTACGGGTTGTGGCTCGCGGTCACCACGGCCGCGCCGGTTGCCTTGCGGTCGATGACGGTCCAGGACGCCACCTGGGTCGGCGACGGGCGATCGAACATGAGCGTCCGCACGCCGTTCACTGCGAAGACATCGGCCACGGTCCGCGCGAAATCCTCTGAAGCGAATCTGCAGTCGTAGCCGACGATCGCGAGCGGGTCCGCCGAGCGCGATCGCAGATACTCGGCCGAACCCTGGGCCACGCGCCGGACGTTGGCGAACGTGAAGTCGTCCGCCACCACCCCACGCCAGCCGTCAGTGCCGAATTTGATCACCTGAGCGGGCACTGCCTAAAGGTACTTCGTTTTACGGGCCCGCCTGAGCGCGTCCACGACCTTCTTCACGTCCTGCGCGCGCGAGCGCGGACACACCAGGAGGGCGTCTTCGGTGTCGACGATGATCATGTCCTCGAGCCCGATCGCGGCCACCAGCCGCCGGTCGCCGAGGACCAGGCTGCCGTGCGTGTCGATGAGGACGTGCTCGCCCTCGACAGAGTTGCCCCGAGCATCGGGATGAACACGGTCGCCGAGCTCCGACCAGTTCCCGATGTCCGCCCATTCGAAGTCGCCCGGCACGAGCAGCAGGCGATCTGTCTTCTCCATGACCGTGCGGTCGATCACGTCGAGCGGGAGCCGCTGATAGAGGCGCGCGGCCTCCGCCTCGTCGCCCCCGGCACGCGCCGCCAGCACCCGGCGCAGCGCAGCGAGGCGCGAAGGCGCATGTTTCCCGAGCTCCGCAATGAAAACAGGCAGCCGCCAGGCAAACCAGGCCAGGTTCCAGTAGTAGCCGCCCGCCTGCATGAACCGCCTGGCCCGGGCAAGATCCGGTTTCTCGATGAAGCGCTTGACGCGCACGCCACCTGCCGAAGCGCGCCCTGGCGCGTGGATGTAACCAAGGCCAGTGGATGGAAAGGCAGGCTTCAACCCCACGGTCACGAGCGAGTCGGAGTCGGCCGCCGCACGCACTGCGGCGCGCACCGTGGCTCGAGCCCTGGCCGCGCCTCCCACGACGTGGTCCGCCGGCAAGGCCACCATCACCGCGTCGGGATCACGCGCGCTGAGCGTGAGCGCGGCCAAACCGTACGCGTTCGTAGTGCCGCGAGCCGACGGCTCGAGGATGAGATGCTCGGCGTCGATCTCGGGCAGGACCGCTTCGATGATCTCGCGCTGTCTCGTCTCGGTCAGGACGAAGACGTCGTCCGCGACCGAACGCGCCCGCTCGTATGTCTCCCGGAGCAGAGGCCTGCCGTGTCCACCCAATGGAAGGATGTGCTTTGGGGTCGAGCGGCGCGAACGCGGCCAGAGCCTCGTCCCAGCCCCGCCGGCAGGTATGACTGCCAGGGTTTTGCTCAACCGACCTCTTCCGCCAGCTCCTTCGCACGCGCGGTCGATTCCCATGGAGCATCGATGTCGGTGCGTCCGAAGTGGCCGTAAACCGCGGTCTGACGAAACAGCGGCCGCCTCAGGTTGAGCTCCTTGATGATCCCGAGGGGGCTGAGGTCGAAGAGCTTGTTCACGGCCGTCGCGAGAGCGGACTCGGAAACCTTGCCGGTGCCGAAGGTGTCGATCCTTATCGCGACGGGCTTCACGACCCCGATGGCATAGGAGATCTGCACTTCGCACCGCCTGGCCAGGCCCGCGGCCACGATGTTCTTGGCCACGTGCCGGGCGCCGTATGAGCCCGCGCGGTCGACCTTTGTCGGGTCCTTGCCCGAGAAGCAGCCACCGCCGTGGCGGGCATAGCCGCCATACGTGTCGACCATGATCTTGCGGCCGGTGAGCCCGGCGTCCGCGACCGGGCCGCCGACGACGAATCGGCCAGTGGGGTTGATGAAAGTGCGAATAGGCCCGTCCCTGAGCTCACCAGGGATCACGGCGTCGATGACGTGCTCACCGATGTCTGACCGCAGTTGCTCGGCTGTGACCTCCTCATGGTGCTGTGTCGACAGCACCACCGTGTCAACGACTGGGCGCGCATCGCCGTCCCCGTAGCGGATGGTCACCTGCACCTTGCCGTCTGGCCTCAGATAATTGAGCGCCTTCGTCCGGCGGACGTCCGCCAGCCGGCGCGACAGGCGGTGAGCAACCATGATCGGAAGCGGCATGAGCTCGGGTGTCTCGTCGCACGCGAAGCCGAACATCATCCCCGAGTCGCCGGCGCCACCGACATCAACCCCTTGCGCGATGTCGGGTGACTGCTCGTCGATGGTGGTGATCACACCGCACGTCTCCGCGTCGAAGCCGTACTTCGCGCGCGTGTAGCCGACCTCCCTGACCGTCTGCCGGATGATGCGCGGGATGTCGACGTAGCAGTCCGTCGTGATCTCTCCAAGCACGATGACGAGGCCGGTGGTGATAGCCGTCTCGCACGCCACGCGCGCGAGGGGATCCTTGGCCAGGATCGCATCGAGGATGGCGTCTGAAATCTGGTCGGCGACCTTGTCCGGGTGGCCCTCGGTGACCGACTCGGACGTGAACAAACTTGGCATTTGACGGGTCCTCCACTGAATCTCCCGCGCCGGCAAGGCGGAGCCACCGGGTGAGCCCCTCCCCAAGCGCCAGGTTCATACCTCTGGGACGTCGGAAATCCTACACGACTAGGCGCGCAGCTCCAGGTACTGAATGCCCGAATGACGCGTGAATCCGGTGCCCTTCCTCGCGATG
>VBHX01000100.1 GCA_005879945.1 Chloroflexota bacterium | reverse complement strand
ATCGGCGCCTGAGCCGGGCCAGATCGACTCCGTCACCGGCGATCACGAGTCGCAGCGATGAGGGCGGGGAGGCGTCAAGAAAGGTTTGTATCAATGCTTCGACCTGCTTCTCTGGGTCGATGCGGCCGATGTAGCTGAAGAGCCGATCAGCATCGAACGTATCGAGCGCAACCGAGGGCCCAGGAGTGTATTTGTCGGTGTCAACTCCGTTTGGCATGACCGTCATGACGTGATCGGGGACGCCAAGGCTCAGGAGCAGCCGCCGTTGGGCTTGGCCACTCACGATCACTCGATCGCAAGCCGAAAGTGCGCGCACATACAAACGATTTACGAAGGCAGCGAGGGCACCCCACCCTGACAGCTCGCGCGCAAAGGGGACGTGATAAGTGACGACGATCGGGATCCCGAGATTGTGGCAAACCCCGGGCAGCCTGAAGTCGAGAGTCGAAAACGGTGCCGACACGTGCACGACATCGACCTCATGATCGCGAAGAAGGCCCTCGAGCTTGCTCCGAGCGCCGGTGCCGGCGAGAGTAAACCGGCGCTGAAACAGCGGATTGCCATCGAGTGCAAATGACGAGAAGCCGTCGGCAAGGCTCCCTTCATGGTGAATGAACAGGACGTCGACGTTGCGATCCGACAGACCATTCGTGACTTCGCGTGAATACGTGCGCAGGCCGTCCCCGATTGTCCGCGATTTGTGCCCAAGCCAGCCAACTCTGATGTGAGCTTGCGGCTGCGTGACGATGTCGGTCATCCCCGCCGCCATACTAAGGTTCGGCGGTGAGCAAGGCTCGAGAGCCGCTGGATAGATATTCACGCGTCCTCCTCCGCCTCGCCGACCAGGGCGGCAGGTTCAGGGTCCTGTCCCTCTGGCAGAGGTTGGAGCCGACGGTGATGCGGCTTTGGCGGGTTCATCCCGTGCGGCCCGATGCCCTCATCCAGTTCGGGATCTCACGCTATGGGGGACACACGACTCGGCTGGCCGACGGCACCCTGGTGCGGCGAGGTGATCGCATTCTTCACCTGCATCTCGACAATCGTTACCTGGCTGCCGTCTCGACCACCGGAGAGGTGAACCCGTGGGCGTTGGTTGAGCTCGCACGCCTTGACCTGGACTATCTCGCCGCAGAGGTGGCGTCCGGCCGGCTTGGAGACGTGCGAGCGATACGGGGCGTCACGATGTTGTCTGAAGCGACTCGGCGCGTCGGATTCGAGGTCAGGCCCCTGCCTCACAATTTGCGCGCGGCGCTGATACGGCACGTCTTGGCCCTGGTGCTCGCCTCACACCATCGCACTGGAGCGAAGGATCCGGATCGCGGCATGCCGTGGCCCGGCGAGGTCTGGATGAGCACGCAGATGTTGGTCATGCGCCTGAAATCCAAACCGGCTGGCACTGCGGGGCAACCTGTCGAGCTCGAGTCGAACCCTTGATCGATAATTCCGGCATGCCGCACGCCCAGGGGTCGGCAAGCCTGTTGACCGAGCTGCCGAGCGGAACGTTGACGTTTCTGCTCAGCGACATCGAACAATCGACCACGGTCTGGGATCAGCATCCCGACGAAATGCGTCGCGCCATGGAGATGCACGACGAGACCTTCCAGAATGCCGTTTCCCGTCACCATGGAAGGCTGGTCGAGCTTGGCCGCGAGGGCGACAGTCTCCTTTGCGTGTTCAGGCGGCCAAGTGAAGCAGTCGCCTGCGCTCTGGACATCCAACTGGACCTTCACCGTGCGCATTGGCCATCGGGCGCCGCACTCCGCGTCCGAATGGCATTGCACACGGGAGAGGCCGACTTACGCGACGGACACTACTTCGGACCGGCCGTCTATCGATGTGCTCGGTTGATGGCGACGTCCAATGGCGGGCAGACGATCCTTTCCGGGCCGACGCACGACCTTGTGGTCGACAGCCTCCCTGACTCGGTCACGCTGCTCGACCTCGGCTCGCACCGGCTCAAGGACCTCTCGCGTCCCGAACGCGTTTTCCAGCTCACGCACCCGGATCTTCCGCACGACTTCCCGGTGTTGAAAACGCTCGATGCCGAGCTCACCAACCTGCCCACGGAGCTCACCAGTTTCCTGGGTCGCGAAGTCGAGCTCTCGGCGCTGAAGGAGCTCGTCGGAAAGAGTCGCTTGGTGACCATCTCCGGAGCGGGCGGGCTGGGCAAGACGCGCATAGCCCTCCACCTGGCGGCGGAGCTCGTCGATGGCTTCCCGGATGGTGTTTGGCTTGTTGAGCTGGCCCCTGTTCCGGATCCCACCCTGGCTGTTGGCGCTTTTGCGAAGAGCGTCGGCGTTCGCGAGATACCTGGAACCCCTCTGCTCCTGACCTTGACCGCGCACCTTCAGACGCGCAACTGCTTGATCGTCATGGACAACTGCGAGCACTTGATAGACGAGTGCGCGAGGCTGTCGAAGCACTTGATTGCTAAGTGTCCGGACGTAACCCTTCTCGCCACCAGCCGAGAGCTGCTCGGCGTACCTGGCGAGCAGCTCTGGCGGCTGGCGCCCCTTGCCCTGCCTCCAGCCACCGGCAAACCGTCAGCTCGAGAACTCATGGAATCAGAAGCTGTGAGGCTTTTCGTTGACCGCGCCTGGCCGAATCAGTCAGTGCCTGAGTTGGATGAGCACCGGGCGAGCACCATCCTTCGCATTTGCCAGCGCCTGGATGGAATTCCGCTGGCGATCGAGCTGGCGGCGGCTCGAGCCAAGGTGATGACGGTTGACGATCTGCTGGTGAGGTTGGATGACCGCTTCCGGTTGTTGACCGGCGGCGGCCGAACCGCGGGACCCAGACAGCAGACGCTGCGCGCGACAGTGGACTGGAGCTATGAGCTGCTCGACCCCAGCGAACGAAAGCTGTTCAGGCGCCTATCGGTGTTCGCCGGCGGATTCGCCCTGGCTGACGTCGAGTCTGTCTGCGCCGACGTCGGTGAGCAGTCCGGAGAGATTGTCGAGCTGCTGGCGCGGTTGGTCGACAAATCGCTGACGATTCCCGTCGACGCTGGTGACGGAGAGGCGCCGATGCGACTCCTGGAGACGCTCCAGCAGTACGGAAGGGAGCGGCTCATCGAGGCGGGTGAGGCCGAGCTCTACCTCCGACGCCATGCCGATCATTTCCTGCAGCTTGCCGAGCAAGCGAAGAATGCGGGCCCCAGTCGAGACGATTCCGGCTGGCTGGATCGGCTGGATAGCCAACACGACAACCTGCGCGCGGCGCTGCAGACGAGTCAGACCGAGTCGGCCGACCTGAACCTCAGGCTGGCGACGGCCCTGCTGGCGCTATGGGATGCGCGTGGCTATCTCACCGAGGGGCGTGACTGGCTGGAAAAGGCGCTGGCCGTGTGGCCCGACGAGACTACGCTCAGGGCCGAAGCACTCGGCGCCGCAGGATGGCTTTCACAGCGGCTCGGCGACTTCGATCGCGCGGCTTCGTATTTTGAGGAAAGCGTGCGCATCGCAAGGCTGACCGAGGAAGGTCACGTAGCGGCGGAGTCGCTTGCGAACCTGGCGCTCGTCCGGTTGTTGCATGGTCAGAGCGAGCTGGCCGATCCATTGGTTCGCGAGGCAATAGCCATCGCGGAAGACCACCACGACAACTATGCGACTGCAGGCGCCCTTCTGGTCATGGCCCTCGTGGCCTACTTCGAGGGCGATTTCGATCAGGCCAGGGTCTGCGCGGAGAAGAGCCTTGCTCTGCACCGCGAGCTAGGGAACGAGAAGGTTGCAGCGTTCCTGCTGGCCTGCCTGGCGACACTCGCCCTCGACAACCAGGACGAGGCGATGGCTCGCGCCAACCTTCGCGAGAGCCTCGAAATCTCGCGTCGAATGCACGAAAAAGTGGATGTCGCCTTTGTTCTGGAGACCTGCGCTCGGTTCGCGGCTGCCAGGTCCAACTCGGCCGTTGCAGTCAAGCTGGCCGGCGCCGCCGCATCGGTTCGAGAGACTGTTGGAGCGCCGGCTGCGCCTCCGTGGAGAGCGATGGTCGAAATGAGCCAGGAATCCGCCCGTGCGACGCTCGGAGTGGAGGTAACGGACGCGCGCTGGAGGGAAGGCCGAGCCTTGTCTCTCGAGCAGGCAATCGACGAAGCGCTGGCATGGCTGAATCCGCAAACGGGCGTAGAACCGGCCGCACCGAACTCGGGAAGTGCGCGCCGAGGCAACGCCCAAACGGCGGAGGCGGGATTGACCAAACGTGAGCGCGAGATCGCAGCCCTGGTCGGCCGGGGCCTGCGCAACCGTGAGATCGCGTCGAAGCTCTTCCTAGCCCCTCGCACGGTCGATGCTCACGTCGAGCACATCCGGAACAAGCTCGACGTTCATTCGAGAACGCAGATAGCCGCGTGGGCGGCTTCTCAGGGCCTGCTTGAAGATTAGGTAGCGAATCTAGGTAGCGGGTAGGCGGTTTCCCCGATGGCGGCTTCCAAGGGCTGCTTATAGCGTTTGGATTCATGTGGGAACGGTCTGAGGAACTGTCAAGACGGGAACGCGAGGTCCTGGATGAGATTCGCCTGGGGCTGACGAACCGCCAGATCGCCGCGAGATTGGGCGTGTCCACAAACACGATCAACAAGCATGTCCAGGAGGTGTTGAGGAAGCTCGAGGTTGATAATCGCGTCCAAGCCGCGCTGCATGGCCTGGCGGTTGCCGTCTGATCTCGTAGCGTTGGGGAGGTCGCTGAATGAAAGATCAGGACCTTATCGTCATCGGTGCCGGTATTGGCGGCGGCAACGCCGCTGTTGCGGCTCGCAGGAATGGATTCGCCGGTCGAATCACGTTGATCGGTGCCGAGCCTGACCCGCCCTACGACCGGCCACCACTCTCGAAGGGCTACCTCCGGGGCGAGGAAGATTTCAGCCACATCCAGAGCCGGCCGGAGTCTGAGTATGCGAAGTACGAGATCGACCTCCGCAAGAGCACCCGAGTCGCCGCCATCGAGGCAGGTCGGCGGGTGGTACGCCTCGACAGCGGCGAGCAGCTCTCCTACTCCTCGCTGATCGTGGCGACGGGCGGCCGGAACCGCCGACCGCGGATCCCTGGCATCGATCTCGACGGGGTCCTCCAGCTCCGAAGACGTGAAGATTCGGACCGAATTCGCCAGGCAGCGAAGTCGGGCGGGCGCGCGGTCGTTATCGGCCTGGGCTTCATAGGATCCGAGGTGACAGCTTCATTGCGGATGCTTGGATGCGAGGTGACTGCAGTAGAGCTCGAGCGGTGGCCGCTCGCACGGGCACTGAGTGAGGAGGTCGGACGGCAGCTGGCCGAGATGCACAAGGCCCACGGCGTCGAGCTCGTCCTCGGCGACGGAGTCGATTCGTTCCAGGGCACAGACGGACGGCTGCGTAGCGTTCGGACGAGGTCCGGTCGCGTTCTGAATTGCGACTTCGCGGTCATCGGTTTGGGCATCGAGCCTGAGGTTGATTTGCTGAAGGCGGCCGGCGCGGACATCGACGACGGCGTGCTCGTCGACGAGCGCTGCCGCACGTCGCTGCCCTCAGTCTTCGCTGCGGGTGACTGCGCCAACAGAATCCACCCCTTATTTGGACGGCGAATGCGGATCGAGCACTGGAACAACGCCGACCGAATGGGTCGGTTCGCAGGTCGCAATGCGGCCGGGAAAGACAAAGTCTTCGATGACGTTCCGTCCTTCTGGTCAGACCAGTACGACGAGAAGATCGAGTACATCGGTCATCACGTCCACTTCGACCGCATGGTCGTGCGGGGAGATCTCGCGGCCCGGAAATTCTTCGGCTTCTATATCGAAAACGACATCATCCAGGCCGTCGTGGCAATGGGATATTCCGATGCAATCGTCGAGCCGGTGGAGAAGCTGATCCGCTACCGGCAGCCGATTCCTGAGGAACGCCTATCGGACGACCCCGTCCAGATGGCGGAGATGATCGAGCACCTGCGCAGTGAGCTGAGCTAGCGACTCAGAGCTCGAACGATCGAGGACGTTCTCCGCGAGCGAGAGGCTTGAACAAGAGCTCCGACACCTCGTCGCGAGCCACCGGGTCGTCGCGCATCTCACCCAACAGGCATGACGTGACCGTGTCGCTGTCGATCTTGGCAACCCCTCGCATCTCGACACACAGGTGTCTCGCCTCGACGACAACGCCAACGCCACGCGGCGCAACCACGTCCTGGATCGCCTCAGCAAGCTGGCGCGTGAGCCGTTCCTGCAGCTGGAGCCGGCGGGCGAAGACGTCGACCAGCCGCGACAGCTTACTCAGCCCGACGACCTTGCCGGCCGGCAGGTACGCAATGTGAACCCGACCGAAGAAGGGCAGGAGATGGTGCTCGCAGAGGCTATAGAAGGGAATGTCGCGTACCACTACAGCGTCATCCCCTTCGTGCTCGAAAAGGGCGTCACGGACGACCGCCCGGGCGCTCATGCCATAGCCTTCGGTGAGAAAGGCCATCGACTCGGCCACCCGGCGAGGAGTGTCCACCAGGCCCTCGCGTCCTGGCTCCTCGCCGATGGAGACGAGCATAGCCCTCGTGATCTCCTCGAGATCATCGCCACGTCGGTCGGGGATGCGCTGGAGCGCGCTCACCCCGCAGTGACCTCGGCTGAGTTGTTCTCGGACTCGACCAGTCGAACTTTGATCAATTCAGCAGGTCGGAAATGGGGCGCAAGCCGATGAAATGCCGCTTGGGCGATGTTTTCCGCAGTCGGAATGATGCCTTTGAGAAAATCGACGTCGCGGTTGAGGTGCCGGTGGTCGACCGCATCGATGAGCTCGCGTCGGAGAATGCCGTCGATCTGCTTGAGGTTGATGACCATCCCGGTGCTTTCGTCGACGGGACCGCGGATGGTGACTTCGATCACGTAGTTGTGGCCGTGATCGTTGATGCAAAGGCCGAACACCTCGCGATTCCGCTCTTCGGTCCACTCTGGGCGGCACAGGATGTGCGCCGCCGCGAAGGTGGCTCGCCTCGTGATGCTGACGGTTGTGGTCACAGAAATACCCTCAACATCAACGAACGGCCTTCATCGCTCACCGTATTCCGGAGGGTCCATACGAATATTCGCGCCCGAGAGCGGCGCCGAATCCGGCGAAGCCAGCCAGGCCACGACCCGCGCCACGTCCACGGGTTGGAGACTGGGCCCCTCAACACCCGCGATTCGCAGCATCGGCGTATCGACCGCGGCGGGGCTGACGGCGTTGACGCGGATTCCAATGGGACGGCCCTCGACCGCGAGCGCCTCCGTCAAACCGGCCAGGCCGGATTTTGCCGCGACGTACGCGGCCATGCCTGCAAACTTCTCCGCGCCGGCCACCCCGGATAGGCTCGAGACCATCACGATCGACCCGCCTTTCGTGCCCATAAGGCGAAACGCCTCCCGGCTGCAGAGGAACGCGCCCCGAAGGCCGGCGCCGAGCTGCTCATCCCAATCACCAGCGCTGAGCTCGACGAGCGGGCGTTTCACGAGCACTGCGGCGCAGTTGACCAGGACATCGAGCTCCTCCAGACGGCTGAAAGCGCGCCTGACCTGTTGCTCGTCTGATACGTCGCAGCCTTCCCGCCGGCTCAGCGAGGTGACCTCGAACCCGCGGCGTCGGAGCTCGCCGACGATCGCGCTCCCGATACCACCGGACCCACCCGTGACGACAGCGTTCGGCTTCATCGCGATGCCTCATCCAGGGCCACCTCATATCGGTCCAAGGCGGCTTCCAAGCCAAGGCGCCGCTGTGCGCTACTCCGCACGAGCCGCCGATCGAGCTTGAGGCACGCGCGAATAGCGGCCGCCAACGCTTCCACGTCATCGGGGTCGACCAAGATTCCTCCCACTCCCTCCTGTACCACCTCGGGCAACGCGCCCCGGCTGTATCCGGCCACCGGGCACCCGGCCATCTGCGCCTCCGCCGCCACCAGCCCGTAGGGTTCGTCCCAGCGTACGGCGCAAACCGTCACCGCACTGGCCGCCATCAGCCGGCGAAGATCGTCACGAGGCAGGGGGCCGAGCACCTCGGCGCCATTGAGATCGATGCGGTATCCGGGATCGTAGGGAGCCCCGACGATCCGCACCGGGATACCTGCAATGCGCGCGGCTTTCAAGGCGTGTTCGACCCCTTTCTCGGGCGATAACCGGCCTGCCACCAGTGCCGCCGGCTCGACCACCGGACTCCCGACCGGGAAGTCGGCGACCCCGTTGAGCAAGACGGCGCCGACATCGACCCCGGCGCCCTCCCAAGAGCGCAGACAGGAAGCCGACACGGTCGCAAGCCGCCGCGCGGGAACTCGCGCTGCTGCTTCGACCACAGACGGGACGAGGGGCGGCAGATGAAGGGTGTGAAGCACTGGCAGCCCCGCAGCCAGCTCGAATGCCGGTGCGTCGAAGGCATGCTGGCTGACCACATCCACATGGGCGGCCATCACCCGTTCGAACATGCTCGCAAGGGCAGCCGCCACCCCTGGAGCGGGTGGCGGCGGTGGGCCGCCCGGCATAACCAGCGCCGTGCCCCCATCAACCGGTCGTGGCACTGTGACCAGCTCCACGCCCGGAACCTGTGAACCGTCGGCGCAGTACAGGCGCACCGAGTGGCCTCGTCGAGTCAAACCCGTGGCCAGATCGGCAACCATCGACTGAGCTCCACCCATCTGCACGAGCCCAATCGGCGTCACGGGCGAAGCGATCACGGCGATTCTCACGGCTTAGTCTGATTGTGGGGGTATGGATTACCAGCAATCCGTGGCCATGGCGCCAGCCGGCTGGACTCACTTTCGAATTGGAGATCTCGACCGGCTGCCGCCGGCGGTCAAGGCTCGCGAGATGGCTCGAGTGCCGGCCTCTGAGCGAGAACAGCTCGCAAACGGCGACAGCGATGCCATCCAGCGGCTGCTAAGGGCCTCGTTCTGGACTTTCGTGTACCACCTCGAGCCGGACCTCTGGGACCGGTTATCGAGGGCCGAACCGATACGCCCCGAGCTGTTGGCCGCTTTGCCGGAAACCGTCCATCGAGCGCTGGATGTTGGAGCTGGAAGTGGGCGATTGACAGAGCACCTGCTTGGTCGGAGCCGGCAGGTGGTCGCAGTCGAACCATCCTTGGCTCTGGCCGGGTTTCTGCATCAGCGCCTGCCGGCTGCAACGGTTGTGGCGGGCTGGGCGGAAGCGCTGCCGGTGCGGGACCGCTCTTTCCAGCTGACAGCCGCCGCCGGCTCATTCGGCCCGGATCCGGCCGTGTTGCAGGAATTGCACCGGGTGACCGAAGTTGGCGGGGTCATCGCGCTCATCAGCCCCGAGTCCCCGGAATGGTTCGAGGCGAGAGGGTGGCAGCGCCTCAGCGCGCCACATGGTACGGCGCCGCCGCATGAGCCGTGGATCGACGCCTTCTTTGGACCGCCCGAACCGCTTCACGAACTTGTGATGACCCGAGTTACGGCACCATCATCCGGCACCTACAGATAGAAGGACGCGTGAAGTGGCCTGAATACGCCGGAGACCATGCTGGTTGTCAAAGGTGACGAGTTTGGGCGGCGAGGGATGACTCAAGCACATCGGCCTGTCAGAGGCTGCACCCGAGACCATTCGCCGCGCGCATGCGGTGCATCCGCTTGCTGCGATTCAAACCGAGTATTCGTTGTGGACGCGTGACCCCGAGGCTGAGATCCTGCCACTGGTCAGGAAGTTGGGCATCGGCTTCGTCGCCTACTCGCCGCTCGGCCGCGGTTTCCTGACCGGTCAGATCCAGTCCATCGAGCAATTCGGTCGCGATGACTTCCGGGCCAGCAACCCGCGATTTGCCAATGGCAACTTGGAGGAGAACTTGCGCATCGTCGAGGCGGTGGACGCGGTTGCCAAAGATGTCGGCGCGACGCCGGCCCAGGTTGCGTTGGCCTGGCTTCTCGCACAGGGCGAGGACATCGTGCCAATCCCAGGCACCAAACGCGTCGCACGCCTGGAGGAAAACGCCGCCGCGGTCGGAATCACATTGAGCCCTGATCAGCTCGCGCGCCTCAGCGCGATCAAGCCTCCGGTCGGGGACCGCTACGCGGACATGTCCCGGGTCGGCCGCTAAACAGGCCGTACGAAGGACCGTGAGGCCTAATTCTGGCCCCAGACTGAATTTGCCACGCGTCCCACAAGCGCCAGCTTCCGTTTCTGTTCTTCATGGCTGATGCGGTTGCCCTCCATGGTCGAAGCGAAACCGCACTGAGGACTGAGCGCCAATCGCTCGAGCGGGACGTAGTGCGTGGCCTCTTCGATCCTGGTCTTCAACTCAGCCTCGGTTTCGAGCTCCGGTTTCTTGGTCGTCACGAGGCCAAGGACGGCGACTCGGTCTTCAGGTAGATGGGCGAGAGGCTCGAAGCCTCCTGAGCGGCTGTCGTCGTACTCGAGCAGGAACCGGTTGAAGAGCGTCTTCTCGAAAATGCGTGAGATCGGCTCATAGTCACCTTCGGCGTAGAACTTGCTCTGGTTGTTGCCACGGCAGACGTGTAGTCCAAAGGTCACACCGGGGTGGCCCTGGATGATCGCGTTGTCGAGCTCGATGCAGCGGTCGATCAAATCCTCCGGGTCGCTCCCACGCTTCCGGTAGCCTTCGCGAATAGTGGGATCGAGGAGTGCTCCGTATTGCGGCCCGTCGATCTGGATGTACGTGCAGCCGAGGCGAACCAGCTCGTCCACCTCCCGCCTAGAGAGGTCGACAATGTCGGCCAGGTAATCGTCGCGGGATGCGTAGGCGCCCTTGGACTTTTCCGGGTCGTAGTAGGCGGCAGCCTGCTGGGCGCTGAGCATGGTCACCTTGCCAGGACGTCCCGCCACCGACCGAAGAAAGGTCCATTCCTCGCTGCACATGCTTCGCTTCCAGCGCAGCCGATCAACAACGACCGGACGCTTCAGGACCAGCTGCTCTCCTTTCTCGTCCCGGAAAGGAATCGCCCAGCCACCCTCGCGGTCGAATCCCTCGAACGCGTCGATGAGGTGGCCGTAGAACGCGAATCGACGCTGCTCGCCATCGGTGACGACGTCGATGCCGGCGTCTTCCTGAAGCTTGATGGCGTCACGGACGGCGGCGTCCTCGACGGCTTTGAACTCTGCCTGCGTCATTTCGCCAGACTCGAATCGCTTTCGAGCTCCCACCAGCTCGGGCGGGCGCAGCAGGCTGCCGACGACCTCCGCTCGCGTTCTCACTCCGCCTCGGCCAGGACTCTCGCCGCAACCCCGAACGCGGTGTTGCCGGCCGGCACCCCGCAGTAGATCGTCGTCTGCAGCAGGATCTCCTTCAGCTCGTCCGCGGTCACCCCGTTCCTGAACGCGCCCCGAATGTGTGTAGCCAGCTCCTCATTACGATTCAGGGCAACCAGCATCGCCACGGTAACGCAGCTGCGCGTGCGGCGGTCGAGTCCTGGACGCGTCCAGATCTCGCCCCACGCATAGCGCGTAATGAGGTCCTGGAACTCATCGTTCAGAGGCGTCCGCGACGCCTCCGCCCGATCAACGTAGGCGTCTCCCAACACCGCGCGACGGACAGCCATGCCCTTGTGCTTTTCGTCGGCCACGTCATTTCCTCCCGGATTTGAATTCAGAGGGCGAAGAACACCGTCTCGCCCTCCCCCTGTAGGCGGACGTCGAACCGAAGGATTGCCCCGTCCCTGCGAGCAATGAGCGTGTGGCGTCGTGACTCATCGACCAGCGCCAGCACGCGATCTACTCGATTCGCTCCGTCCTCGTCGGGAAAGTACATGCGCGTGTGAAGATGCCGGAGGAGACCTCGCGCGAACACCGTGATGTTGAGATATGGTGCGCCGTTGCTCACAACCGGCTTGCGAACTGTGAAGTGGAACGCGCCTTCGCCATCGGTGCGGCAGCGTGCGAACTGGTCACCCTGTGAAGCCTCGATAAGCGCGTCGCCTACCGGGTCGCCGGTGCCATCGAGCACCTGGCCCTCGACCCTTATCGCGTCGGGAGATTCGCCGGCCGACGCCTTTGCGTCATTTGCGAAAGGCAGAGCGAAACCGAAGAATGGTCCGACCGTCTGCGACGGCGTCGGTGCCGTCATGCCTCGGTCGGTGTCGCGCGCGAACCGCGCAAGACGATGTCCCACCGATAGCCGAGCGCCCACTCCGGAACGGTCGTGTCGAGGTCGAGTCGCGCGATCAGAAGCTCGCGTCCGCGCGGGTCCGGGATGGAGCTCAGGATCGGGTCGAGCGGGATCAGCGGGTCCCCCGGAAAATACATCTGCGTTACGAGCCGGCTCGCGAGGGAAGGACCGAAGAGCGAGAAGTGCACATGCGCGGGACGCCATGCGTTCAAATGATTTCGCCATGGATATGCGCCCGGCTTGACGGTGACGAATCGATAGAAACCGTCTTGGTCGGTTAGGGCGCGGCCGGCGCCGGTGAAGTTGGGGTCGAGCGGTGCGGCATGGTCGTCGGCAGAATCTACATAGCGCCCCGCCGCGTTGGCCTGCCAGACCTCGACGAGAGTCTTGCGGACTGGCTGCGCGTCACTGTCGAGAACGCGCCCGGTGATGATGATCCGCTCGCCAAGGGGCTCGCCTCGATGCTGGCGCGTAAGGTCGGCATCCTCGTCCCGCACCGGGATGCGTCCGAACACCGGTCCGGGTGCATCGTGGAACCACTCGTCGGGCAGTCTCACCGGCTCGTGCTTGGGAGCGCGCAGCTCGGTGGAGCGATAGTCGGGATGGAGATAGGGCGGCTCGTAGTCCACGTCGTTCACGGCCCTTGACGGGCATTATGAACTCACGCAAACTCCGATCGTCGGTACACGGAGCATTTCAGCCGGGCTATGACCCTGCGCACATCGGTTGGCATCATCGGCGCCGGCCCGGCCGGTGTCCTGCTCGCGCACTTGCTTCACCGCGCCGGCATCGAGTCGGTGGTGCTCGAGAATCGAAGCCGCGATTACGTCGAGCGCCGTGTACGCGCGGGCGTCCTCGAGCCGGGCTCCGCGCAGCTCTTACGAGACGCCGGTGTGGGGGACAGGCTCGACCGTGAAGGTCTCGAGCATGGCGGAATTCATCTGCGATTCGGCGGCGAGAGCCATCGCATCGACTTCAAGGAGTTGACCGGCCGGGGCATATTTGTCTATGGCCAGCAGGAGGTGGTCAAAGACCTGGTCCAGGCTCGCATCGACGCCGGTGCGCCGATCCTGTTCGAGGCCGAGGCTCGCGAGATTCGGGGCATCGACGAACAACGTCCCTCCATCCTTTTCTCGTACCAGGGCCATCAGGAGTGGCTCGAATGCGATTACGTCGCCGCATGCGACGGATCCCATGGAATCGGCCGCGCCACGATGCTCGCGAGAGGCGCCGTGATGTACGAACGGAACTATCCCCACGCGTGGCTCGGAATCCTCGCCGCGACGCCGCCGGCGGCCGACGAGTTGATCTACGCCTACCACGAGCGCGGCTTTGCCCTGCACAGCATGCGTAGTCCCACCGTGAGCCGGCTGTATCTGCAGGTCCCATCCGGCGAGACGCTTGAGGAGTGGCCGGTCGAGCGCATCTGGTCGGCGCTCCGCCAGCGTCTCAATGAGCCATTGCTCGAGGAAGGGGAGATCCTCGATGTCGGAATAACCGCCATGACGAGCCTGGTCATCGAGCCGATGCAGTCGGGCCGCTTGTTCCTGGCGGGCGACTCCGCGCACATCGTGCCTCCGACCGGCGCCAAGGGTATGAACCTGGCGCTTGCCGATGTGGCAGTCCTCGCGGCGGCGCTGACCGAGCGCATTAAGGGCGGCAGGTCCGAAACGATGAGCAGCTACACGGTCAATTGCCTACAGCGTGTGTGGCGGGCGGAATACTTCTCCAACTTCATGACGCAGCTACTACACCGCGAGCCGCTCGAGGACGATTTCGACAACCGGCTGCACCTGGCCCAACTGCGCTATCTCACCTCCTCCAGCGCAGCATCGAGATCTCTGGCCGAGAACTACACGGGCGCCGCCACCGGCACCGTCGCCTTGGCGAAATCGGGCCTTGATTCTTAGACCGGCTTGGCGCAAACTCGCGATCGTCGGTACACGGAGCAATTCCTGATCTGAACGGGAGGAGTCAGGTGAGCAAGAGGAAAGTTCGGTCCGGCGTAATCACGCGGCGCGAGATGTTGAAAGGCACCGGCCTGGTCCTTGGAGGCAGCCCGATCACCGGCCCGGCTGCCGGATTCGGCGAACCGGACCCGTACGCCGTCAGCCTGGCCAGGAATGCTTTCAAGAACGGCATCACCGTCGGCGGCACCACTTACAGCGTCGAGATCGTTTCTCGCGATGGACAGTCGACACCATCGGTCGGCGCGCAGGTCGCCCAGGACCTCATCCAGAACCAGAAGGTAGACCTGATGCTGGCAACCTCCACGCCCGAGACGGTGAATCCCGTTTCGGACGCCTGCGAGGCGGCGGGCGTTCCGTGCATCTCAACCGTGGTGCCATGGGAGGCCTGGTACCTTGGCCGCGGCGCCAAAGTCGGGCAGCCGTCGCCATTCAAGTTCACGTTTCACTTCTGCTTCGGCGTCGAGCAGTTCTTCAACGCCTACACCCATCTGTGGCCGCAGGTCACCACGAACAAGAAGGTCGGCGTGATGTGGCCCAATGACGCCGACGGCAATGCCATCCGCGGCGTACTCGGCCCGCTGCTGAAGCAAGCCGGCTACACGATCATCGACCCAGGCGCTTACGAAGATGGCACCAACGACTACACGGCGCAGATCCAGAAGTTCATCAGGGAGGACTGCCAGATCTTCAACACGTTCCCCATCCCGCCGGACTTCGCCACCTTCTGGCGCCAGGCCGCGCAGCAGGGTTACACAAAGCACGTGAAGATCGGGCAGATCGCCAAGACCGGGTTGTTTCCTTCGCAGGTCTCCTCACTGGGCGCCATCGGCAACGGCCTCGCTTCAGGTGTTTACTGGGCGCCGACATGGCCTTACAAGTCATCGCTCACCGGAATCTCGTCGAAGGATCTCGGCAGCGGGTATGAGACATCCAGTGGCAAGCAGTGGAACCAGCAGCTCGGCCCGAGCGTGGCGCTGTTCGACGTGGCCGACGCCGTGCTGAAGGCAAGCGGCAACCCGAAGGACAAGGCGAAAGTCGCAGCTGCGATGAAGACGCTCGCGGTCGACACACCGGTCGGTCACCTCGACTGGTCGAAGCCGGCATCGCTGGCCGGAGCCCCTGTTCCGAACGTGGTCGCGGCGCCGATCATCGGGGGGCAGTGGAAGCAGGGCGTCTCCAAATGGCCCATAGACTTCGTGATCTGCGAGAACTCATCAGACAGCAACGTGCCGATCGCGTCGACCCTGCAGCCATACCAGGGCTAGCGATGGACGCGGCGGTTCTCGCCGCCGTTGACGTGCGCAAGCGCTTCGGAGCACTGGCGGTGCTCGACGGGGTCAGCCTCTCGCTCCGGGAAGGTGAGGCAGTCGGCATCGTCGGACCGAACGGCGCCGGCAAGACCACGTTGCTGAACGTCCTTTCAGGAGCGCTCGCGCCTGACTCCGGCGGCGTCGATTTCCGCGGACGGGATGTGACGTCCCGAGGCGCCGCCGACCGATGCAAGCTGGGCATCGCCCGAACCCACCAGGTGCCGCGTCCATTCATCGGTATGAGCGTCTTTGAGAACGTTCTAGTCGGCGCGACGGCAGGCGGACGGCGGCGCGGAGCCGAAGCGTATGACCTCTGCCTGCGCGTGCTGGACCAGACCGGGCTGACCCCGATCGCCAACCGGCGCGCGGAAAGCCTCGGTTTGCTGCCGCGCAAACGCCTCGAGCTGGCGCGTGCGCTTGCCGTCGAACCCGCCGTTCTCTTGCTCGATGAGATCGGTGGAGGGCTCACCGATGCCGAGACCGCCGCACTGGCCCAGACCGTGGCGAGCCTGCGCGACAGCGGCATCGCGGTGCTGTGGATCGAGCACATCGTCCATTTGCTCATGCAGGTGGTGAGCCGACTCGTCTGCATGGACCAAGGCCGCATCATCGCGGAGGGCGTGCCGGAGGCGGTCGTCGCGCAGGCAGCCGTGATCGATGCCTACCTGGGCGCCCGCGCATGACGCTACTGCGAGTCGAAGAGCTCGATTGCCGTTACGGCCTGCTGCAAGCTGTGCGCGGAGTTTCGTTCGAGTTGGCGCAGGGCGAGACCCTAGCGCTGATCGGCGCCAATGGCGCAGGCAAATCCACTCTGCTGAGAGCGATTGCCGGTGCCCATCGACCGCACGGAGGCCGCGTGCTTTTCGATGGCGTAGACGTAACTTCGATGCCGGCCCACCGTCGAGTGTCGCTCGGGATCGCGCTCGTGCCCGAAGGCCGCCGGCTGTTTCCGAGCCTGACGGTCGAAGAGAACCTCCGCGTCGCCGCGGCGCGCCGAGGCCGATGGAACGTGCAGTCGGTGCTCGAAGTCTTCCCCTTGCTTCAGCCGCGGCGACATATGGCGGCAGCCAACCTTTCTGGTGGGGAGCAGCAGGCGG
This sequence comes from Chloroflexota bacterium, assembly GCA_005879945.1. Lineage (GTDB taxonomy): Bacteria > Chloroflexota > Dormibacteria > Dormibacterales > Dormibacteraceae > UBA10449. The sequence continues at coordinate 3,519 of VBHX01000100.1, read as the reverse complement.
TCGCGATCGGGCGGGCGTTGATGAGCAACCCTCGTCTGCTCCTGCTCGACGAAGTCTCATTGGGGCTGGCGCCGATCGTCGTCGACGCTGTTTATCGCTCGCTGGCCGACATCATCAAAGAAGGCACGACGGTGTTGCTCGTCGAGCAAGACCTTACGCGCGCGCTGAACGTGGCCGGCCGCGTTATCTGCATGCTCGAGGGGCGCATCGTGCTGGAGGGCGAAGCCGCCTCCCTGGATCGCGACCGGGTGGTCGGCGCGTACTTCGGATTGAAGCAACCGGCATGACCATCGTCAACGCCGTCGTGCAGGGGATATTCCTCGGAGCTTTTTACGCAGTACTTGCGTGCGGCCTCTCGATCATGTTCGGAGTGATGAGGGTCATCAACCTGGCCCACGGCGATATCGCAGTGCTTGGTGCGTACGTAGTCTTCGTCATCGTCCAGAGCACTGGCATGTCACCCCTGGTTGCCTTCGTCGTCGCGCTCCCTGTGATGATCTTGCTCGGCTACGTACTCCAGCTGACAGTCCTCGAACGGAGCCTCAAATCCGGCATCCTGACTCCGCTGCTGGCGACGTTCGGGCTGTCGATCGTGATCCAGAACCTTCTGCTCATCAGTTTCTCGCCCGACGTTCGCTCGCTCGGCGGAAATGCCGGTGCTATCACCACATCGAGCTGGCAGGTCACAGGCGGCCTCTCGGTCTCCGCGCTTGGCATGGTGATTCTGGTGATGGCAGTGCTGTTATTCGGGGCGCTGCAGCTGTTTCTGTCGAGCACGCGGGCCGGGTGGATGATGCGGGCAACAGCCGAGGACGCTGACGCTGCCGAGCTAGTCGGTATCGACAGTCGCGGCGTATACGCCCGCGCCACGGCGCTTGCGGTGGCAATTGCCGCTCTGGGCGGACTCTTCCTGGCCATACGCTCGGTGTTCGATCCGGTCAGCGGACCGACGCAGCTGATCTTTGCCTTCGAAGCGGTTGTGATCGGCGGAATGGGGTCGCTTTGGGGCACGCTGTTGGGCGGGCTCGCGCTCGGCGTGGCGCAGACGCTGGGTGCTCACATCAATCCGGAGTACTCCGCCTTGACGGGTCACCTGCTTTTCCTCGCCGTGCTGATCGTTCGGTTTGGTGGCGGGCGCTTGAGCTTGAGGATGGCGCGATGAGGGTTCAGCGCTGGACCGGCACATCGAGGGCGTTCACGGGCGCCACGATTGCCATTGCCGCTCTGCTGGGGACAGTTCCATTGCTGTTCGAAGCCGATGTTGTGCAGAGGCTCACGAACCTCTTGATCCTGGTGCTGCTCGCGGCCATGTGGAACGCGCTCGCGGGTTACGGCGGCCTGCTTTCGGTCGGACAGCAGGCGTTCATCGGCATCGGCGCCTACGGCACGGTGTTCTTCGCCGGGCTCGGCGTCAGCCCATATCCCGCGATGTTGTTGGCGACGCTGGTGGCGGGCGTGATCTCGGTTCCCATATCGCTTTTTGCTCTGCGACTGCGGGCCGCGCAGTTCGCGATCGGCATGTGGGTGATCGCCGAGGTCATCTCGATCCTGGTCCGGCTCGATCAGAACCTGGGCGCCGGGACAGGGATTTCACTCATCCAGCTGAACCAGTACGCACCCAACTTCCGCCAGGCATACACGTTCTGGCTGGCGCTTGGCTTCACGGTCATTTTTCTGTCAGCTCTCTTTTTCCTGCTGCGTTCTCCACTGGGAGTGTCACTGCAGGCAATCCGCGACGACGAGGACGCCGCTCGCTCTCTGGGCGTGCACGTTGCCGCCCGGAAACGGCTGCTGTTCGTGCTCGCCGGTTTCGGTTGCGGCGCGGCCGGCGTACTCATCGGCGCCAACACGCTGTTTATTGAGCCTGGCTCGATATTCAGTGTTCAGTGGTCGGCCTACATGATCTTCATGGTGCTGGTCGGAGGCCTCGGTACTTTCGAGGGTCCGATCCTGGGCGCCATCCTGTTGTTCGGGATTCAAACGACCTTCACGCAGGGTGGCCCTTGGTACCTTGTCGGGCTCGGCGCGACTGCAGCGCTTTTTGCGCTCGCCCTGCCACGAGGTATATGGGGCACCATCGAGGAGCGCCTTGGGCTGCGCCTTTTGCCTGTCGGTTATCGGGTTGTAGAGATGAAGAGTGAAGAAAGAACCGTCTGACACGCATTCGCCCGAAGACCTGATGCAACATCCGGGCCATCTGCTGCGACGCGCCGTACAGGTGATGAACCTGCTGTGGAATGAAGAGGTCTCGCAGACCATCACATCGCCCCAGTTCGCCGCGATGAACGCCTTGTACGGCGAGCCAAACCTCGACCAGCGAACGCTGGGCCAGCGAATTTCACTCGACCGCTCGACGATGGCGGAGGTGGTCTCACGTCTGAGCGCCCGGGGCCTGATTCGCAGCGTGCGAGACGCGCGTGACGGCCGCCGCAAGACAATCACGCTGACGCCAAAAGGCCTTCGCGCCGTGCAACACCTCATCCCACGCACGCACTCGATGACACGACGACTGGTCGGTCCGTTGGATCAGAAGCAGCGAGATGAGCTGTTGTCCCTGCTGACGAAGGTGGTTGGCGCGAACGAGCGGCGCTAGCTCGCCAGCCTCAAGACCCGACTTGCCGGATCCGCCTCGCCTTTAGCTCGGAGCGAGGCAGCGTTCCCCGCTCGACCACGTGACAGGGGAGGCGAACGCCCAGGGCCTGCCGCAGGTCAGCCTCCAGACGGTCCGTCGAGAACTCAGCACCGACCGCCTCGATCAACAGCAAGACCTCGTCCATGTGCCGCTCGCGTCGACGCTCGATGACGAACTCGACGACTTCCGGATATCGGCGCACGATGTCCTCCACCTGCGAGGGGAAGAGATTCACTCCGCGCACCGTGAGCATGTCGTCAACGCGTCCCTGGATGCCACCCAATAGCTTCAAGAATGCGCTCCCGCACGAGCACCGCTCGCGAGACACCTTAACCCTGTCGCCGGTTCGGTAGCGGATCAGCGGCATGCCCCAACGGCCGAGGTTTGTTGCCACCAGCTCGCCTTCTACCGAAGGGTGTCCATCCGCATCGAGCACCTCGAAGATGAACTCGGATTCGATGAGGTGGATCCCATCCCTCTGTGAGCAGCTGACGCCCGTCGGGCCCAGCTCCGTCATGCCGGTGTGGTCGAAGCACGTGGCACCGTATGCCTCTTCTATCGCGGCGCGCGTGGCCGGGATGCTCGCCCCCGGCTCGCCCGCGTGAATCGTCACGCGCAGGCCCGACTCGCGTAGGTCAATGCCGACCTGATTCGCGACGTCCGCCAATCGCAGAGCGTATGTGGGCGTTGACAGCAGCACGGTCGCGCCCACGTCGAGCATGCTTCGCAATCTCTGCTCGCTAGTCATCGCGCCGCCCGATATACACAGCGCACCTAATCGCTCCGCCCCGCCGAACGCCGACCAGAAACCGATGAACGGCCCGAAGGAGAACGCAAGGAACACGCGATCCCCGGCCTCCACTCCCGCAGCGCGGTACACGTTGTCC
>VBHX01000007.1 GCA_005879945.1 Chloroflexota bacterium | reverse complement strand
CCCGCGGCCGCGGTGCGGCTCTATCTGGCCTCGCATCGGTATGGGCGTGATTGGGAGTTCAGCTGGTCCGGGCTGGCGCAGGCCGCCCGGCTGGCCGAGCGCCTGCGTGTTTTGTTGGCAGGTGAGCCGGCCAGGGGGGTGCCGGCGGGGAAGGGCTTTGCCCGGCGCCGGCAAGGGGGGAGTCCCCCCTCCATTTACGAGCTGGGAGCGGCTCCATCTGCGAAAGCGGGAAGGGTGGTACCCAAAAAGGGTATGTCGGCCGGGGGGCGGCGGCTCCAGGCCCAGTTCACCGCCGCGCTCGCGGACAACCTCGACACGCCGCGCGCCGTCAGGGTCCTTCGCGCCGCGGTCCACGAGGGCGAGGCCGAGGCAGCACGCTGGATGCTGAGCCTCCTCGCCGGAACGGCCTCACTCACCTAGGCCCAAGCTTCAGGCGACCTCGAGCGGGGCCCCGCAGTTCGGGCACTCCATGCCCTCGTCGACCCGCACCATCGTTTCGCAGACCGGGCACAGGATGTCCGCCGTGACCGTCTTCGTCTCGTCGGCTTCGGCCTCGGCGCGCATCTCCGCCGGCACCTCGCCAAGGTCGAAGGCGGGCGCACCGCAGTTGAGGCAGATGTAGCCAGGCTGCGCGATGCGATGGTCCTGGTACACGCCTTCCGAGTCCAGCTCGACCTCGGCGAATAACGCCCGGAACAGCCGGCTGCCGCATCGCCGCGAGCACACGAGCATCATCCCCTGCAGCTTACGGGGGCTACGCGATGCGGCGCCTCAGGGTCGCAACGCCGGCGACGATCAGCAGCACGCAGTAAGCCGCCACCACGCCCGCATCCAGCTGAAGCGAGGACCAGGTCAGGTCAGCTCCTTTGATCATCACGTCGCGCAGCCCGTTCACCGCGTACGTCAGGGGCAGCACGTCTGAGATCACCTGCAGCGGCTTGGGCTCGGTCGAGACGGGGAAGAGGATGCCGGAAAGCAGGAACTGCGGCACGACCACCAGCGGGATGAACTGCACCGCCTGAAACTCCGTGCGCGCAAACATGCTCAGGAAGATTCCGAGGTTCACCGCCGCGAGTGCCATCAGCGCCTCGAGGCCAAAGATCAGGATCACGTTGCCCTGGTTGTAGACCTTGAGCACCGCGAGCGCGAACAGCAGCACCTCGGCGGACTGGACCAGGGCCAGCACGGTGAATCCGATCATGTAACCGATCACGATCTCGCCTCGCCGCAGCGGGCTCGCCATCAACCGTTCGAGAGTTCCCTGCGAGCGCTCGTTCAGGAAGGCGACGATGGTGATCACGAAGACCAGGAAGAAAACAATCAGGCCGATAAAGGCCGCGCCGAAATAGTCCAACCTGTCGAGCCCCTGGCCCCCATACAGGTACTGGATCTGTGGTTGGAAATGGACGGCGGCCGCGGGGCCACTCGACGCAAACGCCTGCTGAAGTGCTTGGAGCACCGGGACCGACGTGCCCGGCTGCGAACCTTCGAGATGGACCTCAGGAGCGATCGTTCCCGACTGCGCGCGCTGGCTGAAATCAGCAGGGAAGACGATGTACGCAACGAGCGACCCATCCTTCAGCCTGGAGTCGCCCTCGGACGCCTGGATCGTGCTCGCGCTGATCAAGCTCGAGCGCTCCAGAGCCGACGCCAGCGTCGCTCCGAGCGGGCCCTGGTCCTCGTTGGCGATGCCGACCGACGGCGTGGAGGAAGAGCCCCGGATCATGTAACCGAGAAGCGCGAGGATGACGATCGGGGCGACGAAGAGCAGCGCCAGCGTCCGGCGGTCCCGCCGGAACTGCTGGAGCAACCTTCGTGTGATGGCTCCGATTCGGTGGCCGCTCATGACTCCGCCCCCGTGCCTGCGAGCCTCAAGAAGGCTTCCTCGAGATTGTTGGTGCCGGCGAGTGATCGAATCTCATCCGGCGAGCCCTCCGCGAGGAGCTTCCCGTACTGGACGAGACCCAGCCGCTGGCAGCGCTCCGCCTCGTCCATGACGTGACTCGACACGACGATCGTCGTGCCGCCGTCGGCCATTTCCCGGAAGCTGTCCCAGAAGCGAACGCGCAGCTGGGGATCAAGGCCAACCGTGGGTTCATCGAGCAGCAGCAGCTTTGGCCTGTGCACGATGGCGCATGCGAGTGAGCATCGCTGCCGCATGCCGCCGCTGAGCGTGGTGACGACGGACTTGCGACGCTGGTCGAGCTCGACCAACTTGAGCGCGTCGGTCACCCCCGATTCGGCACCGTTGACAGCGGCGAAGAACTGGACGTTCTCCTCCACCGAAAGCCCTGGATACAGGGCCGCCTGCTGGGTCATGTAGCCGACGTTGCGCAGGTTCTCGACGTTGGGCATCCGGAGGCCGAGCACGGAGACGGTCCCTGCGTCCGGCGCTACCAGTCCGACGATCGATCGGATCAACGTCGTCTTGCCCGCGCCGTTGGGACCGAGAAGGCCGTAGATCTCACCCGAGCGGACGCGCAGCGTCACACCGTCGAGCGCTTGGAGACTGCCAAATTTTTTCTGTACCCCCTGCACGTCGACCGCGAAAGACTCAGCCATCGGTGTCCCCCTCCTCATCGGGTTTCATCGCGCGCAGCCAGCCGCGGGCCAGCTCAACGACAGCCTGCTCACCATCGATGTCGAGCCCGAGCACCCGCTCCGCGAACGGCCGCGTGAGGAGGTGAAAGAAGATCGGCCCGATCATCAGCTGAAGCGCCAGCAGCGGGTGCATAACGCGAAGCCGCCCGGCCGCCATCTGAGCCATCAGGTAACTGCCCACCGAGCCGAAGATCACGGCGACCAGATCGCGTGCCGCCTCTTCTGAATCCGGGCTCAACGAGCTGAGCTCGAGGACGACTGCTCTCAGCAGGCCGAGGCGCGGCGTTCCCGATCCGTAAACGATTCGATACACGGTGCGGGCGATCTCCGGCATGACGACCTCTGGCGGCTGATCGCGCATCGAGTCGACGAGACTGGTCACAGGTTCGAGCGGCGAGTAGGCGCGCAGGACACCTGTGAACAGGGCCGGCTTGCCGGGGAAGAGGCGATAGAGCGTCGCCCGGGAAACGCCGGCCCGGGCAGCGAGCTCGTCCATTGACACGGCGGTAAGCCCCGCGGCGCCGATCATGTCCAGGGCCGTCTCTAGGATGCGCTCCCTCGTCCCGGTCTCGGGCTCCACCTCCAGGGCGTCGAGCAGCGCCCGGCGCGACTCGAAGGTGCGGTAGAAGCTCGTTCGGGACACCCCGGCTGCTGTAGCAACCTGCTCCACGGTGAGGTTCTCTCCCCTGGCCAACAGGCCGCGCGCCCCCTCGAGGATGCGCTCTCGGCTTCGCTGGACCATCTGAGACGATACTAGACAAGACGTCCCGTCTCGTCAAGTGCCAATATGGGCGCCGTCTTAACGACCGGGGTTCCGATCCGCGCCGGGCCTGCCTAGCCTCCGGGGTCATGCGGCGGCTGGCGGCAATCGCACTTGGAACACTCCTCGGCCTTCAGCCTTCTCCGGCTGCGGGCGGCTCCGCCTGGGGCAGCCCCACCTATGGCGATCCGCCGGGCTGGTGCACGAACCATTCCGACATGTGGACCGCCACAGTCGTCACCAATGACCCGTTGGTGGGCACCAACCCGGAGCGCGACACGTTCTATGGCTTTCACCCGCATCCGGGCTACGACGACTGGTACGGATTCTTCTACGGCGACTTCAGGGGCCGGCCCGGCGACGCGTCGGGCTGGGTGAAGCTCCTGCACGAGGACTATCCCAACCACTACCACTGGAACTTCGCGGACAGCGGATGGGCCGTCCACGGCCATGCGAAGCAGTACATCGCTTACTACAACTGGACATTCGGCGGCGAGTGTGGAATCGGTCGCTACCGCAACCTATCGCCGCCGCCCTATATGGCGGATCAGTACGGCTACCCTGTCGTCGACATCTACGTCGACGCAGTCCCGCCACCTGCCCCGCAGCCGCGGGTGTCGCGCGTGACAACAGGTTCGGTGTCGTTCACGTGGGACCCGGTCATCGACGTGGGTGACGGCGCGGCCGCCGACTACTTCGCGTCCGGCCTGGACCACTACACCTCATGGCTGACCCTCAATGGCGGCTCCC
>VBHX01000006.1 GCA_005879945.1 Chloroflexota bacterium | reverse complement strand
CCGGCAAGGTGCACTCGGTTAAGGAGCTCGATGGCGAGCTCGTGGCGAACCGATGCGTTGACCACCCCTCGCAGCTCGAGCGCCAGCTCCACATTGCCCGCGGCGGTCAGCCAGGGCAGTAGGGCAGATTCTTGAAAGATCAGAGCCACCCTCCCATGGACGTGAGCCCGTCCTGCTGAGGGGCGATCGAGGCCGGCCAGAACGTTGAGCAGCGTGCTTTTGCCCGAGCCAGACGCTCCGACCACGCAGACAAACTCGCCGCGCTTGACTTCGAGCGTCGCGCCGTCCAACGCCACCAGCAGCTGGTCGCCGTGCGAAAAAGCCACGGTGAGCCGCTCGACACTCAACGCGTGCTTGTCGGACAGTGCGAGCAGGTTGCTCACTTCGCCGCCCAATGGAGACCGCATTCTTTGACCTCGCCCTCCTGCTCCCACCACCACCGGCCCGCCCTTTCGTCTTCGCCGGCCGTCGTTGCGCGCGTGCATGGGTCGCAGCCGATCGACGTGTAGCCGCGCTCGTACAGCGGGTGGTACGGAAGGTCGTGGTCGCGGATGTATGCCCAGACCTGGTCCTTCGACCACGAGACCAGCGGCGCGATCTTGGTCAGGCCCTCGTGTTCGGGGTCCGGCGCGACGACCGGCGTCTGCGCACGGGTGGTGGACTGCTGCCGGCGCAGGCCGGTCACCCACGCGTCGTATCCGCGCAGCGCACGCGCAAGCGGCCTCGACTTGCGGACGTCGCAGCATAGGCGGCGGAGATCCGGCGATCGGTAGAACAGGTTCGCGCCGTGCTCCACCACAATCTCGGACAGATCCACCGGGTCGGGTGACACGACGTCGATCGCGATCGAGTAGCGGTCGCGGACGCGGTCGATCATATCGTAGGTCGCCTGCGGCAGCCGGCCGGTGTCGAGCGTGATGATGCGAACGTCGCTGCGGATGCCCGCCGCCATGTCGATCAGCACCGACGATTCAGCCTGGAAACTGGCCACGATCGCCACGCGCGGGAACGAGTCGAGCGCCCACCGGAGCACTTCCTCCGGCGCCGCACCAGCAATCGGCTCGTTGGTGACCGCGACGCTCATGCGGTCTTCTCCGTAACTACGGTCTCGCGCAGGGCTTCGAAGCCGACGCGCTCGGTCCAGTTGCCAAAGCCCTCGGTGGGCTCGCGCCCGGACTTGAACGCCTCGAACAGCGGACGCAAAAGCGATGGGATCTCGGTGATGGGGACATTGGGAGCGAAGACGCGGTTGAGCCGCGTGCCGTCGAAGTCGCCGCCCAGCATCACGTCGTACTTGCCGAGCGTGGTGCCCACGAACCCGACGTCGCCGAGATATGGTCGCGAGCAGCCGTTGGGACAGCCGCTCATGCGGAAGCTGATGCGCTCGTCCGCGAGACCAAGCTCGTCGAGCAGCGCGGCGAGCTTGCGGATGAGGCCGGGCAGCGCGCGCTCCGCCTCGGCCACCGCCAGGCCGCAGGTCGGGATGGCCGGACACGCCATTGCGTAGCGGATGGCTCGCGGGATCGACTCCACCGCCTCGATGCCGTACTCGGCCATCAGCGCCTCGACGCGCGGCCGATCCGCCGGTTCGATGCCGGCAAGGATCACGTTCTGCTGCGCGGTTAGCCGAACCTGCGGGCGCAGTTCGTCGATGATGCGGCGCAGCCCGGAACGCGAGCGCACCCCATCCACGTCGGCGATGCGGCCGTTCTCGATGTAGACGCCGACGTACAGCCGGCCATCGCCCTGCTCGTGCCAGCCCAGGTGGTCGTCCACCGGCTTCCACGCCAACGGCTCGGGCGACTGCAGCTCGAACGGGAGCCGCTTCTGCACCTCATCGCGGAACCACTCGAGCCCGCGCTCGGCGATCGTGTACTTGAGCCGCGCATGCCGGCGGTTGGTGCGGTCGCCGTAATCGCGCTGGACGGCGACCACCTCGCGAGCGACGTCGACGATCTGGTCCGGCTCGACAAACGCGAGAGGCTTGGCGACCGCAACGAACGTCTCCGGTTTGTTGTGAGTGCGGCCCAATCCGCCGCCCACCAGAACATTGAACCCGCGCAGCGAACCGTCCGTCTTCTTCATCGCGACGATGGCGAGGTCGTGCGCGTAAACGTCGACGCAGTTGTCGCCCTCCAGCGCGATGGTGGTCTTGAACTTGCGCGGGAGGTACTGCTCCTTGTACAGAGGCTCGACTTCCGGCTCCGACGATTTCACGACCTCGCCGTCGAGCCAGATCTCGTGATAGGCGCGGGTGCGAGGCGTGAGCTCGGCCACCATCGCGGAGATGGAGAGCTGTACCTCGGCGTGGAAGGGGGTGTCGAGAGGTTCGGGGCAGCACATGATGTTCCGCTCGACATCGCCACAGCCGCCGAGCGTGGTCAGCAGCGAATCGTTGATGGCCCGGATCGACTTCTTGATGTCGCCCTTGAGCACCCCGTGGAGCTGGAAGTCCTGCCTGGTTGTAACGCGCAGCGTGCCGTTGGCCCAGCGCCGGCTGATCTCGTCGTGCGCGATATACGCCTCAGGCGAGACGATGCCGCCGGGGATGCGCGTCCGGATCATCAGTTGGTGATGCTTGTCCAGGCCGCGCGCTCGCGCCTCTTTGCGGCGGTCGCGATCGTCCTGCTGGTAGATGCCGTGAAACTTGAGCAGCTGCTCCGATTCGTCGCCGAAAGCAGGCGTGTCCTCGATCAGCTCCTCTTTGATGAGCCCACGAAGGTGGTTGCTGGCCGCCTTGATGGACTCGTTCTTCGATGAAGCTTCGAGAGATGTGCCGTCGGACAGATTCGACAAACTGATTGAGCCTCCGCTGATGTAGTGATTCCGAACGCTGGGCGAGCCACGCGCGCCGAAGCACGTGGGCTGCGGGAAACCCCCGCTCTAGCGGTTCGGTCAGCTACAGAAGCAGCTGGCGCAGCGAACGTAGTCGATGGCACGCCGCCTGGTGAGCGGGGCCAAAGAAGCAATGGCTGGACTACGCATCGCGCCAAAAAGAGTACCGGAAGAAGGGCCCGAATGCTGCGATCAGGTCGCAAGAACGAATTTTCACTGGGTCGCTCTCCACTCCGGCGGCGAGCCGAGCTTTGGCCCGAGCAGCTTCGCCACCTCGCCTTTGTCCGGGAAGCGGTCCAGCCTTGCCTTGCTGAAGACCTCCTCCCCGTCGATCGACACCTCGAACACCCCGTGGCTGCCGGTCTTCAGCTCAACGCCACCGAGCACCGGCGCCCAGCGATCCAGGACTTCCTCCGCCAGGCGCACGGCCTGGTCGAGATAGTCTCAAGGGACGCAGAACTGGATCGTGAGCTTGGGTTTGGC
>VBHX01000005.1 GCA_005879945.1 Chloroflexota bacterium | reverse complement strand
CCCCAAGTGTTTGGATCGCCTGGCGGACGCCTTCCATCATGTCCTCGGCCACGAGGGTCCCGCCCAGTGCAGCAGGCGTTCGCACGTACGGCGATGGCGATGGCGATGGCGATGGCGACGGCTCCCACGACGGCTGCACGCGCGGCTTGGCGTACAGCGAAGCGGGCCAGGCCGGCGCGGCGGCTGCGGGCTTGGAGACTTTCCTGGCCTCTAGCATCCCAATCAGGATCTCGCCGATTGTGGAGTCGATCCGAGCACCGGAAGCCCAACCAAGCGCTGAACTTCGTCCGCTGTGTGGATCGTGGTATCGAGCCGGACGAGCAGGGCGGCCATAACTGCCATCGCCAGCAGCCCCGCGAAGAGGCCCGCCGCGATCGCGATGATCTCCGTCTTGCCAAGAGCCTGCGAGGACGGCAGCTGGGGCGAGTCGACGACCCTGAAAGGCGCCAGCTTCGGCTGCTGTGCGGTCGCGATGTCCGACTTGACCTTGTCGATCGCCGTCAGAAGGTTCTGGTAGGTCGTCTGCGCCTCAGCTGCCGCTCCGTTGAGGACGGCCAGCTGTGGGTCGCTTGCCGCGGCCGACGGTTCCTTGATCAGCTTGGGATTCGCGGCAAGGTAAGTCTGAACGGCGCCAACGGCTGCTTTGAGCACATCCGTCTGGGCCACGAGCTCTTTCTGGAGGAGATCGAGGTTCGTCTGCAAGGGGGCGATCTTGGCCGCCACCTCGGAGGCCAGCAGCTGGGCGATCAGTGCGTTCGCCGTGTCTCGAGCGACGTTCGGCGTCGGGGCGGTGACCGTCACGGTCAACTGGTTGGGCCCGACAGCCGCGATCGTCACGTGCGTGGCCAGGTATGTCTTTAACTCGTCCGACGAAGGTTTTCGTGGGGCGCTGTTGCCCAGGACCAATTCCTTGAGCGGGTGAATGGGGTTGGTGGACATCGCGCCCGGATGCGCGGTCAGGTACGCGTCGAGGGGGCCGGCGTCGGCGACCGCGATCGCGAACGTGCTGGTCTTCAGGTCCTGGCTCAGGATGTCGGCCTGCGTCTGCGCAGGGCTCTGGGTGCCGACCCCACCGGTGTTCACCCAGACGACACCAGTTGACTGATAGGACGGTGGCTGCAGCAGCACATAGCCGGCCGTGCCGATCAACGCCGCCAGCAGTGGCGCGATGAGCAGGCGTTTATGCATGAAGACAATTTCGAGGGTCCGCCTCACGCTGGAAACTCTAGGGGCAGATCAGCGCCTACCCAATAGGTACTTGGTTGGACGCCCGCTTGGGTGTCCCAGCTTCATGGGCCGGTGTCCCGCCATCAGCCAAGGCGGTCTGGCTCGGCGCCTGCGCGGATCGCTCCAGCATTTTCATCACTTCCGCCGAGACGATTGCCGGCGCGACGGCTGCCAGCCCTCCGAGCCCTCGGCACATCGGTGAGTTGCAGCCCGACAGCACGCCCCACCGACCGAACTCGCACCAGCCGCCGCCCTGGCTGGCGACCTTGGGCTGAATCAGCGTCTGGGTGCGGCTGCTTCCGACTCCCGTGTACCTGGCGTCTTCGAGACCGAGGAGGACCACAGCCGGAGTCCCGACCGCGGTCGCGACCGCCGCCGCCGCGCTGTTCACGCAGACGAGGACGTCGAGTCGGCGGATGACTTCGACGAACTGTCCAAAGGTGGTCTGGCCGCACGCGCCAAGCGGGTCTCTGGCAAGGCCCTGCACGATCTCGGCCTCGAGATCCGTCTCGGCGGCCGAGCCTGTGATTACGATCCGCGCTCCTGCCGTGGCCTGCAGCGTGCTGCCGACCTCAGCGAATCGTTTCGGCAGCCACTGCTGGCAGGACCAATCCGAGCCGGGGTGAATCCCGACCAGCGGACCGGTTCCCGACCCCACGAATGCCGTCGCCCACTCCGCGTCTTCAGGCTTCGTCCACAGCTCGAGCGCGCCCCCATCCTCGTCGATGCCCAGCGCGGCGAGGACGCGGCGGTTCTCCTCGCGGGACGACTCGACATCAGGGCCGGGCGCGGCGGCGTGCGTGTAGCCGTCACCCCCATTCGAGACACCGGCGCGGATGGGAGTGCCGATCCAGCCGGCCAGCTTGCGCATCGCGCCGTTGCTCCGGTGGAAAACGAGCGTGGCGTCGTAGCGGGACTGCTTGAGCTTCCACGCGAGCGCCGCCAGAACCCCAGCCTTCTCGATCCGGGCGACCCGCTGGCCCTTGTGCTGGAAGTCCCGCCAGGTGATCAGCTCGTCGATGTATGGGCATGGCCCAAGGATCGGGGCGGCCGATTCGAGCGCGAGCACGTGGATCGATGCGGACGGATACGCGGCCCTCAGGCTGCGTAGCGCGGGAATCGAAGCCATCGTGTCGGCCAGGTGGCCATACGCGATGACCAGGACCTTGCGGCCATCGAGCTCGACGCGTTTCATCCGGCTCGCCTCAGGAAGCCGTCGACGACGTTGTAGTCGCGCAGGCAGCGCTCGTATGCGGCGGAAAAGTAATGCAGCCTGCGCAGGCTGCGTGCAAGTCGAGGCGGAGTCCCGTGGCAATCCTTTCTGGTGTCATCGAGCCACTGCTCGCCGCGCATGTCGCCGAGCAGCGTGAGCTTCCCGGCCATGCCGCCGTTGCCGGTCGCATAGTTGCGCTGGCTGCGAAACACCGCCCAACCCCTGCGCACACCATATGTATGGATGACGGCGGCACGCGGTGTGCTCAGCATGCGCACGCCTGCGGCCTCGAGCCTGAGCTTGTAGTCGGTGTCCTCGGCGGCAGGGAAGTCCGAACCCGCCCCCAGACATTCGTCGAAGGCGCCGAGTCCCCTCGCCACATCGCGCCGAACCGCGAAGTTGGCGCCGATCCAGTCCCATCCGTCGGGCGGATGCCCAGGCTCAGCCACGGGGTCATAGAGGCCCTCGCTCGGAATGCATGTTGGGCAGGTTTTGAGATAGCCGAGCGACTCGGGGCTCAGCACCGCGCCGCCCACCACGCCGAGCCGGCGATCGTCGAGGAACGCCTGCGCGAAGGATGCGAGCCAGTCCGGCCGCGGTTCGCAGTCGTCGTCGGTGAACGCGATCACGGAACCTGCGGCGACCTCCAGCGCGGCGTTGCGGGCGAGGCTCAACCCCCTTCCCCGAAGCTGGACATAACGCACGCGCCGATCGCCCGCGGCCGCTTTCGCGACTGCTGCCTCCAGCGGCTCACGCGAACCCTGACCGAGGATGACGAGCTCCCAGTCGGTCCAGGTCTGGGCTCGGACCGCGTGGATCGTCGATCCCACCGTTTCCCAGCGCGTCGAAGGGACGCAAACCGAGATCGGCAGGCCTGCGGTCGCGTGACCGTTTTCAGGCGCTGAGCTCGCCATATATCCTCTGCAGCCGGCGGGCCATTCCGTCGACAGTGAAATCGCTTGCGCGCAGCCGTGCCGCGGCGCCGAGTCTCTCCAGCAACGCAGGGTCACCGAGCGCCTTGGTGGCCGCTTCAGCCAATGCCGTCGGGTCGCCGGGCGGCACGAGCAGGCCATCCAAGCCATCGGTGAGCACCTCGTTGAACCCCGACCCTGTGGTCGCGATGATCGCGCGTCCCAAGACCATCGATTCGAGACAGGTGTTGGCAAGGTTTTCCCACCGAGATGGGATGACCACCAGTGTTGCGTTGGCGACGATTCCAAAAAGCTCCGGATGCGCCATCCGAGGCAGGAAATGGACACGTGGCCAGAAAACGGCGCACGTTTGCTGAGCGTATTCGACGAAGGGCACGCCGTTGAAGCCCATATCCTCGCCGATGAAGACGCAGTGGACGTCGCGGTCGGCCGACATCACCGCCGGGAGCGCATCGATCAGGGTATCGACTCCCTTGCGAATCTCGAGGCGGCCGAAGTACAGCAAGTACCGAG
>VBHX01000099.1 GCA_005879945.1 Chloroflexota bacterium | reverse complement strand
AGGCCGATCACCGCGTACATCACCGTTGCCTGCGCTAAGTAGGACGTTGACAGACCCTGCGTCTCCACCTCGCTGTTCGGCCTGCGGAAACGCAGGTACAGCGCAAATAGCTGGAAGAAGACGTACACGGTGAAGGACCAGCCGAGGTAGTTCGTCAGTGGCACCCCGAAATACCCACCGCCTTGCTGCCAGATCCAGTTGTGGCGGATCGTTGAGTTCGTCGGATCCATGGCCAGGTCCCACGCCACCATCAAGAAGGAAGCGATGAAGGGGACCGCAAACACCGTGAATGCGCTTCCCCTCGACCGGACGTCACCGACGAGCACTGTGCCCAGTACCCACGCCAGATAGCCCGTCCCGAAGTAAGCCGGGCCGATGAGTATCGGCACCAGGAACAGCTTCGGTCCGAGATCGCCGGTGTAGTAATAGTGGCCGAACGGAAACCCCGTCAGGATGCTCAGGTTTTCGAGGACATTGCTGACGGCAAGGCAGAGGACGAGAAAGACGAATATTCCGGCCCAGCCGTAACGCCGCGCACCGTGCAGCAGCGCAAAGACAAGCGGCACCATAACCAGGACCGGGATCAGGATTGGTGTTGGAATTACGCCGGGAAAGACCGTGATGACGAATGTCACGACGGCATACGCCGCGACGAGTCCCCACAGAATCGGCATGAGTCTCTTCACTTCACATCCTCTCCAGTTTGAATCTCTGCATTTGCCTTGAGCCCATGGTTCATCGCATCGAGGTGAGCCGTCGTCACCCGCATCGGGTGATTTGCCGGCTACTGCTTGCGGCTGGGACTCCTGAAGGCTGAAGGCGCAAGCAAGCCCAACGAACGAGCCCGCTGCACGGCAGCGGTACGGCTGTGTGCACCGAGCTTCCCGTAGAGGTGACGCATGTGTGTCTTGACAGTGTTCGCCGAAAGGTACGTCTGGTCGGCGATCTCAGGGACAGAGAGATTGGTGGGCAGGTAGCGCAGGATGCGCGTCTCGCTCTCACTCAGTGGCTCTTGCAGCCTCGGCACCTCGCCTTGCGGCGATGCGGGCTGCTTGCCGAGGAGGAGGTTGAGGATCTCCGAGACCAGAGCGGCATGAGCAGTACGACCTCGGGCATGCCGCTCGAGCAGTCCTGGCTCCGGGTTGACCAGGAGGAACGGCAAGACCGCGCCGTTTGGCTCAACGAGGTCCAAAGCTCGCCGTAGAGCCCGGTCGGCTCCATCCAGGTCCCCGATCGCGTCTTTTGCGATCGCGTCCAAAACGAGAGCTCGCGTCAGCCAACCGGGGTTTGTCAGCGGCGCGGAACCACCGATGACAGGCGCAATCGCGGCGGTCGCGGCGCGGGGGTCGCCCTGCGCCAATCGCAGCGCGGACAGGACTGTGCACATGTCTCCGACTCCACGCTCTGCCTCATCCATGGCGGCGAGGGCCTGTTCGACAGACTGCGTCTGGCCCATGCGGAGGAGGGTGTGTAGGACGAGCGCATGTGCCTGCGTCGCCAGGGTGTGCAGTGTAACGACGGACTGCGCATACCGCTCGGCCACGCGGAATGCGGTCAGCGCTTCGTCATCACGCCCTCGTGCCCCCTCGAGCATTCCGCGAGCGATGTGAAGCATCATCGCGTTTGGCGGTTCTGAAAACCCCGTGCCACCCATTCGCTCAGCGCGCTCCAGCCAGCGCTCTCCCTCTGCGAGCCTTCCCTGCCAGACCATCGTGTTGCCGAGCGTCACATAGGCGATGAACACAATCGGCGTATCGCTCCAGCCGTGCCGCTCGGCCAGCTCGATCGCCCGGGTGCTTCGCTCTATGGCGAGCGGAAAGGATCGGAGTCTCACGAGCATCGCCCACTGGCCAAGGGCGCTGATTTCGAGCCACGGGCGCTTGAGCTGGCGCGCCAGCGCCACTCCTTGCTCGAAATGTCGGTCCGCCTCTCTGGTTTGATTCGACCAGAGCTCAGCGATGCCGACGCTGATCAAGGCGAGCGCGCGCAGGTCGTCGCCGAGTCCAAACTCTGGCGCGTCCAGAGCGCCGGCCGTCGCGAGCAACCGCTGCGCCTCGTCGACCACAGCCGGAAGATCGCCACGTCGGCGCGCCAGGGTGAGCCGCAGGAGCGCAAGGCCGACCTCAAACCTTCCACGTCGCTCTTCAGGTTCAGACGCCAATCCCTGGGTCGCGAGCGCGAGGTGCGGTTCCGCCTTCTCGATTGAACCCCGCGACAGCTCGTCAGATGCCATCAGGGCGGCCAGCTCAGGATCCCCTGCCATGGCCCGGGCCGGGAACCCGGAGAGGAGTTCGTGGGCGGTCGCCACGTGCCCATCGAGCTGGAGGCTCAACCAGTTGTCGAAGAGCAGGCGCGAAGCCTCGTTCCATCTATCGGCAGCCTGGGCGTGGCGGATCGCATCGATGGGGTAGTTATGTTTTGCATACCAGTCCGAGGCTGCGCCATGCAGCCCAATGAGCTCGTCGGGTTCGCTCCGCCGCAACTCGAGCTGCAGCAGGTCCGCGAACAGGCGGTGGTAGCGAAACCACGACCGCCGCGCATCCAGCGAGATCACAAACGCGTTGGCCTCTTCTAGCTCCTGCAGGATCCGCTCCCCGCCGGAGCCTCCGGTCAGGACGTCAGCGAGCGGACCGCTGACGCGCTCGAGCACCGAAGTCCGGAGCAGCAGTTGCCTGACCTCCTCCGTCTGGCGCTCGAGTACCTCGGCGAGCAGGTAGTCGGCGACCGTGCGCTCGGTACCCGAGAACTCGGCGGCGAATCGCTCTGGATCGGCGTGTCCGCGAAGCGAAAGCGCCGCCAGCCTTAGCCCCGCCACCCAACCCTCGGTCCGCTCGAGCAGCATCTGAAGGGCTGAATCGGACACCTGCACCCCTGCTGCTTCGAAAAACGTGCGGGAGTCGGCCAGTGTGAAGCGAAGATCTGCAGCCCGGATCTCGGTCAAATCACCCTCCAGGCGCAATCGGTGCAGCCCCAGCCGGAGGTCGTGGCGGGTGGCGAGAACGAACCGCAGAGTCGCCGGCGCACGCATGAGGAAGAGCTCGAGCTGTCTCAGCGTCTCGTCTGTATGGAGCTCGTGCAGGTCGTCGATGACGAGCCACATCCGATCCTCGAGCTGGCCGAGCTCAGTCAGCAACCGCTCGACGATCCCCCAGCCGTCCAGGTCGGGCGCCGCCGTCAGGGCTTTGACGAGCTTCGAACCCGCGGTCGTGCCTCGGAGCGCGTCAGCCGTCGAGATCCAGAACTGCTGTGGGTCGCGCTCGTCGGGCCCTACTGCCACCCAGGCTGCGCTTTCCTCCAGGCCAGTCTCACCGAACCAGGAACGCAGCAAGATCGTTTTTCCGCTCCCGGCCGGCGCGGACAGGTGGACTACACGTCCTGCTTCACCGAGCCGTTCGAACAGCTCGAGGCGCGAGACGATGCCGCGCCGGACAGCAGGAGCGACGGGACCGTCGGTGGAGTCTGACCGGACCGTGAGTCCCACGGCATCTCCATCTTCGCACCGCGAGGTTCACCCGATTCGTGCGATGTGCCCTCACCTCCCTGGGCCCGACGATCAATCACGTGATCTACGAATTTCGAGTTCGCGGCCACGTCGGGCAAACGGTGCGGCGCGCGTTCGGCGACCTACGAGCTGAGACGAACGGCGCGGACACGCTGTTGAAGGGTGGTGTTGCGGATCAGGCCGCGCTGCACGGAGTGCTGGCGCGAATAGAGGCGCTCGGGCTCGAGCTGATCGAGGTCCGGCGCGTGAATCCCAAACCTAGTTCTTTGGAGGTGGGTATGAATCAAGTAAGGCTCGGACGCAGCAATCTTCGGGTTTCGCGTATCGCATTCGGCGCGTGGGAGCTTGGCGGCGACTGGGGCGCCACCGACGAATCAGCTGCGATCGCGACCATCCGCCAGGCGGCTGACCGTGGCATCAACTTCTTCGACACAGCGCAGGGCTACGGCTTCGGCGCCTCGGAAGGGTTGATTGCCAGGGCGCTCGCCGGCCGTCCGCGCGACCAGCTCGTCATCGCAACCAAGGGCGGGCTGCGG
Organism: Chloroflexota bacterium; assembly: GCA_005879945.1. Classification (GTDB taxonomy): domain Bacteria; phylum Chloroflexota; class Dormibacteria; order Dormibacterales; family Dormibacteraceae; genus UBA10449. The sequence continues at coordinate 10,099 of VBHX01000099.1, read as the reverse complement.
CCGACACCAGGAGGTGGGGTGGAGCGCGACGCAAGCGCAGATTGGGTGCGACGGGGGGTGGACGAGAGCCTGAAAGCACTCCACACGGACTACATCGACCTCTACCAGATCCACTGGCCCGACCCGAAGACGCCCTTCGCGGCGACCGCCGGCGCACTGGCCGATCTCGTGGCGGCCGGAAAGATCCGCCACGTCGGGGTGTCCAACTTCAACGCCCCGCAGATGGATGAATTCAGCGGCACGCTGCAGGTGGAGACGCTGCAGCCGCCGTACCACCTCTTCCGACGTGACATCGAGACGTCGGTCCTTCCATACACGCAAGCGAATGACATCGGCGTGCTGGTCTACGGGCCGCTTGCACACGGGCTTCTGAGTGGTGCGCTGACCGCGGAGAGCAAGTTCGCGCCCGGCGACTGGCGCGCGAAGAGCGAGGAGTTCACGGGCGAGCCCTATCGCCGAAACCTGCGAATCGTGGATGCCCTCGCGCGTTTCGCTGAGCTGGAGCTCGGTACTACCGTCAGCCGGCTCGCGGTCGCCTGGACGCTCGCCAACCCGGCGGTCCACGTCGCGATCGTGGGCACGCGCAATCCGAGGCACATCGACGACGCCATCGCGGCAGCCGACCTGAAGCTCGATGACCAGGCACTACGCCGAATCGACCAGATCGTCTCTGCGGAAGTAGCTGTGGGCGGACCAACGCCCGAGTCGGTTTGAGGAGGTTTGCTGCAATGAATCGAGGAGTTGCTTTGCTCGGGACGGGCATCATGGGCGCCGGCATGGCCGAGCGCCTGCTCGACCAGGGCTTTTCGATCGACGTATGGGATCGCACGCCGGCCGCGACGGCGCGGCTGGCAGAGCGGGGGGCGACGACTCACGCGAAGCCGGTTGACGCAGTTCGAACGGCGGACGTGGTGCTGACGATGCTCGCCACACCCGAGGCCGTGAGCGACGTGATGCTGACCCAAAACGCCCTTGGAGCCATACGTACCGGCGCTGCCTGGGCCCAGATGGGAACGATCGGCGTGAAAGCGATCGAAGATTTGATCGCCGTCGTCGCCGAGCGGCGCCCGGACGTCGCGTTTGTCGACGCGCCGGTCTCCGGGACACGCGACCCGGCGCGCACCGGGCAGCTGACGATCCTGGCCTCAGGTCCGGACCGCGCACGCACGACGCTCGACCCCGTCTTCGCGGCGCTGGGTCAGCGCGTGCTTTGGCTGGGGCCGGCTGGGTTTGGAACCCGGCTCAAGCTGGTGCTCAACACCTGGCTTGCCTTCGAGGTCGAAGCTGTCGCTGAGGCCAGCGCCGCCGCGGATCGCCTTGGGGTTCCCTACGAATCGCTGCTCGCTGCTGTCCGCGGAGGACCGCTTGCGTCCGGAAGTGCTCTGGCCAGGCTGGCGAAGATGGAGAGCTCCGACCACAGCCCGCAGTTCCCCCTCGAGTGGGGCCTCAAGGACCTCGACCTGACCGCAGCTGCCACTGGGCCGGAGGCGATACCCGTTGCCCGGGCGATCGCAGAACGATGGCGAATCCTTGTTGGTCAGGGAGCGGGCCGCCTCGACGTGAGCGCCGCCCGGCTTGGGCTGACCAGCGACGCGCCGGTGAGCGCTCCACGATGACCGGGGTTGGCGTCGTCCTCCTGACGACCTTCCTTGCCTCCACCGTCGAAGCGATCGAGATGGTCACGATCGTCGACGGCGTCGGAGCGACACGAGGCTGGCGCTCGACGCTGATCGGCGCCGCCGCAGGCTTCGCGATATTGGCCGTGATCGTTGCCGTAATGGGAGCGGCGCTCACTGCGATCCCGATCGAGCCGCTGCGCGTGGTCGTCGGCGCATTGCTTCTGCTGTTCGGACTGCAGTGGTTTCGAAAAGGGATTGCTCGGGTGGCGGCCAACGGTTTGGCCGGTTACCACGGGCGCGAGCCAGAAGACGAACGTGGTCCGAGGACTGGCGTCGACTGGACTGCGTTCGTGCTGTCCTTCAAGGGCGTCCTCCTCGAGGGACTCGAGGTGGCGCTGATCGTCGTCTCGTTTGGAGCCAGCGCCGGCCAGCTGGGCACGGCGATCTTCGCCGGCGCTGCCGCTGTGGTGGTGATCGGGGCCATCGGCTTGGCCATCAACCCGTTGGTGTCGCGGATTCCGCGCAGCCTGCTCCAGCTCGTCGTCGGCACCATGCTGACCTCGTTCGGCACCTTCTGGGCACTGGAGGGGTTGGGCGTGACCTGGCCACAGAGCGACCTCGACATCGTCGCGCTGCTCACATTCAACGTTGTCGCTGCGCTGGCGTTCATCGGCCTTGAGCGGCGCACAACCTCCGCGGCATTGAGGGTGGTGACGTCATGACCGTAGTCAGGTGGCTGGCTGCAGTGGGACGCTTCTTCTACAGCTTCGTTGTCGGGGACGACTGGATGGTGGCGGCGGTGATACTGCTCGCTCTTGGGATCACCGCGTTGCTGATCGCAAACGGAATCGACGCGTGGTGGCTCGTGCCACCCCTGGCGGTCGTGATGACTGGTGTCGCGCTATGGCGGCGGTCTGCATCAGACCAGCACAAAGAAACACAAAGGATGGAATTGAAATGATCACGAAGTCTGCGCGCGGATGGGCGCCGCGCTGGTGGTTGGTTCTGCCGATCGGGCTGGTGCTCTGGATCGCAACCGTCGCCGACGCCTTTTACACCAACAACTTGATCCTCCTGCCGACGATCGTGCTGCTGGGCAGCTTTCTCGTGCCGGTGACTGGGGTCGTCTGGTACCTCGATCACGACCCGAGCCCTGCGTTGTCACCGAGGCGCGTCGTGTCCGCGTTCATCCTCGCCGGAGTCTTGGGCGCGCTGGCCGCCTCGACACTCGAATACTGGCTGGTGTTCGGCCCGGGCCTGTTCGGGAACCTGAAGGTCGGCCTCATCGAGGAGTTCGTAAAAGGTGCACTGATCGTTGTCTTTGCGCTCGGTATTCGCTCGTACACGACCCGTGACGGCATGGTGCTGGGAGCCACCGTTGGATTTGGCTTCGCCGCGCTCGAGAGCAGTGGCTACGCTCTCGCGTCGCTCTTCGTCGTCCAGGGGCACCAGCTCTTCCTCTCCCTGCCATCAGTGGTCCTGAACGAACTCGTTCGGGGCGTGCTGGCTCCGTTCGGCCATGGCCTCTGGTCGGCGATCCTCGGCGGGGTGATCTTCCACGCCGCGCGCAACGGCCGCCTTCGCCCGACCTTGGCCATCCTCATCACCTACATCGGCGTCTCGCTGATGCACGGCGCGTACGACTCGTTCGGCGGCATCGTCGGATACATCGTCATCTCGATCATCGGGATCGTCCCGCTCGTCTATCTCTGGTTGCGTGAGGACCGCGGACTGCCGTTTCGGCGGATCCCGGCGCCGGCAGCGCAGAGGAGCCAGCAAGCATGAGCCTGAGGCTGACGGATGACGTTTACCTCGAGATCAACCCGATCGAAATGGTCCTGCTGACGACGGAAGAACCGAGCAAGAAGGCGAATTCAGAACGTCGAGAGATGCAATTGGACATCGAGAACAGCAAGAGGCCTCCCACCGTGGTCGCGTGCGCGGCCGAGACGAACCGGCGTGCCGCTGTGTGGTCCTCAGCCGTCCGGCTGGCGGCCGCGCGGGAGGCGCGGCTCATCCTCTATGACACTGACGCGACGTCACTCTGGACCGACCCATTCCCAGAGTTCGACTCCGGCCGCTATCAACACCCATTGTCTTCGGCCGAGCTGAGGGAGCTGGGTCGGGCCGATCTGGCGACCCAGGTCGACAATGCCAGAGCGCGCGGCGTGGACGCGTACGGCTGGCTGCCAAGGACACCCGGGGCTGAGGCGCTGATAGCCTACGCGAAGGCCGAAGGCGCGGACACGGTCGTGCTATCGCGCCAGCTCGAGGCGCCCTCGCTGGGGCAGCGGCTTGCGCTGCTCACGGCTGACAACGCCCGGGAGGTGGCGCCGCCCGAACTGACGCTGGAGTTCGTGAGCGGCGACGAACAGTGGACAGAAGCGTCGGAGGTCGCGTCGAGCCCCGTAAACATCGTGGACGCGGCCGCGACACGGGCATTGGGCAGCGCGTTTCGTGCGAGCCGGCTCCTCACAGCGACGGGAATCGGCTTGCTGGTCGCGGCGCTACTCCTTGCGGGCGGGGCCATGTGGGGGTTGCTCCCATTGCCTTTGATGGTCGGGGCCGTCGCGCTCGGAATTTCCGGTGGAGTCATGGTCGCGTCGGCACGGCCGAGAGCGCACCTCGCATAGCCGGGGCAGCCTTAGGTTGTTGGTCGGCTAACCCCGGGTCGCTGGGATTGCAGCGTCGAGCAACGCCACCACTGCGGAGCGCACGGCACCAGCGGCAGCATCGCGATCTGGATCCATTCGTGCTGCGACCGCGGCGCCGTCGTAGAGGAGAAGAAGACGCCTGCCAAGCTGTTTGGCGTCGCTTGCGCCCGCTGCCTCCGCCAGTTCGGTAAAGAGGGACCAGAGCCACGCGCGATACTCCGCGCCGACGCGTTCGCTTGCATCGCCCGGTCGCGACTCAGCGGCGGCGCTTATGAAGCGGCACCCACGAAACTGCGACCCTGCCAGCAACTCTTCAACCTCGGCAAACACGCCGAGGATGCGCTCTCTCGGTGTGTCATTTGCGGCCAGGATCCGAGCAACGCGCTCCTGCCTTCGACGCATGTGCTGCTCTAGGTACGCCCGCACAAGCTCCTCTTTGCTGCCGAAGGTGTTGTAGAGGGAGGCCTTGGTGACGCCGGCCCGCTCGACGATGCGGTCAACCCCGACGACGTGTACGCCCTCGGCGTAGAAGAGCTCATCGGCGGCTGCCAGCAAACGGTCTCGGGCTGAAGGTCGCTCAGCGGTTTCTACAGGCATGGATGGAATTTTACCGACCGGTCTGTCTATTTCTAGTAATATACAGACCGTTCTGTTGACCACAAGGAATGAATCCATGCCCATGATCGACGTCTACGCCACCCAGGGAACCTTCAGCGACAAGCACACCCTTGCCAAGGACCTTGCCTCCGCCGTGATGCGGTGGGAGAAGGTGCCTGACATCTCAATGTTTCGGAACAACACCGCCGCGTTCATCCACGACCTGCCGGCCGACGCGATGTCCAACGTTTCGGGCGACACCAACTACGTCCGGGTCCAGGTCCTCACGCCGATCGGCGTTCTTGATCGCGACAAGCAGCTCGGCGTAGTGCGGGAGCTGACCGACATCGTCGCGGCCGCCGCGGGGGACCCGGCGCTGACCAATCGCACATGGGTTCTGATCACCGAGTCGCCCGAGGGCGGCTGGGGCATCAGCGGGCACGCCAATACCGGCGCCGATATCGTTGCGGCCGCCCGGCGCGAGCTCGCCGGAAAGTAGCCATCGCACTTCACGTCGAGGCCACGGCGGATCCGTACATAGAGGCGACGCGGCGCGGCGGGCTCTCACCCGGAATTGCGTTCGCAGCCATCTCCGCCATCTTTGTGCTGTTCGCCGCAGCGGCGAGTGCGCCCACGCCCCTTTACGTCGTCTACCAGAAGCAGTGGGGTTTCTCAGCTACGACGCTTACCGTCATCTTCGCGGTCTACGTCGTTGGCTTGATCGGCTCCCTCCTCGTCATTGGGGCTCTCTCAGATCACGTTGGTCGCCGCCCGGTGCTCGCGGGAGCGATCGCGCTCGAGGCGGCCGCGTTTTTCCTCTTCCTGGCCGCCGGTGATGTCACCGGTCTCATCGCCGCCCGCGTCGCCCAAGGGATCGCCACTGGCGCCGCGTTCTCGACACTGGGAGCCACGCTCGTCGACTTGGACCCGCCCCATTCGCCAGGCCGCGCCGGCCTGGTCAATGGAGTTGCGCCAATCAGCGGTCTCGCGCTGGGAGCCCTTGGATGTGGCGCGCTGGTCGAGTTCGCACCTTTCCCGACGCACCTGGTTTTCGCGCTGCTGCTGCTCGGAACGGGCGTAGCGCTTGTTGTTGTCACGCTCATTCCCGAGACGTCGGCACGACGCCCTGGCACCCTCGCCTCGCTGATACCTGTGCTCGGTATTCCAGTCCGTCTTCGCCCCGACGTCTTTGCGCTCGTCCCGATCATCGTTGCCAGCTGGGCGCTCGGCGGGCTCTACCTTTCACTCGGTCCTTCGGTCGCGGTGAGTCTCTTCGGCCTCAAGAACCACCTCATGGGTGGGCTTGTTGTGACGCTGCTGTGCGGAGCCGGCGCTCTCACCGCCTTCGCCCTGCGGCGATGGCCGACCAACAGGGTCTTGGGGATAAGCGCGGCGTTCCTATCTGCTGGAACCGCATTGACGCTCGCCGGCGTGGAAACCCATGCCGTGGCTTTGGCCGGCATCGGAACGGTGGCCGCGGGTGTCGGCTTCGGCGCATCAGCCCTCGGCTCCTTCGGGACGCTGGCACGTATCGCTGGACCCGCCGAACGCAGCGAGCTCTTGGCCGCCGCGCTGGTGATCGCCTATCTGGCCTTCAGCCTCCCGGCCGTGGCCGCCGGAATTGCCACGACCTCAGTTGGTCTGCGCCCGACAACGGTGGTCTACAGCCTTGGCGTGGTCGCGCTCGGTGTCATCGCCCTGGCCGCGCAACGGCGGCGTGCTGTGCGGATTGCGGGACCATAGTTGAATGCGTGACCTGGGCTCAAAGACGGCTGATCAGCGCGTGCGAACGCTCGCCGACGGAAAGCAAATCCCACTGCTTGGCCTAGGCGTCTGGCAGATTCCGAACGGACCAACAACGGTCAATGCGGTGCGATGGGCGCTCGAGCTTGGGTATCGGCACATCGACACCGCTCAGGCCTATGGCAATGAGGAGAGCGTTGGCCGCGCGTTGAAGGACAGTGGAGTACCCCGCGATGAGGTCTTCATCACCACAAAGTTCTGGCCCGGCGCCCAAGATCCGGTTGCCGAGATTGAGCGGAGTCTCAGCCGGCTAGGCGTCGACTTCGTCGACCTGTACCTGGTTCACTGGCCGCAAGGTGGTCCAACCCGGGCCTGGGGAGGAATGCAACGAGCTCGCGAAAAGGGATACGCGCGCTCCATCGGCGTGTCGAACTTTGACGTTCGAGAGTTGGACCAGGTGATAGCGACCGCCACAGTTGCACCGGTGGTCGATCAGGTGCAGTTCAGCCCGTTCGAGTACCGCCAAAAGCTTCTCAACGCTGCAGAGCAGCGCAAAGTCGCTGTGGAAGCCTATAGCCCTCTCGGGACCGGTCGCCACCTCGGAAACGAGACGGTAAAACGGCTGGCTTTGCGCATTGGACGCACGCCGGCCCAGGTGCTGCTGCGGTGGTGCCTGCAGCGCGACCTCATCGTGATTCCCAAGTCGACGCACCGGAATCGGATCCAAGAGAACGCACGCATCTTCGACTTCAACCTCTCGGAAGCAGACATGGCGGAGCTTGACGCGCTCGACGAAACAGGCGGCACCGATCGCGCCCTCGAAGACGAATGGTGGTGACGGTACTCACATAGGTCCCGGCTGCACCTCTGCAGTCGCAGTGATTCCTCGTTCGCTCCGCACCAACGGGCGCCCCATTTTGGGGGCTTGACGCACCTTTCGAGTGAGTTTAGAGTTCCGCTATTCGAACTCAATCGAAAGCAATCGAAGGTAGTCGGTACGCTGCCGAGCGGCGTCAAGCCATCGCTCGCGTGATCGAGGAAAATGCACGCGCCTCGGTCATCGACCTGAGCAAGCGCCTATCTGTTTCAGAAGTCACGATTCGAAAGGACCTCGCCGTACTCGAGGGGGAAGGGAGTGTCCTCCGCACCCATGGGGGCGCCATCAGCGTCGGCCGGAGCCGAGCGGAGCTGGCTTTCGAGGTTCGGGCCCGCCTCCATACGACAGAGAAATCGCTCATCGGAGCGGAGGCGGCGCGCCTCGTGGAAGACGGCGACAGCATCGCGTTGGACGCGAGCTCCACCGCGCTCCAGATCGCGCGTCATCTGAAGGCTCGCCGAGAGCTGACGGTCGTGACGAACGGAATACGCGTCGCGACGGAGTTGGCCGCCCAGCCCAGCATCACCGTCCTCATGCCCGGCGGCGCTGTCCGTTGGGAGGCGTTCTCGCTGGTCGGCAAGTGGGGAACGATGATGCTCCGCCAGCTGAACATTCAAAAGGCCTTCGTGGGCGCGGTCGGATTCACGCTCGAGGAGGGCCTGACCGACGTGAACGCCGAAGAGGCGGAGCTCAAGAGAGCAATGGTTGTGACGGCCAAGGATGTGATCGGCGTCTTCGACCACACGAAATGGAACCGCGTCGCGATGGCTACGTTCTGTCCGACCAATCAACTGCGTCTAGTCATCAGTGATGACCGGGCGCCGGTGGATTCCGTGAAGGCGGCCAGAGACCTGGGCATCGACGTGCGTCTGGTGGGCAGCAAGTGAACGAAACAACGCCTGTTCTCCAACTCAGCGGAATCTCCAAGCGATTTGGTGCCGTCCAGGCTCTATCCGATGTCGACCTCGACCTGTTCGCCAGCGAGGTCCACGCGCTTGTCGGCGAGAACGGGGCCGGCAAGAGCACCGTGGTCAAGATCCTGGCCGGCATTCACAGACCAGATGACGGTCATACGAAATTGAACGGCCAGGAGCTGGTCCTGTCTGGGCCGGCCGCGGCGCGTCACCTAGGCATCGCAGTAATCCACCAGCATCCGAACCTGTTTCCCGACCTCACGGTCGCTGAGAACGTATTCGCCGGCCGGCTGCCACGCAATGGGGTTCGGGGGGTGGATTGGGGCGAGCTGAACCGGAAGGCTGAACGTCTCTTCGCAAACCTCGGCGTCAAGCAGAGCGTCAGCGTTCCAGTTCGTGGGCTCTCGGTCGCCGATCAACAGCTCGTTGAGATCGCCAAGGCGCTGTCGCTCGATGCGCGAGTGCTGGTCATGGACGAGCCGACGGCATCTCTGTCGGGCCGGGAGGTAGACAGGCTCTTCACCATCATCAGACAGCTCCGGGGCCGTGGCGTGGCCATCTTGTTCGTCGACCACCGGATGGAAGAGGTCTTCGAGATCGCTGACCGAGTCAGTGTTCTCCGCGACGGACGTCACGTGATCACTGCTCCCATCTCGGAGCTCACTCCCGCCGATGCCATACGACACATGGTCGGCCGCCGCCTGGAGACTCTCTTTCCCAAGCAGGACGCGACGATCGGCGAGGTCGCCCTCGAGGTCAGGGGCCTGGCTCGGAGGGGCGTGTTCAGCGACGTTTCCTTTCAGGTTCGGCACGGCGAGATCCTCGGGCTGGCGGGTTTAGTCGGTGCCGGACGTACCGAGGTCGCCCGAGTCATCTTTGGCATCGATCGCGCGGATGCCGGCGAAGTGCTCGTCGCCGGTAAGCACGCGGACATCAAGAGCCCGAACGATGCGATGCAGCTTGGCATCGTCTACGTCCCGGAAGATCGCCACGAACAGGGCCTCGTCCTCGACTTCTCGATTGCGGCGAACGTGTCTCTTCCGATCGTTAAGAGGCTGAGCCACTTCCTCGTGGTCGATCACGCACAGGAAGCACATCTCGCCGCCGACTATTCAAAGCAGCTCCAGGTGCGCTCCACCGGCGTCGACCAGGCGGCGTCGGGGTTGTCCGGCGGCAATCAGCAGAAGGTTGTCATCGCGAAGTGGCTGGCGACGAAGCCGACTGTTCTTCTCCTCGACGAGCCGACGCAAGGGGTCGACATCGGCGCCAAAGCCGAGGTCCACCGGATCATCACCCAGCTGGCCGCCCAGGGCATGGCAATCGTCCTCATATCGAGCGAGCTGCTCGAGGTGCTGGGGATGGCTGATCGCGTCGTCGTCCTGCATGAGGGGCGAATCGCGGCCGAATTCGGCCGCGACGGGGCGTCGCAGGAGCGAATCATGGCGGCCGCCACAGGCCAGGTCGACGCATGAGCGTGCGGGCAATCGATTCGCCGGCCGGCTCGGCACTCGCCGGCCGCCTCGGGCTGGAGCGAACCCTCACCCTGGTGGCCCGGCTGCGGGAAGTCGGCATCGTCATCGTCCTGCTTGCAGTCGTAGCCATCGTCAGCGTTCAGGCACCCGTTTTCTTGTCGGTCGTGAACTTCGAGCAAATCCTGCTCAACGTCTCTCTCATCGCAATCGTTGCGGTGGGCCA
>VBHX01000098.1 GCA_005879945.1 Chloroflexota bacterium | reverse complement strand
ATCGCTGCCGCCACCGCCTCCAGCTCCGCCCGACTCGGCGGATGCTCATACGACGGTGGGAAAGAGAGGCTGAACCCGTCTCCCGGGTAGCGGGGGATCACGTGCACGTGGAAGTGCGGCACATCCTGGAAAGCGACCTCGCCATCTGCGACGAACAGGTTCACGCCGCCCGCCCCCAGGGTCTGCCGCGCGAGCGCCGCCATGCGCCGCGCCACCCGAAATGCCCGCATTGCCACAGTCTCGTTAACGTCCTGCATCAGTTCGGCGTGCTCACGCGGTACGACGAGCATGTGGCCGTGGCTGATCGGCTGGATGTCCATGAACGCGACGACGGTGTCGTCCTCGTGTGTGAAGGTTGCGGGCGCTTCGCCGCGCACGATGGAGCAGAAGATGCAGTCACTCACAGCCGGGTGCCGGGCACCCACGAAGAATAAGGGAGGCTAATCGTCCTGTGGCAGTGATTCGGTGGCCGCGGCGGCCGGCTCTGGAGTGGCCATCGGCTCTGAGCCGTTGCTGCTCAGAGTGGCCTCGACCGCCGTCGCGGTGTCATCGCTGAGCGGAGTCGAGGCGTCGCCGGTCGCGTCCACCGGCATGCGCTGCCCGCGCCGTCGCCTTCGAGCGCGGCGGTCGCCGCGATGCGGCCTCGACAGGCGCTGGACCTGGGAACGGATTCCGACCCGCTGGCATGCGGTCACGACGGCGCCGACTCCCGCGACGAGCCCGTCGTCCTTGCAGTGCTCGAACAGCGGCCCGAACAGCTCGGGCGCGCCTCCGATCACCGTCTTGGAGTCGCCGACGATGACGAGCAGTTTCTTCGCGCGTGAAATGGCGACGTTGACACGGTTGGGGTCGTTGAGGAAGCCAATCGCCGCGCGGTCGTTGGATCGCACGAGCGAGAGGATCACCGCGTCCGACTCGCGCCCCTCGAAGGCGTCGACCGACTCGATGTCGTCCGGGGGCACGATGCCCTTGAGCGATCCCTGCAGCCGGTTGACCTGCGAGTTGTACATCGCGATCACGGCGAGCTTGGCCTTGCGGACGCGCCGGCGGATGATCGACGTGATGTCCTTGCAGAGCGCAACCTCGAACTCGTTCGCGACCGAGCGCTGCGCGTCGCGGTATTCGTCCTGCGCTCCCGTGTCGACCCATACCAGCTCGCGGTCGAACGGCCACGGCAGCGGCATGCGAGGGTGCGGCGCCTCGTGGATGAGCTTCCTCTCGTAGAAGAGGTCGGAGACGACGCGGCCGATTGGCTCGCGCATGCGGTACTGGCGCGGCAGCATGATGCGTGACGTCGTCGGCACCCTGTCCCACATCCATCCGTAAAAGCTGTCGTCGCGGACGACCTCGTCGAGCGGCTGCTCGATCTTGAACGTCGACGCGGCCTCCTCCATCACCGGTGGCAGCTGGTTGAGGTCGCCGATCATCACCCAGCGCTTGGCGATGGGCATAAGGGCGAGCGCCTCATTCGCGCGCACCTTGTTGGCCTCGTCGAGGATGAGCCAGTCGAAGACTTTGAACCTCAGTCGCGAGTCGATCGCGAGCCGGTTGCAGGTGCCCGCGACAAGGTTGTACGGCTCGAGGTCGTCGCCTTCGACCAGGGTCGGGCGCAGCCGGCGCGGCACCTTCCCGGGCTCGGCAATCCGGGCCTGGCGAACGTGCGAGAAGCCCAGCAGGCGCTCCTGGCCGGTGTCGACGGCGTCGTTGGAGTGTGAGGACAGAAGGATCGAGGCCTGCGGGTTGCGGCCCAGGATCCTGCGGATCGACTCGACGATGGCGGTCGTCTTGCCCGTTCCAGGCGGCCCCTGGATCATGTACAGCTGGCCGGGCCTCATCCCCATGACGCGCGCGACGGCCTCGGCCTGCTCTTCGTTGGGGTCGGGCAGGTGGTGCGCCTTCTTGCCGTCCAGCGGCACGCGCGGAGGGCTGCCCAGCCAGCCGGTGTCGGCCAGCTCGGCCGCCAGCGCGCCCGTGCGCGGACTCCCGATCTGCAGCTGGCGGATGACCGAGCGCTGGGCTTCGAACATCTCCACGCTCGCCGTCGGCAGCACGATGCCCTCGTCGGGCAGTGGGTCGTATCGCCGGAAGCTGACCCAGAGGTTCGAGCCCTGGATGCGGTCCAGCGACATGCCTCGGTACTCGGGGAAGCCGGCCGATCGGACCGTCAGCGAGTCGATGCCGCGGTAGATGCGGCCGTCCGCGTCGTCGACCAGGTGAAGGATGGCGCGCACGTACTCGCCGCCCCGCATGTCCTCGCCACATTCGGGGCAATGGATCCCGTTCGAGGTCGGCACCTCGGTTTCGCACTTGGGGCATTCGATCCACTGCTCGGTTGCCTCGTAGCGCCGGACCGCTGCCTCGGCGAGCTTTTCGCGGTAGTCGCGAAGGTGCTCGATGAAGCGTAGGGTCGAGTCCAGGATCGGGAGCGTCTTCGCCTTCTCGCGGAGGACGATCGCGGTGAATCCCTCCAGGTCGCCATCCCACTCCTTGACGAGTTGGAGCTCCTGGTAGCCGAGGCGCAGGCGGTTCTTCTCCATCTCGAACTCGCCGTCGAGGTCTTGCCAGTCGGTGATCTCGAGGGCGAGGCCCATCGGCGTCCGGCCCAGCCTTCCAGTCAGCAGGGTCTGGCGGACCTGGCCGATGAACTCGAGGGGCTTTTCGGGCTTGATGATCGTGTAGATCCCGTCGATGCTCCGCTGCTCCTCGAGCACCTGGCGCAGCAGCTCGGCACCGCCGGCGGCCTCCAGGGCGGTCACCTTGGCCGCGGCGGGCGTGCCAGGACGGACACGGATGCCTAAGCGGCCGGCCTGCACCTCCTCGCCCGGAATATCGGGGTTCCAGAGCAGGAGGACGTCGCCGGGATTGGGCGTGCTCATGTCAAGCAGACCTACGGGTCGATGCGCGGGTTGGGCGTGAAATGGGGATCAACTGAGTTCAAAAAGGGGGTCCCCAGGCGGGACCTAGCACCCCAATGGGCAACGCTTACGTTAGCACATAAATACCCCCCTCCTCCACTGGGGTGGGCTCGAGGCCGGCTGCACGTTCGCGTCTATTGCACTATTGACACGCCGTGTGGAAGAACCGCCTGAAGCCCTACGACATCCTCAGCGAGGAGGGCGTGGAGGCGATTCACGGGCAGGCGATGAACATTCTGGAGGAGATCGGAATCGACTTTCTCCACGAGCGTGCCCGCGAGATGTTCGCCAAAGCAGGGATGAAGGTCGAGGACATGCGGGTGAGGTTCGACCGCGACTTCATCCTCGAGACTGTCGCCAAAACGCCGGCAACCTTCGAGCTGCAGGCCCGGAAGGCGGCCAACTCGGTCGTCCTCGGCGGCGACAACGTCGTCACGGCGCCGGTGTACGGGCCGCCGTTCATCACCGACCTCGAGCGCGGGCGCCGCGGCGCCACCATCGAGGACTTCAACAACTTCGACAAGATGGCCCAGGCAGTTGATCAGATCCACTGCGCCGGCGGGACGACGGTCGAGCCGGAGGACCTGCCGCTCGGCTCGCGGCACCTTGACATGGTCTACTCGCACATCCGCTGGACGGACAAGCCGTTCATGGGCAGCGTGATCTCGTCCGAGAACGCGCGGGACACGATCGAGATGGCTTCGATCGTCTTCGGCGGCCGCGCGAACATCGAGGAGACGCCCGCGGTCATCAGCCTTATCAACGTCAACAGCCCGCTGCGCTACGACGACCGCATGCTGGGCGCGCTGCTCGAATACTCAGAGGTCGGTCAGCCTGTGATCGTTACACCGTTCCTTATGGCGGGCGCGATGTCGCCGATGGGCCTGGCGGGGACGGTCGCGCAGCAGACGGCCGAGGCGCTCGCCGGTATCGCGCTCGTGCAGCTCATCCGCCCGGGAACGCCAAGCGTCTACGGGTCGTTTCTCACCAACACCGACATGCAGTCGGGCAGCCCCGCGTTCGGCACGCCCGAGTCGGCCATGGGTATCCTCGCCAGCGCGCAGATGGCGCGCCACTACAACCTGCCGTTCCGGGGGGGTGGCGCGCTCACCTCGTCGAAAGCTCCCGATGCCCAGGCCGCTTACGAATCGATGATGTGCATGTGGCCGACGATCCTCGGCCGCGTCAACTTCGTTCTCCACGCCGCCGGCTGGCTCGAGAGCGCCCTTCTCGCCTCGTACGAGAAATTCATCATCGACGTCGAGGCGTTGAGGATGTTCGAGTGGATCCTCGACCGTGGCCTGCCGGTCGATGAGGAGGGCCTTGCCATGGACGCGCTCCGCGAGGTCGGGCCGGGCGGCCACTTCCTCGGCTCGGAGCACACGCTGCGCAACTACCGGACGGGCTTCTACCGTCCGTGGATCTCGTCCACCGAGAACTTCGACCGCTGGAACCGGTTCGGCGCCCGGACGGCAGATGTCGTCGCCGCCGAGCGCTGGAAGCAGGTGCTTGCCGAATATCCGGACCCAGGCATCGATCCCGGGGTCGACGAGCAGCTGAACGAGTTCATCGCCAAGCGCAAGCAGGAGTTGGGCGACGACTGAGCAGCAGGCCCGCGCGCCTTTGGGTCATCTGCTCTCGAAGATCGCTTCCGCAGAGCCTGCGCCGGCCAGCGGATCCGCCGCGGCGGCCGTGGTCGCGGCGGCAGCGGCGCTGGTGCAGAAGGTGGCGAAGCTTTCGGCCAAGCAGTGGCCGGAGGCGGCCGAGACAGATGGACACGCGGAACGCCTGCGACTTCGTGCCGAGGAACTGGTCGCTGAGGACTCGATCGCCTACCTCGCCTACCTGGAAGAAGTCCGCTCAGGCCGGGATGTTTCGAGTGCTCAGGCCCGAACGGTGGCTGTCCCTCTCGAGATCGTAAGGGTCGCGGCGGAGATCGCGGCGCTGGCGGAGCAGTCGGCGTCGTCCGGCAATCCACGGCTGCGAGCTGATGCCGTGGTGGCTGCGATGCTCGCATCGGCGGCCGCCGAAGCGGCTGCGTTCCTGATCGCGGTCAACCTGGGTGACGCAGACGACGCGAGATCAGCCGAAGCGCAGAGACTGGCCGGCGAGGCTAGTGCGCGACTTCGGTCGCGAGGCGCTCCAGGCTCTTCAGGTGGTCCTGGTCGTGGTCGAGCGCGATCTTCAGGTAACCGTCGACGGTGAGCTCACCAAACTTCGTGTGCACGCCCACGCGAGCCCGCTCCTCTTCGCTCAACCCACTCACGAAATCGATGAGCCGGGCGCGCGTGTCGACCCACTCAGAGAGCGCGTTCTGCAGCGTGACGCCGTCGAAGTCGCGCTCATCGTTCGAGTAGTACTCGAACTCCGGCCGCTCCCCGGCGGCCATCGACCGAATGCGGGGCTCGAAGCACTCGCGTTCCGTTGTCGCCAGATGCGCGGCGATGTCGCGCAGCGTCCACGCTCCGACGCGGCCCGGCGCGTCATCCTCGATAACCCGTGTCATCGCCACCACGAGCTGCTGGCTCGACCTCAGCTCCTCGAGCAGGCGCTCGGTCATGAGGACTGCTCAGGGTTCATGATCCGGGCCCTCGGGTTCGCGGCATCCAGCTCGGCGATCACCACCGTCACCACCTCTTCGGGCGAGCCGTCCCTCTGCTCCACCGGCCCCCACCGCCAGCCGTCGAGGTACGCGTCCATGTCGGTCGAGCCGTCCTTCATCGCATAGGCGTCGATCGCGGCCTGAAACCGGTCGGGCAGCATCCGCTTCACCTGAGTCTCACCCTCCCAGGCTTTGACCTGGGACGGAATGTGCTTCCAGAACATCACTTGATACGAGGCCATAACGAACTCAGGCCTCGAGGAGGTCCGCCAGACGTGACTCCAATTCGCCGAGGCCGACGTCGTTGAGCTCGAGCGGCAGGCCGAGGTACGACGCGATCTCCTCAGCCTTGGCGGCCAGCCGTGGGTTTGGCACCTGGCGAAGATAGAGCAAAGCCTCGTAGTTACCGAAGAGCATCGACTTGAGCTCGGGATGCCGGTCCAGGCCGAGGCCGCGGACCACTGCGCGGTCGAAGTTCCGCACCAGCCAGTCGGTAAGGAAGAACGTGCCCGGGCGCTTGTCGCTGACTCGCGCGAAGAGCTCCTCGCCGGCCAGCATCTCGTAACAGTGCGGGCCTTTGACCTGCACCGCGCCGACCTCCGCCAGAACCGGATCCAGCCGCCCGTTGGTGCCGCACTCCCCGTAGACGACCACCAGGCGCTCGTAGCGCGGCCGCAGGGCGTGGAGCTTCTCGCGCACCTCGTCGACGATGCGATTGGGATACAGATGAAGTAGCGCCGAAACGCCGTAGACGTCGACGTCCCAGCCGCGACGGTCGACGATGTCCTTGACCTCTTTGCCCAGGGCGCCGCAGATGACGAAGGCGGTGCTCACGAGACGAGCTCGAGGTGCGGGAAGGCGAGGACCGACACGAACGAGTCGTTGAAGTCGGAGCGTCCGGAGAGCTCGATGTACTCGATGCGCGACGGGAGCTCGAACGCGACCTGCCGCTCGCGATAGGAGAGTAGCGCGATCTTCGCGCCTTCGCCCGCAGAGTTCCCCACCGCGATGATCTTGTCCACGTCCACCGGCGGCACCAGCCCGATGATTTTTGCGCTTTCGGGGTTCAGGTAAGAACCGAACGAGCCGCCGAGGAAGATCTCGTCCAGGTCCGACGCCTCGACGCCGAGGATGTCCATCAGCACCTTGATCCCGGTCGCGATCGAGCCCTTGGCGAACTGGAGCTCGCGGACGTCGCGCTGGGTGAGGTACACGCCTTCGGCCAGGAGGAATGCGCGGACACCATCGACCTCGATGAGGCGGTTGGCGAGCGGGTGATCGGGCGCCTCCAACCTGGAGAGCATGCGTCCCGAATGCTCGAGCAGGCCGACGTTCAGCAGCTGCGCGACCGCGTCCACGAGCCCGGATCCACATAGACCCTGCGCCGGCACGTCGCCGCCGATGATCTGAAGCTCGACGCCCTCGCCCAGCTGCACGCCCTCGATGGCCCCGTCGGTTGCCCGCATGCCGCACTTGATCTGGCTGCCCTCGAACGCAGGTCCGGCCGGCGCGGCGGTGGCGAGCGTGCGCTGGCTGCTGCCGATCACGATCTCTCCGTTCGTGCCCACGTCGACGAAGACGCGCAGCTTGTCCTCGCGCGCGAGCCCGGTCGCGAGCACGCCCGAAACGATGTCGGCGCCGACGTATGCGCCCAGCGCCGGCAGGGTCTGCACGTAGCCCGCGGCGTGGATCCGAAGACCGACCTCGCGCGTGGGGACGCTCAGCGCATCCATGAACGCCGGTGTGAACGGCATCATCGAGATCGGCGTCGGGTCGATACCAAATAGGAGGTGGAGCATGGTCGCGTTGCCGACCACCACCGCTTCGTACGTGCGCTCGGGCGAGACCCCCGCCTCTCGATAGAGCTCATCCATGATCCCGTTCATGGTCGCCACGACGGCGGTCCTCAGCTCGTCGACGCTGTCGGGGCCGTTCATCGCGTGGCTGATCCGCGAGATGACATCGGCACCAAACGGAGCCTGGCCGTTGAGCGTGGAACGAACGGCCGCCGCCATGCCGGTGCGCAGGTTCATCAGCGTGCCGACCAGCGTGGTCGTCCCGACGTCGAACGCGACCCCGAAACACTCCTCGGTGGTGTCGCCGGGCTCGATCGCGACCAGATGCTCGCCCGCCAGCACCGCGGTCACCTTGAAGCCGGCATCGCGAAGCACCTTGGGCAGTGCCCGCAGCACCGGCACGCCCGCGGACATGTCATGCCCCTCGGCCGTGAGCGCGTCGCGGAGCCGCGTGATGTCGCTGCGCTGGTCGTGCAGGTCTGGCTCGGTCAGCTCGAGGAAGACCTTGCGGACGTTGGGGTCGATGATGACGAGGCGGCTGAGTCCCATCGTTGCCGCCTTCGGCACGCGCAGCAGCTGCGGCACCTCGCACGTCATGTCCTCGTAGATGCGCGCCTGACACGACAGACGCCATCCGTTCTCGACCTCCTCGCCGCGAAGCAGCCGGCGGTCCGCGGCACTGACCTCGGTCGCGCCTTGCACGACGCGCACCTTGCACTTGCCGCATGTCCCGCGCCCGCCGCACGTGGAGTCGATGGGCAGGCCGATCCAGTGCGCGGCGCTGAACAGCGTGGTGCCGGGCGGCACACGCGTCGATCGGTCGAACGGCTGGTAGACGACCTCCAGCTTCCGCTGAATCACTTGGCCGCGGCCTCCGCCTGGTCGGCGCGATAGCTGGCTATCCAGCGCATGGCGTACTCGTCATGACCGAGCAGAAGGTCGCCCGCAAGCACGGCTCGACGCACCTCGAGAACGAGCGGGTTGGTGATCGCGCACGTCAGGCCCGCGTGCATCGCCAGCGGCAGGAAGGCCGCATTCACCGTCGCGCGATCGGGCAGGCCGAAGGACACGTTGGATGCGCCGCACGTCATGTTGTTGCCCAGCTGCTCGCGGATGAGCCGCATCGTCTCCAGGGTGACGAGGCCGCATGTCGGGTCGGCTGCCACCGTCATTGCGATGGGGTCGATGATCACGTCCTCTTTGGGGATTCCATACTCGCTCGCGCGGTCGATGATCCGGCGAGCAATCGCCACCCGCTCCTCGGGCACCATCGAGATCCCGGTCTCATCGTTGGCCATGCCGATCACGGCCGCGCCGTGCTTCTTCACCAGCGGCAGGATCCGATCCATGCGCTCGTCCTCGGCCGTGACCGAGTTGACCAGGGCCTTGCCTTCGTAAGCCGCGAGCGCGGCTTCCAATGCCTCCATGACCGACGAGTCGATGCAGACGGGCAGGTCGCTGACCTCGCTCACGGCCTTGATCGTCGCCACCAGGAGGGCAGCTTCGTCGATGGCCGGGATGCCTGCGTTGACGTCCAGCATGTGGGCCCCGGAGGCGGCCTGGGCGATGGCGTCGGCGCGCACACGGTCCATGCGTCCTTCCTTCATCTCGGCGGCGAGCACCTTGCGGCCGGTCGGGTTGATGCGCTCGCCGATGATGACGAAGGGCAGGTCGATCGAGATCCTGACCTCGCGACTCCGCGAGCTGAGCACCGTTTCCAACTGGCCCTAGCCTTTCTTGAGCGTCTCGTCGATCAGCTTGACCGCCTGCTCCAGTGCCTGCGCTCCCTGCGAGCTGCCGCTTCGATCGCCGACGATCTCCTTGGCCATTCGGGTGGCCATCGATGCATCGGGGGCATAGCTGTCAGCGCCGACGTGCTTGGCGTACTCCTGCGTGACAGGCGCGCCGCCGACTGCGATGTGCACCTTGTCTCGCAGGCCCGCCTTCGTGATTGCCTCGATGTTGACCTTGAACATCGGCATCGTGGTCGTGAGGAACGCCGAGAAGCCGATCACGTCGGGCTGGTGCTGTTCGATCGCCGCGACGAACTTCTCGGGCGGCGTGTTGACGCCGAGGTCGACGACCTCGAAGCCCGCGCCCTCGAGCATGATCACGCACAGGTTCTTGCCGATGTCGTGGATGTCGCCCTTGACCGTGCCGATCACGTAACGCCCGACCGGCTTGGCACCGGTTTCCGCGATGAGCGGCCGCAGGATCACCAGGGCGCCCTGCATCGCGCGCGCCGCGATGAGCATCTCCGGGACGAAGAAGTCGCCCTTCTCGAAACGGCGGCCGACCTCCTCGAGGGATGGGATCAGGGCCTTGAACAGGATGTCCATCGGGTCCATGCCGAGGGACAGCCCCTCCTCGGTCAGCGCCTTGACCTCCGGCGCGTGTCCGTTAAGCGTGTGATCGAACAGGCCGGCACGGATCTCTTCTTCTCGGCTCATCGCCACTCCTCCTGTTGCGCATCGCCCAACAGATGCTCAGGGTCCAACAAGAATACCACCTATCGTATTATGTTGCGCAGTGAGCAACGAACCGCGCGATGCGGCCGTGATTCGCTCCGTCGACCGCGCGGTCGCGATTCTCGACCTCCTCGCGCGCGAGGGCTGGCGGTCGGGAGCGGAGGTCGCTCGTGAGCTCCGAGTCCATCGATCAACCGCCCTCAGGCTGCTGGGCACCCTGGAGCGGCATGCGCTCGTCGAACGCGACCCGAGAACCGCCAAGTACCGGCTCGGCCGCCGGCTCCCCCAGCTCGCGAGCGTGGTCACGGGCGAGCTCGACCTCCGCTCGGTGGCGCGCCCGGTTTGCGAACGCCTGGCCGAATCCACCGGCGAGACGGTGACGCTCGACGTGCTCGACGGCGACGAGATCGTGCCCATCGAGCAGGCTGCCGGGTCGACGGCGATCGTCAGCGTCAACTGGCTGGGCCGGCGGACGCCGGTGCACTGCACCGCGAGCGGCAAGGTGATCCTGGCATTCGCGGCCGACCCCGTCCGCCACCGGCTTCTCTCCCGTCCGCTCGAGCCGCGGACCCCGCGCTCGATCGTCAACGTGGCGGAGCTCGAGAAGCAGCTGGCCGCGGCGCGCGAGACAGGCTTCGCTCGGACCTTCGAGGAGCTCGAGCTGGGTCTCGACGCCATCGCGGCGCCGGTCTATTCGGCCGAGGATCAGGTCGTCGCCGCCATCGACGTGTCCGGTCCCGCCCAACGCCTGCAGGCGCCCGGTGGCCCGGACCTGGTCGGGCTCACCCGGGAAGCCGCGGCCGACCTGTCCCGGCGCCTCGGCTTCCGCAGCCGCGGCTCTAAATAGCTCATCGCCGCTTAACCCTCGCTTAACCCACAACCCCCCGTCGGGGTGCGGTGCGCTCTTTGCAATGTCGCTGTGAGCGGAGCATCATATGGGCGCCATATCGGTCGCCGGGACGTCCGCCACGGGTTCCGGCCAATCGTCATTTGGGGAGAGAGAATGAACTGGGGACTTCGAATCCGTGGTCTCGGCGTGGCTGTCGCCACGCTTCTGCTGGTCGCGGCGTGTGGATCGACTGGCGGCGGCGGTACGGCCAGCTGCAACGCCAAGACAGCCACCTCGGCGTCCGATTGCGGCGGCATGGATGCGCTCGTTGCGGCGGCCAAGAAGGAGGGCGAGCTCAACGTCATCGCGCTCCCACCCGACTGGGCGAACTACGGCGCCATCATCAGCGGCTTCACCGCGAAATACGGAATCAAAGTCAACTCCGCCAACCCCAACGGCAGCAGCCAGGAAGAGGTCGACGCCATCAACCAGCTGTCGGGGACGAACCGAGCACCTGACGTCGTCGACGTAGGCATGAAAGTGGCCCTCGCCAATACGGCGGTGTTCGCTCCGTACAAAGTGAGCACCTGGAACGACATCCTCGCGGGCCAGAAAGAGCCGACGGGTCTCTGGGTCCAGGACTACGGCGGCTTCATGGGCATCGGCTACCAGTCGAGCAAGGTCCCGGGCGGCACGATCAACTCGGTCTCGGACCTGCTCGGATCAGGCTTCAAGAGCAAGGTCGCCCTCGCGGGTGATCCGACCAAGTCGAACCAGGGCCTCAACGGCATCGTCTTGGCCGCGGTCGCCAACGGTGGTTCGCTGGACGACATCAGCAAGGGCGTGGACTTCTTCCACCAGATGAAGCAGGCCGGGAACTACGTCCCGGTCATCGCCACCGCCGCCACTGTCAAGTCCGGGCAGACCTCGGTCGTATTTGAATGGGACTACCTCTCGACCTCGCACGGCAAAGACGTTTCCGATTGGAAGATCTTCGTGCCGTCGAACGCGACGATCGGCGGCTACTACGCGCAGGCCATCAACAAGCAAGCACCGCACCCGGCCTCGGCGCGCCTTTGGGAGGAGTACCTGTACTCCGACGCGGGTCAGAACCTGTGGCTGAAGGGCGGCGCGCGACCGGTGCGCCAGGCAGCCATGGAGAAGGCCGGCACCATTGACAAGGCCGCGGCATCCGCTCTCCCGCCTGTTACGGGCACGCCCCAGTTCCCAACCCAGGACCAGCTGACCGCCGCCGGAGCTTACGTCGCCGCACACTGGTCGGCAGCCGTTTCTTGACGGCGCCGCTCCCCGACACGACGTACGTGTCGGGTCGCGGGTCCGGTAGCACGGCTATAGCAGCCGCCGGTCGCCCCATCGCGGGCAGCCGGCGGCTGTCCCTTACATGGGTAGGGCTCGTCCCCTTCTTCATCTACACCGGCCTGTTCCTGTTCCTGCCCACCCTCATCATCGTCGTGGGATCCCTGACGACCAAGGACGGCGCCTTCACCACGGCCAACTTCTCGGGTATCGCCCAGAGCTACCTTGTGAAGGCATTCGGCGCCAGCATCACGATCTCCGCGGCAAGCGCGGCGATTGGAGCCATTGGGGGCGCGCTGCTCGCGTACGCGGTCGCGACCGGCAATCCGCGCGGCATCCTACGTCGAACTGTGACGTCCGCCTCCGGCGTGTTCGCCCAGTTCGGGGGCGTAACCCTGGCATTCGCGTTCATCGCCACCGTGGGGTATACCGGCGTCGTCTATCTGTTTCTGAAGGACCACGGCCTCGATTTCTACCCCAAGGGCGTGTGGCTCTACGACCTACCCGGGCTCATTTTGATCTACACCTACTTCCAGATCCCGCTGATGCTCATCGTCTTTCTGCCGGCGCTCGACGGCATCCGCCCCCAGTGGCGCGAGGCGACGGAGAGTCTCGGCGGCGGTACGTGGCACTACTGGCGCTACGTGGCCGGCCCGCTGCTCGCGCCGTCGTTTCTAGGCTGCACGCTGTTGTTGTTCGCCAACTCCTTCTCGGCCTACGCGACAGCGGCCGCCCTCATCACCCAGGGCGGCGTCATCGTCCCGCTGCAGATCGCCAACCTGCTGACCAGCGAGACCGGACGCGCGGCGCCGGGGCTCGCGAAGTCTCTGGCCCTGGCCATGATCGTGGTCGTCCTCGTCGTGACGACGCTGTACACGCTGCTGCAGCGGCGTACGTCGCAGTGGGTGCGCTGACGCGGTGACCCGGTCCCGCCGTTTCAAGCTCCAGCTCTTCAGGATCACCATCTTTATCGTGTTGGGAGCCTTCTTCCTCGTTCCAATCGGCGCGATGCTCGAGTTCTCCACGCGCGGCAATGCGATCAACGCGCCTCGAAACCTCGACGCCTGGAAGAACATCGTCCAGACACCCGATCTGGTCAGCGCCATCACGGCCTCGCTCGAGCTGGCCGTGATCACCTGCCTGGCCATGCTCGTCCTGCTCCTGCCGACCATGGTCTGGGTTCGCTTGAGATTCCCGCAGCTGAACCGTGCCATCGAGTTCATCTGCCTGATCCCGCTTACGGTGCCCGCGATTGCGCTTGTGGTCGGCATGGTGCCGATCTACAGATGGATCAACATCAACCTGAGCGACTCGATCCTCACGCTCGCCTTCGCATATCTGATCCTCGTGCTTCCTTACTCGTATCGGGCGCTCGACGCGGGACTTTCGGCGATCGACCTCAAGACGCTGTCAGAGGCAGCGCGCAGCCTTGGCGCAAGGTGGGGCACCGTCATGCTCCGCGTGGTCGTGCCGAACATGTCCAGCGCCATCCTCAACGCCAGCCTGATATCGGTCGCCCTTGTGCTTGGAGAATTCACGTTCGCCAACCTTCTGGCCTATGAAAACCTGCAGGTTGCCATCAACTACGTAAGCCTGGTCGACGCCGGCACCTCGATCGCGGTCGCGGTGGCCGCGCTGCTCTTCGCATTCGCGCTGCTGATGATCCTGTCGTTTGTGGGCCGGCCGCCGGTGCCGGTGGCGAAGGCGGAAGACGCCGACTTCGAGCTGGGCAAGACCGTGAGCCTGAGCGGCGGCCTGGTCGGGAGGGCCAGATGACAACTGGCGCAGCAGGGCCTGGCCGCGGCGTCGAAGTTCGGCTCGACGATCTCCAGCGGCGTTACGGCAACGCCACCGCCCTTGCAGGTCTGACCTTAACCCTGGCGCCCGGTGAGCTCGTCGCCCTGCTAGGTCCGTCCGGTTGCGGCAAGACAACGGCGCTGAGGTTGCTGGCGGGGCTGGAGGAGCCCGACAGCGGCAGGGTCGTCGTCGACGGCGTGGACGTCACCAACGTCCCGGCCAACCGGCGGGACATCGGGATGGTATTCCAGGCCTACTCCTTGTTCCCACACATGTCGGCGATGCGCAACGTGGAGTTCGGCATGCAGCTGCACGACGTCGGTCCTGCCGAACGGCGGAAGCGGGCCGGTGACATGCTCGAGCTGGTCGGACTCTCCGCCCACGCACACAAGTACGCGCATCAGATGTCGGGTGGACAGCAGCAGCGCGTAGCCCTCGCCCGGGCGCTCGCGATCGAGCCCAAGGTGCTGCTGCTCGACGAGCCGCTATCAGCCCTCGACGCCAAGGTTCGCTCTCGGCTCCGAGATGAGATCCGCCGGGTGCAGCTCGAGGTCGGTACGACCACTCTGTTCGTCACGCACGACCAGGAGGAGGCGCTGGCCATTGCGGACCGCGTCGGCGTGATGAATGCGGGCCGGCTCGAGCAGCTTGGACCGCCGACCACCATCTACTCGCGCCCGGCGACACCGTTCGTGGCCGAGTTCGTCGGCCTGACCAACCGTCTCGCCGGCGTCGTCAAAGATGGAGAGGTCGATGTGCGCGGCGCACGCCTGCCGCTGGTGAAGCCGGACACGCCCAACGGCCCAGCCATCGCTCTGGTGCGGCCCGAGGCCGTCTCCCTCGTCGTCGATGGCGACATGGTCCCGGGCCCGCTTATCGGCACGGTGATCGCGACCGCGTTCCTCGGCGCGACCAGCCGCATCACCGTCGACATGGGCGACGGCACGGTTCTGGCGCAGATGCCGACCTCCGAGGCGGGTGCCCTTTCCGCCGGCACGCGCGTGAGGCTCGCGCTGCGCAAGGATCCGGTTCTAATCGCGCGGGACGAATCAAAGCCCACCGAGGCTTGACCAAATACCCCACGAACTCAGAGGCTTCGCCTTGAGTTCGCGAGGACCCCTGGATTCGCCGGTCCTGAGCCACCAGCGCCGGCTGGTGGCCGGCGCAACCAAGCGTCAGGGCTCGATGGCCCCGTACCGCGCGATCGCGGCCGCTGAAGGCGAGAAGCACACAACGCGGCTCGACCTGGTCGATGCCGGCATCGCTGAGCATTTCCAGATCGGCGCGGCGCTGGCGTGCATCGCACATCTCACCGACCTCCACGTGACCGACGTGCAATCGCCGGCGCGCTTCGAGTTCATCAATCACGAATACGGCGACCCGCGGTTTCGCGAGCTGCTGCCGATGCACCGCCCGCAGGAGGCGGTGAACGCGCACGCGATCGCCGCGATGGTGCGAACCCTGAACGCCATAGATGTCGCGCCCATCACGGGCAGCCCGATCAGACTTGCCATCATGTCCGGCGACGCCGTCGACAACGCTCAGTCGAACGAGCTGGCCAACTTCGGTGCGCTGCTCGACGGTGGCGACGTCCGGCCGGACTCGGGCGGCCAGCGATATGAAGGCGTGCAGTCGCCCGGTTGGCCCGACGAGATCTTCTGGAAGCCCGATGGCGGGATCAAGGGCGACGACTACATGCGCAAGGCGTTCGGATTTCCCGACGCGCCCGGGCTGCTCGAGCGAGCGCTGCGCTCATTTCATGCAGACGGCCTGCGCATGCCCTGGCTCGGCTGCCATGGCAACCATGAAGAGGTGTGTCAGGGTGTGGGCATCGTCACCTCGGAGCTGGCCACGAGGATGGTCGGGTTCCACAAACCCATCCGGCTGCCGGACGGCATCGACCGCGACGCGGCGCTGGAGACCTTCGTTCGCCGGCCGGAGGCTTTCATGGCAGGCCCCGACCTGCCGGTGACGCCAGACGCGGCGCGGCGGCCTTTCACCCGCGGGGACTTCGCCGCCGCCATCGGCCACGAGGGCACGACGTATTACGTCCATGACACTCCGGCTATGAGGTTCGTGGTGCTCGACACCGTCTGTGCAGCGGGCGGAGCGGATGGCTGCATCGACGAGGACCAGGTGCGGTGGCTCGAGCGCCGGTTGAAAGAGGCGAGCCGGCCTGTCGTGATCACGTCGCATCACACGCTCGACACGCTGGGCAACAAGCGACGAGCCGGCGGGCCGCGATACATCGACACGGACGAGCTGCTCGAGGTTGTGCATGGCACTGGCAATGTCGTGCTGTGGCTCAACGGCCACACCCATGCCAACGTGATCCGGCCCCGTCCCGATCCCCGAGGGAACGGCGGCGGATTCTGGGAGGTGACCACCTCGTCCCTCGAGGACTGGCCTTGCCAGGCGCGCCTGGTCGAGGTGTTCGAAGCCGGTGACGGCCTTCTCGCGATCGCCTGCACCATGGTCGACCACGACGGCTCGTTGGATTGGGGTGAGGCGGTCGAATCGGCGCAGCTGGCGGGCTTGCACCGGGAGCTGGCCGGGAATGTACCCGTGGCCGGATTCGATTCGCCCCGCGCAGGAACGCCGCAGGACCGCAACGTGATCCTGCCTGTGCGCTGGCCACCCGAGGGTGTTGCGCATGGCGCGACTGTGCCGTATAGTGCGACATCGAGGGCGAGAGTGGTGATTGGTCGCGCGCGTTCGGGGTTGGCGGCGCCCGCGAGGCTGCTCGGACGCATCGGCCTCGGCGATGAAACCAGCCGCGCGGGACTGATCTCGTTTCTTACGTCCCCGCGCTACGAGGTGCTCCCCACCGAGGACGTCGAGGCACCCATCCTCGCCCACGTGCCCAAGGACGTGACGATCACAGTCACCGCTTCGCCGCGCCGGGGCATCGACGCGACCGTTTCCCTTGCCGAGCGATTGGCCAAGCAGGGCTACCCGGTGGTCCCGCACATCTCGGCGCGCCTCATCCGCGACCAGGCACACCTGCGCGAGGTCCTCGATCGGGTGGTCGCCCTCGGGCGGGGCGAGGTGTTCATCGTCGCCGGCGACGCGAAGGAACCCGCGGGGGATTTCCCGGACTCCGTCTTGCTGCTGGAAGCGATAATCGCGGAGCCGCATGGCCTGAAGGAGATCGGCGTGACCGGGTACCCCGAGCGCCACAGTTTCATCGAAGACGACCTGACGATCCAGGCGATGTGGGACAAGCGGCGCATCGCGACCTACATCGTCAGCAATCTCTGCTTCAGCCCACGGGTCGTGAAGAAATGGGTCGCGCGTGTTCGCCGTCGCGGGGTCCAGCTCCCCATCTACGTCGGCCTTGCCGGAGTGGCCGACCCGGCCAAGCTGCTGCGCGTCTCGACTCGGATCGGCCTTGGCGATTCCGCTCGATTCCTGAAGGGCCACACCAACTGGTTCATGCGCATGATGCAGCCCGGCGGCTACGACCCGGAGCGCTTCACGATCGGGCTCCTGCCGGAGCTCGCCGCCCCCGAGCGCAATGTGGCGGGCCTGCATTTCTTCACGTTCAACGAGATCGAAGCCACCGAGCGCTGGCGCCAGGAGACGCTGGCGCGTCTGATCGCCGGGTGAGGAGTAGCAGATGGCGGTGACCTCGTTCCCGCCAGACCTCGAGATCGCGCGCAAGGCGCGCCTCCTTCCGATTCCGGACATCGCCGCCCGCATGGGCATCGATCCGCATCTCCTCGAGCCATACGGCAGCGACGTGGCCAAGATCAAGCTCGAAGCCATCGACGAGCTCGCGGACCGGCCGAAGGCCAAGTACGTCGTCGTTTCGGCGATCACTCCCACCCCGCTCGGTGAAGGCAAGACGACGACCACGGTCGGCCTCGGCCAGGCGCTGACCTATATCGGAACAGCCAGGTGGTGCCGATGGAACTGCTCAACCTCCACCTCACCGGCGACAACCACGCCGTCACCGCCGCGCACAACCTGCTCGCCGCGATGATCGACAACCACGTTCATCAGAACGACGACTTCTTCCACGTTGACCGGCACACCGTCACGTGGCGCCGCGTGCTGGACGTGAGCGACCGCGTCCTGCGGAACATCATCGTCGGGCTCGGCCAGCGCGAAGACGGCGTGATCCGGCAGACCGGATTCGACATCACCGCAGCGTCGGAGGTGATGGCGGTGCTCGCGCTGTCCACGTCGCTCCAGGACATGCGCAGGCGCCTCGGGCGAATCGTGATCGGCAACACCACAGACGGCAAGCCGATCACTGCTGAAGAGCTGCACGCTGCCGGCGCGATGACCGTGATCATGCGTGAGGCGATCAAGCCCAACCTGCTGCAGACGCTCGAGAACACACCGGTGCTCGTTCACGCGGGTCCATTCGGAAACATCGCCCACGGCAACTCTTCTGTGATCGCTGACCTGATCGGTATCCGGGCCGGCGACTTTCTCGTCACGGAGGCCGGGTTCGGCGCAGACATGGGAGCGGAGCGGTTCTTCAACATCAAATGCCGAGCGTCTGGCCTCGTTCCCGACGCGGCGGTGATCGTGGCGACAGTGCGCGCCCTCAAGGTCCACTCGGGCCGGTTCCGAGTCGTGGCGGGCAAGCCGCTGCCGCCCGAGATGGTGAAGGAGAATCCCGACGACGTGTATGCCGGGGCGGACAACCTGCGCAAGCAGGTTGAGAACATCCGCATCCACGGCGTGACGCCCGTGATCGCCATCAACACATTTCCAAGCGATCACAAGTCCGAGCATGCCGCGATCCGCGACCTCGCGGAACAGCTCGGGGTGCGCTCGGCGGTGTGCCGCCATTTCGTTGAAGGCGGGAGAGGCGCGACCGAGCTCGCGGAAGCTGTCGCCGAGGCTGCGGCCGAGCCGAACTCCTTCCATTTCCTGTATCGAGACGACGCCCCGCTCAAGGAGAAGATCGAGACGGTGGCGAAGCGGGTTTATGGGGCGGGCTCGGTCGAATACGACCTGCACGCCACGCGACAGATCGACTCCTACGAGCGCAACGGATTCGGCAGCCTGCCGGTGTGCATCGCCAAGACGCACCTTTCGATCACTTCCGACCCGACCTTGAAGGGCGCGCCCACGGGCTGGGTGCTGCCTGTCCGCGAGGTGCGGGCCTCAGTCGGCGCCGGTTTCATCTATCCGATCTGCGGCGACATGCGCACGATGCCCGGTCTTCCATCCAACCCGGCGGCTGCGCACATCGACATCGACGAGAACGGCGAGATCGTCGGCCTTTCCTAACTTCCTCCCAACCGTGTGGGGAGGACGGCTGCGCCTGCAGGGCGCTGACAGCTGGGGAGATCCATCAGCCCCGAGCCGCTTGCAGTAGCTTAGGAAGCCGTTCTGATTCCAGCACCTCGAGCGCTCGCGTCCAGCGCGCGGTGTAGTACGCGTTGAAGTCGTAGTCGATCGCGGAGATCCTGGCCTGGATCGCGCCCCACATCTGACATCAGCGCAAAGAGGTTCATGCGCGCGAGCTGTTGCGGATCAGGTCTTCCGAAGTACGCCTCGCACAGAACCGCCCGCAGGTCGTCGTCGAGCTCCGCTTCCTGCGCCGTGTTGCCGAGGTCGAAGCAGGGGTCGTTGTTGCCGCTGAGCTCGTAGTCGACGATGCGGAGTGCCGACCCGTCGTCGATGAAGTTCTCGCAGAGGAGGTCGTTGTGGCACGGCACGGATGGCCGCGCGCCCACGGCGACCGCGCTCTCGATCTCGGCGACCATCGGCAGCTGGTCGCGGTAGTCGGCGGGGATTCTGAAGTCGTGCGCTTCGACGATGGTCAGGTAGTACTCGATGAGCCGGAACATGTTGAAGTCCTGCAGAAAACGCGTGGCGCCATGAAGGCGGCGAAATGATGCCGCCATGCGCTTCGCCATGGCTGCCGATTGCAGCGTCTGGGCTGTCATGGTGGGTCCATCGATGAACTCCAGCACCATCACGTCCCGCTCGGGGATGACCTCGAGCACCGCCGGTCCGATTCCGGTCACCGCGGCCGCCCGGGTGTTGTGCACCTCGTTGGCCCGGTCGATCGAAAGCAGCTCGGTCGACTGCCCTGGAATCCGGACCACGTACCGGGCGCCGTTCGCCTCGACCAGGTAGTTCTCGTTCGTGAGGCCGCCCGAGAGCGGCGACACCTTTACGTTCTCGCCCCTCCAGAGCGAGACCCGCGAGACGGCTTCGTCAGCCCTTGACATGATCGCGATGGAGGACGGCATCCGTTGTGACCGTGGCCGGAACTCGGCTTCCGAAAACCTCGACCTCGAGGGTTCCCCCTGGCTTCAGGTCGATCGGCAGGTAGCAGTAGGCCAGGTTGCGCCGGACCGTGAAACCGTATCCGCAGCTGCGCAGGCGGCCGATCACGGCGCCGTCCCGGTAGACGGCCTCGCCCCCATATATAGGTAGATAGGTCTCGCCGCCCACCTCCAATGTGCGCAGGCGTCGCGCGATACCGCGCTCGCGCGCGGCCAGCAGCCACTCGCGGCCGTTGAACTCTGGCTTGTCGAAATGGACGCAGAAGCCCAGCCCGGCCTCGAGCGGGTTGTCGAGCAGGGTGAGGTCCGTGCCGTAGTAGCGGTAGCCCTTCTCCATGCGGAGAGAATCGAGCGCACGGTACCCGCCGGGCCTGATACCGGTCTCGCGCCCCGCATTCATCAATCGGTCCCACACCTGGCCTGCCCAGCCCGGTTCGAGGTAAAGCTCCCAGCCGTGCTCGCCCACGTACGTGACCCGCTGCGCCAGTGCGGGCGCGCCTCCGACGTCGATCCTCCGCGCCTGCATGAAAGGGAAGGTCTCATCCGAGACGTCGTCGCGCGTCACGCGCCCGAGGATTTCTCGGGCGCCTGGCCCCCAGAGCCCGACGACCGAAAGGTCCTCCGTCGACTCGCGCAGCTCGACGGGCGGGTCGCCATCGCGAACCTGCAGCCGCAGCCAGCCCATGTCGCTGTTGACGTAGCCCGCGCCGGTGACGACCCGGAAGTGGTCGGCGCCCAGTCGCGTGACGGTGACGTCCGCGGCGATGCCGCCGTTCTGCTCCAGGAATTGCGTGTAGACGATGCTGTCGATCGGCCTGTCGATCAGGTTGCCGGATACACGCTCCAGCAGCGGCAGCGCGCCTCGGCCCGTGACCTCGATCTTTCCGAACGAGCTCATGTCGATGATGCCGGCACGCTCGCGGAAAGCCTTGTGCTCCTCCGCCACCTCGTCGAAGTAGGGAGGGCGGGTCCATCCGAAGCGCCGCTGGTCAGCACCGGCGCGACGCCATGGCCGCCCCGGTTCGTAGTAGTCGACCCGCTCCCAGCCATGCTTGGTCCCGAAGACCGCGCCGAGGTCCTGCATGCGCGTGTGAAGCGCGCTGGTCCGGCGCGGACGGCCCCACTCGTCGGAGTCATAGGGGTAGCGCAGAAAGTAGTAGTACCGATACGCCTCGCGCGCGAGCTCGGCGGCATAGCGGTGGTCGCGATGAACCGGACCGAAGCGCCAGCAGCGGTATGGATGGAGGTCGAGCTCGGTTTCGCCACTGGTCATCCACTCGGCCAATGCGCGCCCGATCCCGCCTGCGCCTCCGAACCCGTTCAGGGATAGGCCGGCGGCAAGGTAAAGCCCGCGCACGCCCGGTACGGGGCCGAGAAGCGGGTTGGAGTCCGGGGTCATCGCGTCCGGATGGCAGACGAGCTTGACGATCCCGGCCTCACCGAGAAACGGAAAGCGGCGAGCCGCACCGCGCAGCAGCGGCTCGAATCGCGCCTGGTCGGGGGGCACCGAGGTTCCCGAGTGATCCCAGGGCACGCCATCGATCCAGCGCGCGACCGGGTCAGGCTCATAGCCGCCCAGGATCACACCCTCAGCCTCTGACTTCCCGTAGACCAGGTTGTCGGGATCGCGAAAGCACGGCATGCCGGCGGGCAGCTCATGGCCGGGAACCGCCCTCAAGGCAGCGTGCTGGTGGTCGACCGGCGTCGATGTGATTTGCGCGCCCGCCATCGCCGCGATCTGTGGCGCCCAGATCCCTCCGGCCACGACCACCGCCTCGGTCTCGATCCTGCCCGATTCGGTGATGACGGCCCGGATCGAGCCGCTGCTCGAAAGCTCGATGCCGGTCACCCGAACGCCGGTCGTCACCTGCGCGCCCAGCGCGCGTGCCGCGCGCGCCAGCGCGTGCGTGGCGGTGTGCGGGTCGAGGGCGCCATCGCCGGGCATCCAGACTGCGCCGTAAAGCGATTCGGTGCTGATCGCCGGCATGAGCTTCGCGGCCTCGGCCGCCGAGACGAGCTCGACGTCGAGGCCGATCCCTCGCGCGCGGCTGGCGGTCCGCTGCAGCTCCATCATCTGCTCCCTGCTCGATGCGAAGCGCAGGCTGCCCACCGTCTCGAAGACGCCGACCTCGCGGTACAGCTCGATGCTGTAACGGCGGAATCGCATCATCGTCGGCGACGGGTTGAACTGCGTCACCAGTCCGGCGGCGTGGCATGTGGACCCGCTCGTCAGCTCGCCCTTCTCGATGAGGTGGACGTCGCGCACTCCAGCCTTGGCGAGGTGATACGCGACGCTGCAGCCCGTGATGCCGCCGCCGATGACCACCGCGCCGGCGGGCTCGACCCTATCCATCCACCCTCGTGTTGGCAGAGTCCCAGGCCTTGCGGCGCTCGACCGCCTCTGACAGCAGGGTCGCGAGGTCGATCACCTGGAGCTTGGCTCCGGTTTCGCGCACGCCGTCGTCGAGCATCACTGTGCAGAAGGGACACGCCACCGCCAGCGTCTGCGCGCCGGTCGCGGCGGCCTCCTTGACACGCTCCTGGTTGATCGGCCGGCCGCGGCTCTCCTCCATCCACATCCTCGCGCCACCCGCGCCACAGCAAAACGTCTGCTTCCCGCTGCGAGCCATCTCCACCGGCCGCCCTGCCGCGGCCACCAGCTCGCGCGGCTCAGCGATGACGTCGTTGTGCCGCGCCAGGTAGCACGAGTCGTGGTAGGTGATCGCCCTGTCCGCCGCCAGGGTCTTGATGCGCCCTTCGCGCATCAGCTCCGCCAGGAACGTCGTGTGGTGCACGACCTCGTAGTTGCCCCCGAAGTCTGGGTACTCGTTGGACAGGGTGTTCATGCAGTGCGGGCACGTGGTCACGATCTTCCTGACACGGGCTTCGTTGAGCGTCCCGACGTTCTGCTTCGCCTGCTGCTGGAACGTGTACTCATCCCCCATCCGCCGTGCGGGGTCGCCTGTGCACGATTCCCGCGGCCCGAGGATGGCGAAGTCGACCCGAGCGGCCTTCATCAGCTTCGCCGTCGAGATCGCGGCCTTGCGGGCGCGCTCGTCGTACGCGGGGGCGCAGCCGACCCAGAACAGCACGTCCGGCGGCTCCTCCCCGGGCTGGAGGATGTGGACGCCGAGCCCTTCTGCCCAGTGCGCGCGGTCCGCCTGGGGCTTGCCCCAGGGGTTGGATGCGCGGTCGATGTCTCGCAGCACCGGCGCTGCCTCAGCCGGAAAGCGCGACTCGACCATGACCAGGTTGCGGCGCAAATCGATGATGTGGTCGATGTGCTCGATGCCGACCGGGCATTCCTGCTGGCACGCGCCGCACGTGACGCAGTCCCACACGACGTTGTCACTGACAGCGTTCGGCACGATGGGCGTGGAGGCCCCGCTTAAGAGCTGATCGCGCACCGCCATGATCAGCAGCTTCGGCGAGAGCTCCTTGCCGGTGTTGAAGGCGGGACACACGTCCTGGCAGCGGCCGCATTCAGTGCACGACATGGTGTCGACCATCTGCTTCCAAGTGAGGTCTTTGGCGGTGGCGGCGCCATAGCGCACCTCGTCATCCGGCGCCTCGAGGTTGATCGGCTCCAGTCTCCCTCGGGCGCTTGTGCGCCCGAAGAACACGTTGACCGCGGCCAGAAAGATGTGCAGGTGCTTCGAATACGGGAGGTAGACGAGGAAGCCGAGGATGATCAGCACGTGCGCCCACACGGCGCCGCGCTCTATGTAGGGAGCCCACCGCTGCGGCAGCGCCTGAGCCATTAGGCTCGATATCGGCGCCCACGCGGCAGGAAACTCGTTGAGGCCGAGCGCGATCTGGCTTCCATGCCAGAGGAACAGCGACACGACGATGCCGCCGATAAGGAGCAGGATCACGTCCGCCTCGAGGACGTGGCTGCCGGCGAACCGTCGCGGCCGCTGGACTTTGCGGATTACGAATGCCGTGATCACGCCCGCAAGCACAAGGAACGCGAAGCTGTCGACGAGGAGCGCGTACCATCCCTGGCGGCCGAGCCATGGAAGAGTGGCGTGCTGGTCGACCACGCCGATCATTGCGATGAAGATGGTCGGGAACAGCACGATGAAGCCCCAGAAGATGGCCGCGTGCATGACGCCTGGGAGGAGTCGTTGCAGCAGCTTGCTCTGCCCCATCACGACCACCGCCTCGGCCTGGGCCCGAGCTGGCAGGTCGTCGAAACGCTTTACCGGCTTTCCCATCCGGATGAGTCGATAGAGAAGCAGCGCGCGTCGCGCGAACAGGGCGATCGCGACCGCCAGCACGAGGGCGAGGATCGCCGCGGCCACCAGGTTCACCGGCTCTTGCGCAGCTCGGCTGAGATGGCGGGGACTATTTCTCTAAGGTCGCCGACCACTGCGTAGTCGGCGTTGAGCATGATCGGCGCTTCGGCGTCGGAATTGATTGCCAGGATGCGTTTGGCCGCTTTGCAGCCGGCCATGTGCTGGGTCGCGCCCGATATGCCGCAGGCGATGTACAGATCGGGGGCGATCTTTGTACCGGTCTGACCGACCTGGTCGGTGTGGGGCCGCCAGCCTGCGCTGGTCACGACCCGCGAGCAGCCGACCGCGGCGCCGAGCAGGCCGGCGAGCTCCTCGATGATCGCGAATCCCTCTTTGGAGCCGACTCCACGGCCGCCGCTGACGACGACCTTCGCCTCCGCCAGCGACACCCTGCCCCCGGCAGTGTCGATGTGGTCAGAGACGCGCACCACGAGATCCGTTTCATCCAGTTGGGCGACGAACGGTTTCACGTCGACCTCGATCGGCGCCGGCTCGGCCTCGGCGCTGAACGTGTTCGGCGCGACCGTGATCAAAGGCCGAGGGCTGTGCAGGAGAGCGGACTCCAGCAGGCTGCCTCCCCATCTAAACCGGGTCACAGAAACCGGGCTCCCAGGCTCCGCGTCGACGCAGTTTGCGGCAAACGGCTGGCCGGTCCGGGCCGCCAGCCTCGCCATCACGTCATTGCCGCGATCGGTGCCCGCGGCGAAAACAGCCGACGCGTTCAAGTTGTCTGCGACGAGGGCCAGGATCGCCGCGACGGCGTCGGGCGCAAACGGCTCGATGGCATCAATCCGAACGGAATGCACTGGGCCGCCGAACCTGCGCGCAAGCGTCAGCGTTTCCATCGAGGCCTTGCTCTGGTCCATCAGGACGAGGACCACTCTCTAGACGACCCCGATCTTGCGCAGCATGTCGACGACCGCGGGCGCCGCGGCGGCTCCGCTGCCCAGGACCTCGGCGCGCCGACCCTGCCCAGGCGGAACTACCAGGCGCACGAGCTCCAGCCGCGCGGCGGGTCGAGCGGGCGCCGACGTGGCGACCGGCTTGCGGCCGGCGCGCATCCGCCCCGGCACGGACGGGTAACGCGGCAGGTTCAAGCCCTCTTTGACTGTGACCACGGCCGGCATCGGCACCACGTACACGTCGCGCCCGCCCTCCACCTCCTGCTCGCAGCGCACCGAGCCACCCTCAGGCTTGACTCCCTTCAGCCCGGTCACAGCAGGGCGGCCAAGCGCGTGGGCCACCCTCAGCCCGACCTGGTAGCCGCCCGAATCCGCGGACTCGCTGCCGAAGACGATGAGGTCGAAGAGACCGGTCGCGGACTCATCGGTACGAATCGCGTCGACGATGACGGCCGCCGTCGCGTCGGGATCCCATTCGCTTCCATCCGTCCGGAGATGGATCGCGCGGTCGATCCCGAGCGCCATCGCGTCGCGCAGCTGCTCGACCGCCTCGGCGGGACCGAGGGTCAGGACCACCGACTCGCCGCCGTTGGCTTCGATCAGGCGAACCGCCTCCTCGACTCCGCACTCCTCGTGCGGGCTGATCGTGAAGCCGAGGTGCTTGGTCTCGAGCGCCATCGAGTCGGCGGCGAGCACCATCTTGCCGCCGGTGAACGGCACGCGCTTCACGCAGACCAGGACCCTCATGAGCGGACGCGCGCGTTCTCGGGATCGAAGAGCGGGGTCGAGCCGACGACGGCAACCGTCACCGGGTAGCGCTCGCCCATGTACTGCACGGCGAGCCGCTCGCCAAGCACCGCCTGCTCGGGCGGCAGGTATGCCATCAGGATGTGCTTGCCCACCGACGGACCTGCGCCCGCGCTGGTCACGTATGAATGGCGGCCGCGGCGGTCGGCGACCGGCTTGCCGTCGCGTGTGAGGATGGGCTCGCGCCCGAGCATGTAGCGCTTCTCGCCGCTTTTCGATGTGTGGTCGTCGACGGTGAGCGTGCACAAGACGGCGGCCGGCTCCTCGTCGCGGTGACGCAGGTGCGCCTCCTTGCCCACAAAGTCCTCGCTTTTCACTCGTGGCGCCTGCATGCCCGCCTCGACCACGTTGTATTCGGTCTCGAGCTCGTTGCCGTGGGCGCGGTAGCACTTCTCGAGACGTCCGGTGGTGCCATAGACCCCGATGCCGCACGCCGCCAGGCCGAAGGGCCGCCCGGCCTCCCACAGCATGTCCCACAGCCGCATGCCCTGCTCGATCGGGACGTAGAGCTCCCAGCCGAGGTCGCCCACGTACGAGATCCGCGAGGCCAGGACCCGCACCGTGCCGACGTCGATCGTCCGGCACGAACCGAACTTGAAGCCGTCGTTCGTGACGTCGTCGCCCGTTGTCGATGCGAGGATCTCTCGAGCGCGTGGGCCCCACAGGCCCACGGTCGTCATCGCCGAGGTCAGGTCGAACAGCTGCGCCGTTCCGTCGGCGGCCAGGTGATCCGCAAACCACTTCTTGTCCGACATCCCGGCCGCGCCACCTGTGACCACGCGGAAGTGGTCGTCGCCCAGTCGCATGACCGTGAGGTCCGACTTGAAGCCGCCGTTGGGGCTGAGCACAGGCGTGTAGACGTTGCGGCCGACCGGCACTTCCATCTGGCGCAGGGTCACCTTTTGCACGGACTCGAGCGCACCCGGGCCGATGATGTCGAAAATCGTGAAGGCCGAGAGGTCGAAGAGGCCCGCGCGCTCGCGCATGGCGAGGTGCTCGGCGTTGATGATCGGCGACCACCATCGCGACTCCCATTCGGACGTTCGCCGCGTGATGCGATCGCCGAACTCTTCGAGCAGTCGCGAGTTCGACTCGTACCACATGGGGCGCTCCCAGCCGGCGGCCTCGAAGAACATCGCCTCGAGCAGGCGCTCCCGCTCGTGGAAGGGGGCCAGGCGCACGTTGCGGTTAGACGCCCATTGCTCGCTCGGGTGGACGATCCCGTAGGTCTTGTTGAATCCCTCGGCCGCCCTGGCGCGCACGTGAGCGCGCGTCTTTTGATGTTCGTGGAAACGGGCGATGTCGGATGAGTGGAGGTCGATCTCGGATTCGCCGTGGACCATCCACTCGGCGAGCGCCTTGCCTGTACCGGGTCCCTCCTTGACCCACACGGCAGCGGCCGACCAGAGTCCGCGCACGTCGGGCGACTCGCCCAGGACAGGCATTCCGTCCGGGGTCAGCGACAGGATGCCGTTGATCGCGTATTTCACGCCCACCTTCTCGTCGCCCACGATCTCCGGCATCAGTTCGAGCGCGTGCTGCATCTGGACCTCGAAGTCGGGCTGTGTGAAGGGGAACTCGGTCGGCGAGAGCGCCGCGCGCTCGATGGGCGGGATGTCCTCCGGGTCGTAGAGGATCGGGCGGTGCGCGTAGGAGCCGATCTCGAGGTCGCCGCCGGCCTGGCGCTCGTACATGTTGGTGTCCATGTCGCGCACGATCGGGACCTCGATGTCACCCTTGGCGCCCGCGAAGCGCGGGACGGGACCGACGTCGATCATCTGGTGCACCGCGGGCGTGAGAGGGATGTGCGCGCCGGCCATGCGCGCGACGCGCGGGCTCCATACGCCGCACGAGATCACGACAGTCTCGGCAGCGATCTCGCCGGCGGTCGTACGCACGCATCGAACGCGTCCGTGCTCGACGTCGATCGCGATCACCTCGGTGTTCGCGATCACCTGCAGCGCGCCCGATGCCTGCGCGCGCTCGCGCATGATCGTGCCCGCGCGCAGCGAGTCGACGACTCCGACCCCGGGCGTGTAGAAGCCGCCGCGGATGATCGACTCGTCGATGAACGGAACGAGCTCTTTGACCTCGGCCGGGCTGATGAGCGAGACCGGCTCGATGCCCCACGAAGCGGCCGATGACATCCGTCGCGTGAGCTCTTGCATCCGCTCCTTGGTCCGCGCCACCTCGATGCCGCCCGATTGCGTGAAGACGCCCATCTCCCTGTACTGGTCCACGCTGTCCACAGTGAGAGCGGTCATCTCCTTCGAATGGTCGACGAGGTAGATGAAGTTGGAGGCGTGGCCGGTGGATCCGCCCGGATTCGGCAGCGGGCCCTTGTCGAGGAGAACGACGTCCCGCCAGCCCAGGCGGCACAGGTGGTAGGCAACGCTGTTGCCGACGATCCCGCAGCCGATGACAACCGCGCGGGCGTGGGTGGGCGGGTCGCTCACTGTCGAGTGCCCGGCGCCGGAGGTCCGACGCATATTCGCGGCATCGACGGCCGGTGCCAAGGAAGGGGTGGCAGGAGGAGGAGGGCACTTCCTGCTGGGGTCCCCGCGTCGTGGTCGCGGGGGCAGCGACGATCCGCCGGGCCCCCTGACGCAGGCATCAGCGGCCAGCGGCCGCCCGGCCGTCTAGGCCGTCGAAGATGCGAGGAACTTACGGTGTTGGGCACTCTACCCCTCCTAGTCGGGTTGATAGGGAGAGCGGACCTCCTCGGGCAGCTCGTACCAGCGCACGCGGTCGCCGACCTGCGCGCGCAGCTTCCACTTCAAGGGCTTCGGCTTTGCCTCGATGGCGGCCCACAGCTCGTCGAGCCGCGAGCGCACCAAGTCGCGATCGACATCGAGCTCGTCGAGCGTCTCGCGAAGCTTGCCGATGTTCACCTGCAGCGCTCGGTACAGGCGCCAGTCGTCAGCCGTGATCTTCGCGACATACGAACAGTCGACGCAGTCGGCATCGTCGTGCGTGGCGATGGGGTGATCGAGCAGCAGCGCGGTCAGATCTATGAGGTCCTTGCGATTGACCTCATAGATCTGGAGCTTGCTGAGCAGCAGGTCGGATGGGCTCGCGCACGGACCTTCGCCTTCCAGCCGTCCGCGCAGGTCGATGACATGCGACATCTGGATGATGTCGATGAAAATGTCGATCTGACGGCTGTGCTCGCTGTCATAGAAGTACAGCCGCCTGTCGCCTTGCATGAGGTTGAAGCGCTCGTTGGCCTCGTACCCGAGCGAGGGAAACAGCGTTTGCACGGCCTGGCGGTCCTTCTTGCGAATCGCGTAGTCGAGGTCGCCGTACTTTCGTTTCAGCGGCGGCTTGCGAGCGCTGGGTGAGCTGAGGTGGATGCCGGCGCCGCCAAGCAGCTTGGCCTTGACCCCCGCGGCCTTTGCGGCGACGGCGATCCGCCCCGCTTCGTCGATGGGGTCCTCGAGGGGTCCGTTCGTCACGCGTCCTCGACCTCGATCACGATCGTCTTGAGGTCGGTCATCTGCTCGAGGGCGAAGCGGCCGCCGACGCGGCCGATGCCGCTGCGCTTACCCGCCCGCCCGCCGAACGGCAGGTGTGCTTCCCAGTAGTTGGACGACTCGTTGATATTCACCCACCCGGTGTCGAGCCCGTCCGCGAACCGCAGCGCGCGTGAGAGATCCTTCGTGTAGACCGCGCCAAGCAGCCCGTAAGGCGAGTCGTTGGCGAGCGCGAGGGCCTGGGCTTCGTCGCTGAACTTGATCACGGGTGCGATCGGGCCGAACGTTTCCTCCAGACTGACACGCATTTTCGGTTCGACGCCGTCCAGGATCGTCGCCGGGTAGTAGAGGCGCGTCGGGAATCCGTCGGCGCGCTTCCCGCCCATCAGCAGGCGCGCGCCGTGCTCGATGGCGTCGGCGACGTGCTCGTCCATCTTGGTCGCCACGCCCTCGTTGTTCAGCGGTCCGAGCGTGGTCTCGGGAGCAAATGGATCACCAAGCCGGAGCTGGCGTGCCGCGGCCTCGAGCCGCTCCACGAACTCGTCATGCGCTGAGTCCTGCACCAGGATCCGCTCGCCCGCGGTGCAGCTCTGGCCGGCGCACAGGTAGCAGCCGACGATCGCGCCCTCGACCGCCTTACCGATGTCGGCGTCGGCGAAGACCACGATGGGCCCGTTGCCGCCAAGCTCGAGCATCACGTGCTTGCCTGCGGCTCGGCGGGCAACCGACGAACCCGTTTCGGTCGAGCCGACAAACCCGACCCCATCCACGAGCTCGTGCCCGGCGACCTCGTCGCCGACCTCGGCGCCCGGCCCGGTGACCAGGTTCAGTGCTCCGGGCGGAAAGTCAGCCTCGGCCATGCACTCCATCAGCGCGACGGAGATCACGCTCGTCGAGGACGCCGGCGTCCACACCACCGTGTTGCCGGCCGCCAGGGCTGGGGCGATCAGCTCGGCGGCCATCGTCAGCGGCCAGTTCCACGGCGTGATGATCCCGTACACACCGCGCGGGTAGTGGCGAGCTAGCACCAGCTTTCTCGGGCTCGCGGACGGGAGGACGCGGCCCTCGAGCCGTTTCAGATCCTCCGCCGCGATGCGGAAATATTCGGCGGCCTCGTCGACCTCGACCAGAGCCTCGGCGACGAGCGGCTTGCCCTGGTCCAGGGTGAGAATGCGGCCGAGCTCTGCGCGCCGGCGCTCGATCGCCTCGGCGATGCGATGCAGTCGCTTCGAGCGCTCGAAACCCTTCAACGAGGCCATCGGCTTTCGTGCGCGGTGGGCGGCCTCGATGGCCTTCTTTGCGTCGGCCCGAGTTCCCTTCTGGACCCGGGCGATCGTCTCTCCGGTCGCGGGACTGACGGCATCGAAAAGCTTGCCGCTTTCGGAGTCGACCCACTGGCCGTCGACGAACATCTTCTTCACCGAACTGGCCACGTCGACAGTCATCTGGTTTTCTCCATCGTCGGTTTGTGGTTCGATCCGAGCTCGAAAGCGCGGGCGTAGATACCGCGGTATGCGGCGGCGTCGACATCTCTCGGGTTGCCGATGCTCTGCGGGTCGGCGGCGGCTTTGTCGGCGAGCATCGGGATCTCGTCCTTGCCGAAGCCAAGCTCTTCAAGGCTCGGGATCTCGACGTCGACGGTCAGCTGGTGCACGTACTCGACAGCCATCTCCGCCGCGCGCCACATCGACACGCCGCGAACGTCGAGCCCGAACGCGGCGGCCATGCGGGCGAAGCGCACCGGCTCGCCGGCGTGGTTGTACTCCATTACCGGACCGAGGAGGCGGGCAGTAAGCGCTCCGTGCGGAGCATCGTGCACCCCACCGGCGGTCTGGCTCATCGCATGCGCCGCCCCCGCGGAGTCGGTGCCGTAGGCGAGTCCCGCCAGCATCGCCGCCGCGCTCATGTGATATCGCGCCTCGACGTTGGCCGCCTGCGAGAACGCGACCCGGAGGTAGCGGGCCACGTACTCCATGGCGAGCAATGCGACCGCGTCGGTGAACGGCTGGTGGTAGGTCATCGTGTAGCACTCGACCGCGTGCGCGAGCGCGTCCATGCCGGTGCCTGCTGTGACCGGAGCGGGAAGCTTGATGGTTAGCTCGGGGTCGATCACCGCGACCCAGGACGCGACGTTGGGCGTGCCGCCGACGTTGAACTTGATCTTCCGCTTCGGGTCCGTGATGACCGCCCAGAGCGTGACCTCGCTGCCGGTGCCGGCGGTGGTGGGCACGGCGATCAGCGGCGGGATGCGATTGCTGATCGGGCTGTGGCCCCACTCGTACTCGATGATGCTGCCGTCGTGGGCGGCCACGACGCCGATGCCCTTGGCGGTGTCAATCGAGCTGCCGCCCCCGATCGCCACGAGGCCGTCGCAGCCCTGCGCCCGATACTCGGCGGCGCCGGCGTCGACGAGCTCCACGCCCGGGTTGGCGCGGACGCGATCGAAGACGACCGGCTCGCAGTCCGCGCCGCGCAGGACCTCGAGCGCGGTGTCGAGCAGACCGGCGGCCTTCACGCCCGGGTCGGTGACGAGCAGTGGCCGCCGGATTCCCAGCAAGCCGGCCTCAGTCCCGAGCTCGCGGATGGCGCCAAGGCGCTGCACGAGACGGGTCGGGCTCTGGTAGGTGCGAAGGGTGTATTCGAGCATTGGTCAGGAAACGAGGCCGCCGGGAGTGACCCCGGCGGCCGTGGAACTGCTATTCAACCGGAATTTCGTGGTGGATACGCGAGAGGTCGATGCCCTGCCGGCTCCGGTAGATCCGGGCGCCGACGTAGATGACGACCGCCACGATGTATGTCGCCAGGAAGTAGTAAACGGAGTTCGGCGTCGACTGGAACGCCGTCCCGTACAGGTTGGCGCTGTTGAACGACCACTCGTAGAGCATGAACAGCAGGAAAAGCGCCGTGATCACGGCGACGACGGTGATCGTCGGGACGCCCGCGACTTTGTAGCGAGCGACGGGCGAGGCGTCGTACAGGTCCTTCCGGCGCCAGGGCAGGATGATCGCGGCGACCACGGTGCCCAGGAACGTCAGCGCGAGAACCGCTGTGGCGTCAATGAACACGCTCTGGAATTTCGGCACGTACGAATAGATCGCGCTGATCACGATTGACGGGACGATCATCAATATCAATGAACCGTAGGGAACGCGCCGCTTCGCCGAGATGTTGGCCGCCCATGCCGGCAGCACGCGATCGAACGCGGCGGCGAAGATGACGCGCGTCGAAGACAGGAAGAGCGTTCCTGCCCAGCCGAAGAACCACAGCCCCATGACAAGGATCAACAACGCTTGGAACAGGTGGTTGTTGACCAGCCAGCCCGCGAACATGACCGGGTAGGGCCACGTCCCCACCGGTGCGGTGCCGGCGTAGAACGCTGCATTGGCTGCGTTGTAGAACTGCCAGCCCATGGTCTTTACGACCAGGATCAGAACAAGGGCGACGAGGCCGATGGTCACCCACAGACCCCAGAACATGCTCCAGAACGGCTTGCGAATGTCCTTGGCTCCACGTACCTCTCCGTAGAGGGTGGCGCCCCAGTTGGGCCACAGCAGATAAAACGCCAACCACGGCATCAGCAGGAACACGGGGCCGAACGAGAAGAAGCTGAAGTCGTGAGGTGCGTAGCCGGCCTTGGTGCCGGCGTCCATGGTCGCCTGGTAGGCACCGTCCTTGGCGCCGAACAGGGCGGTCGCCTCACGGTTGAAAGCCGCCTGGAAGTCCTGGTTGCTGGCGAACAGCAGCAGGCCGCA
Source organism: Chloroflexota bacterium (assembly GCA_005879945.1). Taxonomy (GTDB): domain Bacteria; phylum Chloroflexota; class Dormibacteria; order Dormibacterales; family Dormibacteraceae; genus UBA10449. Next base: position 365 of record VBHX01000098.1, on the reverse strand, counting down.
GACGACGACCAGGCCGACAAGCCCGATCCAGAAACAGACCTTCTGAATCCTTGCGTAGGTCTCCATGCCGAGAGTCACGATGACGCTGACGAACGCCAGGACTATCAGGCAGCTGACAAAAAGGCCCGTCTGACTCGTGAAGAACGTGGCGACGCTGCTCCAACCGAGCGTGTACGCGAGCGGAAGAAAGAACTGGACGTTGAGGATGTTGGCGTAGATCGGCGCCCAGAGAAATAGGGTGAACCACCATCCAGTGATCGAGAGCACGAAGCCCAGCCCGCCGCCGAGCACACGGCTCTGCCATGCGTAGTCGCCGCCGGTTCGCGGCATGACGCTGACCAACATTGCGTACGTGATGACAAGGA
>VBHX01000004.1 GCA_005879945.1 Chloroflexota bacterium | reverse complement strand
GGATACGTGGACGCGGGCTACGTCATGGACCCGAACCGCCCGCAGGGCCTCGTCTACGCAAACACGCACCACGGTCCCGTGCTTTTGGGCGCCATGTTCCAGATGAAGAACATCAACGAGTTCGGTCCCGACCCGGGGGGCCCCATCACCGCTTGGCACCAGCACGAAAACATCTGCTTCACGCCGATCGGCTTTGAGTTCAGCCTCATGACGCCGTTCGCGACCTGTCCGATCGGGGCGATCGACATCAGCGCGTCGCCCATGCTGCATGTGTGGGTCGTCGACAACCCGCAGGGCGGCCCATTCGCCGTGGACATCGATCCAACGGTGGTGGCGGCGCTGGACCGGACGTGATGAACCCGGAGCCGACGACGAGCGGACCCGAAGCAGTGTTCGTCCTGCTGCTTCTCCAAGCGATCTTGTGGATGGTGGCCGGGCTGTCGGCGCTTCCATTCGCGCTCGCCGGCGAGGTTCACATGATCGGCCTGGGGCTGGCGACGCTTCTGCTGGCGCTCTTCGTTTGCCTGATGGGAATTGGCGTGCTGTGGCGGCGCCGGTGGGCGCGGCGTGCCGCACTGGTGATCGAGGTCATCTGCCTGCTCGGTGCAGCCCTCACGCTGCTGCCGCCGCTAGGTGCCAATCGCGGCCCAGTCGCGCTGCTCGTGGACGTAGCGCTGCCCGTCGCCGTGATCTGGCTGTTGTGGGGCAGGATAGCCCGGGCGGTCTTTACTTAGTCAGCCGGTCGCGACGCTGCTCCCTCTGGGCGTTCGCTGTCGCGAGCTCCTCGTATAGCTGGCGCGTTCGCAAAAGGTTGCGCACCCGGAGCACGACCTCCTCGCGATCGAGCGGCTTGGTCAGAAAATCATCCGCACCCAGGATCAGGGCGCTGTTGCGCGCCACCTTGCCGGTGTCGCCGGTGAGCACGATCACGGGCAGGAAGCCAAGGCTGTTGCGCACGCTCCTGAGCCGGCGCAGCACCTCCAGCCCATCCGGGTCCGGCATGTGCAGGTCGAGAAGGAGGATGTCGGGCTCGAACTCCGTGAAGACCTGCTCGACCTGCCGAGAATCCTGGAGGCTGCGAATCTCGCTGGCGGTGTCCGCGAGGATCGTCTCCAGAAGGAGGATATTGGCCGGCTCGTCGTCGACAATGAGGATCCGGCCGGCCACGCCGCTAGGTGACACCTGGTGTCTGCACCGGAACGGTGAAGTGGAACTCCGATCCGGAACCGACGGTGCTGTCGACCCAGATCTTCCCGCCGTGCATCTCGACGATCTGGCGTGTGATCGCCAGGCCCAGCCCGGTGCCGATGATCTTGGCCTTGTTCTTGTCCTCGAACCGCTCGTAGCGGCCGAACAGCTTCTTCACGAACTCCGGCGGGATCCCCATGCCGTGGTCGCGAATGTCCACCTGAACCAGCCCGTCCTGCGCGTGGCTCGTCACCGCGATCTCGCCTCCACCCGGCGAATATTTGACCGCGTTGCTGAGCAGGTTCGAGACGACCTGGAACAGCCGGTCGGAGTCGCCCTTCACGGCGGGAAGAGCTGGGTCGAGGCGGGTGACGATCGTGTGCTTCGCGCTCGACGCCCGCGCCCGGACCGATGCGTCCTCGAGGAGTGAGTTGAGGTCCAGCGCCACGATGTTGAGGGTCAGCCTTCCGGCCTCGATGCGGTCGAGGTCGAGCATCTCGGTGATCATCCGGTTCAAGCGCAGGGCGTCGTTGTTGATGTCGCCCGCGAACGCTTTCGCCTCGCCCGGGGCGAGGTCCTGGTCGCGGATCATCTCGCTGAAGCCCTGGATGCCGACCAGCGCCGTGCGGAATTCGTGGCTGACCAGCGACACGAACTCGCTCTTGAGCTGGCTGAGCCGCTCGAGCCCGGCGAGGTTCGCCATGGCGGCTTCCTGGGCTGTGTGCTGGGCGGTCGCGTCCTCGAACATGGCGAGGAAGAAGTCGGGCGCGTCGCCCTGCTTCTTGATCGAGGTCGCGCTCCAGTGCAGCCAGACGTTGCTCCCATCCGCGCGCACGGCGTGGCTGTCCGACTCGACCGTGTCGGCGGCTCCGGTCCACAGGGGGTGAAAGGCCTGGATCACACGCTCCACCTCGTCGGCGGGCAGGAACTTGCCGACCGGTTGGCCGATGATTTCCGAGGTCTTCGTTTGGAGCAGCGAGCCCAACCGTGGATTGGCGTCGATGATCTTCATGTCGGAGCTCACTCGGGCAATTCCCAGCGGCGCCTGGACTATGACCTGGTTGAGCAGCGTGGTGCGCGCCTGTAGCTGAGTCTCGGCGCGGTGGCTGGCGCGGAGCAGGTCGAGGGAGTCGCGGTGGGTCAGTATCTGGTTGCAGACGAACAGCACGCCGATGCTGCCGGCGAGGACGGTCTCGAACTGATCCATCACCTGGTTTCGCAGGGCGATGCTGATTGCCGCCAGCGCCGCGGCGAGCACTGCCATCCATGGCAGCGCCATCTGCCATAGCTGGATCGGCCCCTCGTCCTCGACCGTCTTTTCGGTGACGGGAGCGGGCCAGAGGGGAGCGAGCGCGATCAGCAGGTATCCGATCACCCAGCCGGCGTCGAGGATGCTGCCGATCGCCTGGTATGTGCCGTTGGCGGTCAGGTAGGTGAACGCGCTGTCGGCGACGGCGTTGGAAGCCAGCCCGCCGATCAGCAACAGCATCCGCCCGACCTGGGCCGGGCTCGTGCGCCGCAGGGCAATGATCAGCACGGTGATGATCACGATGTCGCCGACCGGATAGGCCAGCCCGATCATCGTCGCGGGCACCGGCTGCTGGGACTGGTCGTAGACAGACCTCAGTCCCAGCGCCCACGCGACGAACAGCAGCGACAGGGCGACGATGGCCCCTGCCAGCACCGCCTCGCCACGAGTGGCGATCCGGCTTGGTGAGGACGGAAAGGAGAGAACGCCCGCGATCGCGAGCGGAATCCCCAGCAGGTAGCCGATATCCGCGGCCGACGGGAAGGGTACTGAGACACCCTGGAAGACCTCGTACCAGGACCAGATGACCTCGCCGATGGTCCAGCTCGCCGCCGACGCTGCCAGCAGTATCCAGGCCATTCGCAGACGTCCGGAGGACCGCGCTGCCGCCCACGCGAGGCTGATCGCCGCGATCCCGGAGGCGACGCCCTCGCCGATGTCGTCGACCGCGATCGTCGGCTTGTCCCCGCCGATTCGGTATTTGGTCCAGATCAGGAACGCAACGGAGGCGACAAAGGCCAGTGACGCAGCTATCGCAAAACGCCTCCATTCCTGGGTCAGTGCTCCGTGCCAGGTCGACCTGACTGAGGTCGATGCGGACGCCGGTCCACCCGGCGTCGGGAAGGTGTTCAGGCGCGGCGCTTGCAGGTCGGCGGGGGAAGTTTGCCAGGCCACTATCGGGACCCGAATGTTAATTCAAGCTGGGCTTTAGTTAACATTGCGCGGCAGTATCGCTGCACATCCGGGAAGGGGTGCACGGAACTCGCGCCACGTGAAGGAGCTGCCATCGTCCAGATCCCGTCCGAGAACTGCCACGTCATCGTGTCCGGAAGGACAGTACCACCCGAATTTGCCGCCGCAGCCGGCTTAGCGCTCGTTGCCGGCGGACAGCCTCGGCAGCCAGACCGCGACACGAGCATCGCCTGAATCCCCTCTCCGCCGTGCATTTCCGAGTCAGGAGCGGCGCTGGTCCGCGCCGCAAAGGAGGTGAGATTGAATTGAGGAAGCTAATGCTTGCCGCCATCCTGGCGGCGACGATGGCGCTCAGCCTGGCGACCGCGGCCAGCGCGGGCGTCATCCCGCCCTGCTGCTGACCTGAAACGCCATTAGCGGCGTTAATCCATCGTTGTCAAGGTTACCTGTGGCATGTAAGCTGGCGCGCAATGCCGCAAGCTGAAACACGTCCGGGCGCAGCCATGCGAACTTCCGGCCGCCGAGGCAGGCGCCACGGCGTTGAGATCAGGCCCGGCTCTGTGAAGCAGGCGCGGATGGAATCAGGCCTGAGCCTCGCCCAGGTCGCGAACAGCGTGGTCAGCCGCACTGCGATCTATTTCGTCGAGACCGGCAAGGCGAAGCCCTCGATCGAGACATTAAGGCTGATCGCTGAGCGTACCGGCCGGCCCCTGGACTTCTTTCT
>VBHX01000097.1 GCA_005879945.1 Chloroflexota bacterium | reverse complement strand
CTGGTTTTGATCGCCATCAGCAGCTGCTGCTGGCGTTCGGACCGCGCAAAGTCCCCGCGTAGGTCGCCGTGGCGGGAGCGAACGTACTGCAGCGCGTGCACGCCGTCGAGGTGCGCCGCGCCCGGCAGCACGGCGATGCGGTAGTACCCATACGGGTCGTTGGTGTTGATGTCCGCCGGATAGAAGTCGTCCAGGACGGGATTGGTGACCAACATGTCGACTCCGCCCAGGTGATCGACGAGCTTGACCAGCCCTTCGAGGCCGATCCACACGTAGTCGTCGATGTGGACCTTGAAGTTGCTCTCGACCGCGGCGATGGCCCCCTCCGCGCCCCCGGTTTGATACGCGGTGCTGATCTTGCCCATGCCCTGGCCGGGAATTGGGACCCAGAGGTCACGAGGGATCGAGAGCATGGTCGCCTGCTTGGTGGTGGGGTCGATGCGGACGAGGATCATCGACTGCGTATTGACGCGGTCCTGCGGGAACTTCGCGTCATCGTCGGAGCCGAGCAGAAGCACCGTGAACGGCTGGGTTGTCGTCGGGAGCGGATTCGGTACGGGGACCGAGATCGGACCGCTGTTCACGGTGGCGGTCGCCGCCGACTGGAACAGCGGCAGGAAGTAAAAAGCCAGGCCGGCGATGCCCGCAATGACGAAGCCGGCGATGACTTTCCAAGCGCGTGCGAAATACAAAGTCTGAGGCCCCCCCTCAATCGGAAACGCGCCGGCGGCCTCAATCCCCCGCGCACAGCCCGCCGCGCCGGTCAGCCGGTGATGATTTGGTGCCGGTCCTTGCTGTCGATCTTGAATCTGCCGGCCGACGTGGACAGCGTGAAGGTGACCTTGTAATCGGCCGAGGCCACCGGTCCGCTGGCGACCCTGCCGGTGCACGCGCTGGAGAACGTCACGTTGATCGTGGTGCTGGCGCCGGCGCGCACGCTGTCAGGCGTGAAGGTGGCGTTGCCCGCGTCGTACCTGTCGCCAATCTTCTGCAGCCATCCGCCCTTGACCGCCGCGAGGGTCATGGTGGCGTCGATGCCGGCGATGGTCACCGCTTTCGAGGTGCTGTTCTGGGCATGGATGGTTCCGTGCACGTCGTATCGCGCGTTGGTGGCGCCGGCGGGACATGTGTAGCCCTGGTCGACTGACGCATTGCTGAGGCTGAACGTGGGCGACGGCCCGGACGAGCAGCCCGCCGTCGCGATGATGGCAGCCGCGATCGCAATTACCGCTGCGCGGATGCGGATCACACCGGCCCGGGCGATGCGCTGGTTGCGGGCGGCTGGGGTCTCGTGCCGAGGGTCTGCCTGACCGCGAGCACCCTCGCCACGTCAGCCGGCGACACGATGCCGACGAGCTGGCCTTTGTCGAAGACGAGCACGCGCTGCTCCAGGCCGGGGCCGATGCGCTGGAGGAGCGCGGCAAGATCCTCATCAGGCCGGCTCGTCGGCACCTCGGAGATCGGGCGGGCGCGGTCCCTCAAACGCTCCTGTGCTCGGGCCTGGGCGGGCATCCTCACCAGGTCGCCAAGCCGCACGATGCCGGTCAGCTGGCCCGAGGGATCGTGGACCGGGTACGTCGTGAACCGGTGCTGCGGAGCCACCGACTCGATGAACTGATCGACCGTCACCCAATCCGGCACGGTGACCACGGGCGAGGTCATCGCGGCCGACACCGGCACCGATCGCAGAAGTCCACGGATGGCGGTGCCGGCCTCCTCCGAGCTGCCGGCCGAAAGGAGGAACCAGCCGACGAATGCGATCCAGATGCCGTTGAGGACGGAGCCGGTGAAGAGCTCGAAAACGCCGAACGCGATCATCAAGTAGGCGAAGACCCGGCCGATGCGCACGGCACTGTGCACTCCGCGCTGCCTCGTTCCTTGCCGCCACCAGAAGAAAGCACCGAGCAGCCTGCCCCCATCCAGCGGGAAGGCGGGCACCAGATTGAACAGCGCAAGCGCGACATTGACCAACGCGAGCCAGGCGAGAAGGTCGCCGATGAGCGCGGGAAACGGGAGCAGCGCCAGCACGAACGTGATCAAGGCGACGGCCAGGCTGGTCAACGGGCCGACACCTGCGATCAGGGCCTCCGCGCCTGCGTTCTTGGGCTCGCCATCCAGCTTCGATACGCCGCCAAAGAGCCACAGCGTGATGCCGGCGACTTTGACGCCGTTTCGTATGGCGACGAGCGCGTGCGCAAGCTCATGCGCCAGCAGGCATGCGTAGAACGCAACGGCGCCGACGGCGCCCGCGACCCAGTACGCAAGAGCGGGCTGTCCAGGCACGTCGACCGGCAGCACCTGGTTGGCGAGCGTCCATGCGATGAGGGCGAAGACGAAGACCAGGCTCCAGTTGGCGCCGATGTCGATTCCGAACAGGCGGCCGAGCCGGATCGATGACGACATGAGTGCCTAGCGCGCCTTCTTCAGTGGCGCGAGCACCACCGGACGCTTGGAGTGAAGGGCGATCTCATGGCTCACGCTGCCGAGCAGCAGCTCGGCGACCTCGCCGCGCCCTCGCCTGCCGACCACGACCAGGTCGGCCTTCTCACGGTCGGCGATATCAAGGATCACCGAGGCGGGGCGACCATCGACAAGGAGCGAGCGGTACTTGACACCAGCCGTCTTGAGCAGCCGGAGCCATTTGTTCTCGAACTCACTTTTGAGGCCCGCGCGCCACTTGTCGTCGAGGTAGAACGGTATGGCGTACGGGTCGGGCAGTGCGATGGGCGCGTCGAATGCATGCACGGCGACGATCTCTGAGCGCATCGCCTTCGCGAGTCGCGCCGCGAATTCGAGCGCGCTCTTGCCTGAGTCGGAGCCGTCCACGCCGACTACGATCCGCTTCAAGGTCAGAGTGGTCGCCATGTCCGCCCTCCTCAGGATGGAATCGTTAACGCCGTCGACCGCGCTCGGTCGCCGTGGCCACCGCGAGCAAACCGCTCAGCACGCCACCTTCGAACAGGCCATAGAAGATCGAGCGCAGCAGTGGTTGATTGAATGGGCCGATATTGATCACCAGCATGAGCACCGAGAGGATCGGAAACGACATCAGAAGCTGGTGCCATGTCTCCAGCGATTCCCACCAAAGGACAAGCCTGGGCACGCGCTGCGGCGCCGTGGAACGGGGGTCGCCCATTGCAGTGGGATCATATTCGCAACCTCACATGGGCCTACGGACCGCGGTGGTTGCCTGCGCCGGCGTGGTGGTGCTGTGCACCGCCGCTTGCGATCCCCTGACTGGAACCGGTCCCGGCACGCCGCCCGATCCGAACAAGTACATCCACTCGGATCCCGCGACGCATGCGGTCGTCATCACGCTGATCGCGGGCTATCCCGCGGGCGACTATCAGTTCAATTACAACGGCTACCGCAACGGCACCCTGGTGATCAGCATTCCGGTGGGCTGGCAGGCGACCATCCAGTGCGAGAACCACGGCACCGTCCCCAATTCGTGTGCGGTCGTCGCCGGACGCAGCGACCTGGCGCCGATGGAGGCTGGATGGTCGACCCCCGACCCGGTTCGTGGGCTCGACCCGGGACGATCGGCGACCTTTGCGTTCACGCCATCCCGGCCCGGCAGCTTCCGGATCGCGTCGCTGGTCGGGGGAAATGAGGCAAGCGGCATGTGGGCGGACCTCGAGGTCACGCCCGCCGGCGTGCCCGCCATGAGAGCAGAAGGCTGAGTGATGGCCGGATCCTCGGGTCGCGTGACCAACGTCGCCCTTGTCCTATTTCTGGCCGTGGCCTTTGGCAGCGGCTGGCTTGCGTTCGAGCTGTCGGGTCAGCCGGCTCGCGCGGTGCTGGTGCTGCACGCGGCCGCCGGCGCCGGCATCGTGCTGCTGGTGCCGTGGAAATCGTTGGTCGCTCGCCGCGGCCTTCGCCGCGCACGAGCGATGCGCTGGGCATCGGTGGTCCTGGCGATCGGCATCGCGATATCGATCGCGTTTGGTTGGCTGCACAGTGCAGGTCATCCCGACGTCGGCTACCTGACCGCGATGGATTTTCACGTCGGCGCCGCCCTGTGCGTGATCCCGTTCCTCGTCTGGCACATGGTCGCGCGGCCGCTCAGGCTGCGGGCGACTGACTTCAGCCGCCGCAACTTTCTCCGGGGCGGCCTGGTCGCCGGCGCCGCTGGGCTCGCCGTGATTGTGCTGCCCTCGGCGCAGCGCGCGTCCACCGGTTCGTTCCAGGCGGCATACCCGCTGGCCACGCAGTGGATGTTCGACGGCGTGCCCCAGATCGACGGCAGCATGTGGCGCCTCGCTGTCGGCGGCCGGTCGCTGGCGTACGACGAGCTGGCGGGCTACACGGATCGAATCTCGGCCGTGATCGATTGCACCGGCGGCTGGTACTCCGAGCAGGTTTGGGAAGGTGCAATGCTGAACCGCCTCCTCAAAGCGCGCGGGCCCGGTTCCAGCATCAACGTGAGATCGGCCACCGGCTACAGCCGCCGCTTCGCGATGGGCGATGCCGGCCGCATCCTGGTGGCCACCCGGGTGGCCGGCAGCCCGCTCGATCCGGGGCACGGCTTCCCGGCTCGGCTCGTGGTTCCGGGCCAGCGCGGCTTCGCCTGGGTGAAATGGGTGGTCGCGATCGAAATCGACGACATTCCGTGGTGGTGGCAGCCGCCCTTCCCGCTACAGTAGCGCTCGGATTGCGCCACCTCGAATCACCGCCTCTGCTGGCGCCGGCGCCCGCGGACCTGCACACGACGCTGAAGGACACGACGGTCTATGACGTGGTGCAGCTGTTCGTCAACAACATCGACGAGCTTCGCACTCTTGGACTGGCGGCGATCAAGTCCCTGAAGCCGGGCGGGTTGCTGTGGGTTGCGTATCCAATGGGAGGCGTCACGCGAGGAGCGACCGACCTTCCCGCCACTCCGTGGTGGACCAAGCGTGCCGTGCTGGGCGAGTTCACAGGCGAGACCGGATACAAGCCGGTCGCCTTGGTGAAGATCGACGACAACTGGACTGCCCTGCGCTTCAAGAAGACGTAGCCGCCGTGGACGGGCCCTCCCGTGGCGGACTCTGGAGCAGGGTGGCCGTGGTCACCGGTGGCGGCAGCGGACTCGGCCGCGCGGTCGCCAAGGCGATGGCCAGGCAGGGCGCGATCATCGTCGTCGCCGACTTCGACACTCCGCGCATGGACCGGACCGTCAGCGAGATCCTGAAGCTTGGCACGAGCGAGTCGGCGATCGCGCTGTCGACGGACGTGCGCAGCGACTCCTCGGTGCGGTCTCTGGTGCGGGACTCGATCAAGGCCATGGGCCGGGTGGACATTCTCGTCAACGCCGCCGGCGTTCTTCTTCAGGGAAAGCTCGAGCTGATCTCGACCAAGGACTGGTCCTGGATGCTCGACACCAACCTCCTCGGCGCGGTGAGGACGAGCACCGCGTTCTTGCCGCACATGACAGAGCGCGGCTCCGGCCACATCGTCAACGCGGTTTCGTACGGCGGCCTAGCGCCCGCCGACCCTATGACCGTTCCATACGACACCGGCTACGCGGCGCTCGCAACCTTCACGCAGGCCCTGGCCCGGCAGGGCAAGGACAAGGGCGTCACGGTTTCGCTGTTCTGTCCGGGCTCGCACAGCCCTCGCATCGGTCAGAACACGCGCTCGAGAGGGATGGGCCGGTGGCTGAGCAATGGCGTGGGCGTGGACGACGGCGCGCGGATGTTCGACCAGCTGGCCGGCAGCCTCATCGACGGCCTGCACCATCCGCGATTCCTGATCGTCGGTGACCCCGCCGAGGCAGCCGCTCTTCACGCTCGGTGGGCCGACCCTACCATCGGGCCGCCGAAATGACACCGTCCACCGACCTCCTCTCGAGCATCGGCATCTGCGTCGGCGCGGCGGCTTTGCTAGCTCTGGTCGGATGGCGGCTGCGGCAGCCGCTGATCCTGGCCTACCTGGTGACCGGTTTCGTCATCGGCCCTCACGGTCTCAACTTCGTCACCAACCAGGCCAGCATCACAACCGTCGCGGAGATCGGCCTCATCCTGCTGCTCTTCGTCATCGGGTTGGAGATCGACCTGAAGAAGCTCGCCGCTGCGGGGGCGCCGGTGGTGGTGACCGGCCTGCTGCAGGTCCCGATCTGCATCGCCCTCGGCCTCGGTTTCTTCTATGCGATCGGCGTGCGCAACACCGGCGGCCACTACGCGCTCATCTACCTCGCGGCCTGCATGAGCCTCTCCAGCACCCTGGTCGTCGTCAAGCTGCTCAACGACAAGTTCGAGCTCGACACCCTGCCGGGGCGGATAACCCTGGGAGTGCTAGTCATCCAGGACATCTGGGCGGTGGGCATGCTGGCCGTACAGCCGAACCTGACCAACCCCAACCTGCTGCCGCTCGCGTTCTCGCTCTGGAGGGGGCTGCTGCTCGTGGCGGGCGGCTTCGCGATCTCGAAGTACATCCTTCCGCACCTGTTCCGGGCGGTCGCCAAGGCTCCGGAGTTGGTGCTGGTCAGCGCCCTCGCCTGGTGCTTCTTCCTCGCCGGGGCGGCGAGCTTCATCGGCCTCTCGCGCGAGATGGGCGCGCTCATCGCGGGCGTGAGCCTGTCGACCTTTCCTTACAACCTCGACGTCATGGCCAAAGCGGTCAGCATCCGCGACTTCTTCGTGACGCTGTTTTTCGTCGCGCTCGGCATGCAGATCCCGATTCCGAGCCTGCAGGTCGTAGTCATCGCACTTGCCGCATCGGCTTTTGTGATGGTCAGCCGATTCTCAGTCGTGCCGATCCTCTACTGGTTCAAGCTCGGGCACCGCGCGAGCCTGTTGCCGGCGATCAACCTGATGCAGGTCAGCGAGTTCTCGATCGTGATCGCGTCACTCGGCCTCACGCTGCCAAAGCCGCAGATCGACTCCGACGTGGTGACGATCGTGATCATGACCTTTGCGATCACCTCGGTCGCTTCGACCTACCTGATCAATTCAAGTCATCGGGTGCAGCGCGTGCTGAGCCGAGTTTTGAAGCTGCTGCGTGTAAAGGATCTCGACGTGGGCGACGCCGCCCCAGAGCGGAAGGAGGCGCGGTCCGAAACCATTGTGTTCCTGGGCTTCTTTCGAGATGCCAGCTCGATCCTGTTCGAGCTCGAGGACGATGGCAGCGCCGTCGAGGGGCAGGTGATGCTCGACAAGATCCTCGTGATCGACTTCAACCCGACGGTCATGCGTGAGCTGCGCAGGCGGGGCATCAGCATCGTTTACGGCGACATCGCCCATGCGGACACGCTCCATCACGCGGGCATCGGGGACGCGGAGCTCGTCGTGTCCAGCATCACAGACGATGTGCTGCGCGGCACCAACAACCTGAAGCTGCTGCGCAATGCGCGCGCGAGCTGCCCCAAAGCCAGGGTGGTGCTTGCCACCGAGCACATCCCGCAGGCCCTGCACTTCTATGAGGAGGGAGCCGACTTCGTCTACATCCCCAGGCTGCATGCCGCACAACAGGTTGCCCGCATCCTCAAGAACGGCCTTGCCGCCGGATTCGAGTCCATCCGGGCAGCGGAGATCGAACATCTTTCGCAGCGTCGCGAGGTACTGGCCTAACGTTCGCAACGCGGTGACAACGCGGATTCTCGCGATCGCGGACGAGGTGGACGAGGCCCTGTATGGAGACAAGCTCGATCGGCTCGATCCGCACATCGTGCTGTCGTGCGGAGACCTGCCCTTCGACTATCTGGAGCACATCGTCAGCCGCCTCAACGTGCCGCTGCTATACGTGCCGGGCAACCACGACCCCGACCTGTCGCTTGGCGATTCCACCTGGTCGCCGCTGAGTGCTGAGCCGCCGCGGCGGGGGCCGGAGGGGTGCATCAACGTCGACGGCAGAGTGGTGGAGGCGGCCGGTCTTCGCGTCGCCGGCCTGGGGGGATCGATGCGGTACAAGCCAGGCCCGAATCAGTACTCGGAGTCGCAGATGCGCTGGCGGGCGCTCCGCGTCGAGATGGTGGCGCGCCTGACGCGAGGCCGCGGCCGGAGTCTGGCCATCGATGTCCTGCTCACCCATGCGCCGGCCGAGGGTTTCGGCGGCAGGGAAGAGGATGTTGCACACCGCGGGTTTGCGGTCTTCAACCGCTTGATCAAGAATCTCCGACCTCGCCTGCAGGTCTACGGCCACGTCCATCCCTACGGCGTGGCGCAGCCGACCGTGAGGCTTGGGGCAACCATGATCGTCAATGCGGTCCCTCACCGCCTGATCGAGATCTGACGCTACAAAGGCAGGGTTGTGCCCGCGCCTTGGGCCAGCGCCCGGTCGTAGACGAGCCTCGCGGTGGCGGCGTCCTCGACGGCGTGCCCGGTCGACTTGTAGAGGGTGATCTCGTCGTCTGAGGTCCGGCCCGGCCGCGTGCCGGCGAGCACCTCTCCGACCTCCGCGAGCCTGCCTGGGTCGACGGCCTGGAGTTCGTACGCGCCGGCCGGTGGCGGATTGGAGGCGGCGCCTCGCCACTCCACGAAAACCTTCGCCGAGTTGATCGTCGTCGCATCGACCTCCGGCCCGAATGTGCCGCCAACCGAGCTGACGTGCGCGCCAGCCTTCAACCAGTCGTAACTGATGACGGGCTCATGTGCGTCGGTGCAGCAGGCCACCACGTCCGCGCCGCGCACGGCCTCCTCGAACGACGCCACCACCCGAGCATTCGGGTGGCGCGAGGCCAGGCGCGCTGCCTTCTTGCCGTCCCTCGATGCGACGCGGATCTCTCTGAAATCGCGGACGCGAGGAAACGTCGCGAGGTGCGACTCCCCCTGCACGCCCGCGCCGAGGATTGCAAGCACCGCCGCGTCCTTGCGTGCGAGGGCGCGGGCCGCCACCGCCGCCGTCCCGCCCGTGCGGATCGCCGTGACATAGGTGCCGTCCATGATGGCGAGCGGGGCGCCGTTGTCTTCGTCGAACAGGGCGATGAGTCCTTGGTGCGACGGCAGACCGTGGTGGTGATTGCCCGGAAAAACCGAGACCAGCTTCACCTCCAGCGCGACTCCGGGCACGTACCCGGGCATCGTGCCCATGATCCCCAGCTCGGGCACGCGAATGCCGACCCGCGGCGGGACGATGGTGATCCCTGCTGAGAACGCTACCAGTGCTTTGGCAAGCGCCTCGAGCATCGCGTCGACGTCCAGAAGGCGTTCCACATCTTCGCGGCTCAGGTAGAGGAGCTTACGCACGCCCGGCCATGATAAAGACTGCGTGTCCAGAACCGGAAGTTCCTCGCATCTTCGACGGCCCAGGCGGCCGGGCGCTGTCTCACCCCACGGAATCTGGCGATTCCGCGGGGACCCCAAGAGAGGCGCTGAAGCCGGCGTCAAGGGGCCCGGCGCTTCCTCGTCACGCATCTACAGATGCGCTCCTCGTCGCGCGACCCTCTCCTTGGCTCCGTCCGCCGGTGCCGCCGATACGCGTCGGACCTCCGGTCCCGGACACGTCTGATGAAGGAATTTCTGCGTAACGGCAAGCTGGTCACGCTGATGCTCGGGCATCTGACGGTTGACAGCTACGTCGGCGTCATTCCGGTGCTCTACCCGCTGCTGATCGGCCGGTTCCATCTCACGCTCGCCACGGTGGGTCTCGTGAGCCTCGCCTACGGCGGATTTGCGGCGATCTCGCAGCCCCTCTTCGGTGTGATCGCTGATCGCTACGGGACGCGCTTCACCGGCGTCGCCCTCGCGTGGACAGCGCTCACGTTTGCGCTGATCGGATTCGTGTCGAGTTTCCCGATGCTGCTGGTCCTCGCGTGTGCGTCGGGCCTGGGCTCGGGAGCCTTCCATCCGTTCGGTGCCCTGGACGTGCGCGCCCTGCTGCCCGCATGGCGCCGGAGCTTCGGAATGTCGATCTACGTCACGGCAGGAACGGTCGGAGTGGCCCTCGGTCCGCTCATCGGCATCGGAGTGCTCGCACTCTTCGGCGGTCTCCACGGCACAGGTCTGCTCGTCATTCCCGGCGTCGCCGCCGGCGCGTACCTGCTGTGGCGGATGCGCGCCGGCGCCGAGCCGCCGGCGGCGGCTGCGAGGGCTGCGATCGCATCGCCGCGGGCGGTGCCCCTGTTCGCGCTGTCGATGGTGATCGGCGTGATGATGTCGCGGGCCTGGACGGTGAATGCCTTCCAGTCCTTCACGCCCACCTGGTACCGGCAGCTCGGTTACGGCCCCGAGTTCTACGGGCCGCTCGCGACAACGCTGGTCCTCGCGAGCGCGGTCGGCACCGTTGGCTGCGGCTCGCTGGCCGACCGCTATGGGCGCCGCACCGTGATCCTCGTGACGCTCGTGTTGAGCGTTCCCGCAATCCTCCTCTACACGATGTTTCCGGGACCCTGGGCATTCGGTAGTGCGATCCTCATCGGGGTCCTCGCCGCATCAACCGCGCCGCTGATGCTTTTGATGGCGCAGCAGCTGATGGCGTCCCGCGCCGGGCTCGCCTCCGGTCTCGTGATGGGCCTCGGTTTCGTGACCGGCGCTATCGGCATCCCCATCAATGGCGCCATCGCCGACTCGATCGGGCTCCAAAAGTCGTTGATGACGCACGTCATCCTGGTCGTCGCAACGATCGTCATCGCCTGGTTTCTCCCCACCGAGAAAGAGATGGAGACCTACTCGGAGGTCGTTCCCGTGGGGGCTCCGGCCATTGCCAAATGATTCCGGCGCAGCGATCGCGAATCGAGCGCCCGTACGATTGCGACCGCGATGGTGGCGTAGGCGATCCCGCCGATCACGTCCCCGACGTAGTGCTCACCCAGATACACGACCACGACCCAGACGATGATCGCCCACACCCACAACAACACTCCGACCCGGCGGCTTTGTCGCCAGGCCGCGACGGCCGCCACGACCGGGAACCCGGCGTGAAGCGACGGGAACGCCGCGTACAGGTTGTAGTCGCGGTGTGAGTAGAGCCAGATCAGGCTCGAGGGCACGCCGCTGCGCTGGATCGTGTCTTCGATGAGATGCCTGACCGATGAGGGCTGGGCGAGCCACGGCGGGGTCGTCGGCGCCAGCACATAGGTCACAAACGCGAGAGCGCACAGCACCACCAGAGTCAACCCAAATCGCCGGAACGCTCCGCGGTCCGTGACCCACAGCCAGACGCCAACTGCGATCGGCAGCAGGAAGTGGGTGGCGTAGATGAGGCTCCCGAGGTCTTCGAAAACATCGGCATCGGCAACCTTGCCGACCGCGGCCTGGAGCACGAGCGTCGGCTCGTAGCCGTCGAATATGGTGCGGTCCAGCCGGGCCAGGTCGTGGGGCGGCATCCCCAGCGCCGAGGCAGCGTCTCGCATGAGCTCGTAGGCGACGAGCACCAAAACGAACGGCGCCCAGCCCCGGATCAGGAGCGCCAGGCGCCGGTCGTTCAAGGCGGCAACCCGCGACATGTCCAGGCTCACAATTGCCCACTAGATACACGTGAGCCCCGACATCGGCTTCAAGCTTTTGTAAATGCCATGGCTCTGAGCACCGACGATCAGATCGAGTTCGCCGTCCACGACGACGGCCCTGCCCTTCAGCGGCTGTTCACGCTGCCGCTTCAGGCCCGCCTAGACGCGCTCGCCGCCATTCGCGGCATCTCGTCGTTCGACACCGCCGGCATGGAGCTGCTGCGGCAGATCCACGAGAAGGGCGACGGCTTCCGGGTCGAGGTCGACGATCCTCGATATCCGGCCGCGGTGGAGCGGCTCATCAAAGCGGACGCTTGGGGCCAGATCGAGCGTGAGCTGCCACGCGCCTGGGAGTACCAGAACATGGCGCTGCCCGGCATTCATCATCCCGATCGCATCGAGGTGACGCTCACTCTCGGACATCCGGACGACCCGGTGTTCCTGGATCGAACGCTCGGCTACTATGGCATGGGCTCGACGCCGGGCACCATTTGGCTGGTCGCCTGGCCGACCGACTACAACGAGAGCCGGATCGGCGCCTGTGCCGTGCACGAGCTCGCGCACAACATCCGCACTCCCAACGTCGATGGTCCGTTCAACCTCGCCGAGTGGGTGATCCATGAAGGACTCGCAGAGGTGTTCACCGTGGAGGTGTGTGGGGCGGACTCGACGGGGGCCTGGTACGAGGACGTGACGGGAAAGGTCTTCGACAAAACCTGGGACAAGGTGATCGGCGCCTTCGGAACCGGGACCACATTTCGCGAATGGAGCCCGTACGTGCTTGGCGACGAGGTTGCGCGCCGGCTGGGCATGGAGCCGGTCGGCGTACCGCACATGGGTGGCTATGCGGTGGGCAGGAAGATCGTCGAGAAGTATCTTGTGGCCACCGGTTTGAAGGCAGCCCAGGTTATGGTGCGGCCGGTCGATGAGCTGCTCGAGGGCGCCGGGGTAAGGCCGCCGGCGACCGCGTGACCGCGCGGGCGCCGATCATCACGCGTCCTGATACCCGGGTTACGGCACGCGCCCGCAGGCGAAGGCATAGCTCCGGATGGTGCTGGCGCTGGAGAACGCCAAGTACGAAACGGACAACGGGATCGACATGCTCGACCCGGCCGTCAACTCCTGCTTCCGGGTGCGCTTAGGTCGCGGTGCTGGTTGAGTTCGTAGTTTCGGTTGCGATGTACAGCCCGACCGAGTAGGACACTACCGCGATCGCGAATCCGGTGGCCATGAGCATCGAGCTGAAATCTTCGTGGTAGTTCAGGAAGCTGCCGCCGTTGAATCCGGCTCCGAGCACGCCGATGAACCCGAAAACCGCTGACACCACGATGTCGCGGCGCCGATTCCCGAACGCCTGGATGAGCGTGCCGATCGAGGCGATCACCAGCACCAGGCCGAAGCCCGCGTGGATCGACAGGAGGATGTGTCCGTTCAGGATGGCCCAGGTGACGCTCTGCGCGACCCCGCTGAAATACTCCGGTGGGTTGGAACCGGGATGGTTGGTGGGGATCTTGACGAACAGGTTGACCGCCATGCCGAGCAGGAACTGGCCAATCAGCATCAGCAGCGCAACCAGAAATGAGATCCGCAGCTGCCGGGTGGTTGCCATGGCCGGCTCCAGTCTATTCAGCCCACGAACCAGAGGCTTCGCCGTGACTTCGCGGGGACCCCTATCGTCATCGACGTGACCGTATTCGAGGCGGTGGGCGGCGGCGCGACGTTCAGGACCCTCGTCGAGCGCTTCTACGCGCGCGTCGCCACGGACCCGATCCTTCGTCCTATCTATCCAGACGACGATCTCTCCAGCGCGACGGAGCGACTGACGCTGTTTCTCATCCAGTACTGGGGCGGGCCTGACACTTACAGTGCCACCCGCGGTCATCCCCGACTGCGGTTACGACATCAGCCTTTTGCCATCGGACAGGCCGAGCGCGATGCCTGGCTGCGACACATGACCGCGGCGGTGGAGTCTCTCGATCTGCCCCCGGGTGTTCGCAAAGAGCTGCTCGATTATTTCGACACGGCCTCGACGGCCATGATCAACCGGCCGGTTTAGTCGACTCGACTTCCCTGGCAGCGCCGTTGGATTGGGGTGATGAGGCCGGCTCCGGCTGCACCAGGTCCAGCGGTCCGGTCGGATGCGGGTCTTCCAGCTCGATGGCCGGCCCGCGTCCCGAAGCCTTGGCGCGGCGCAGCGCGGTGCGCAGGCGCGGGATTTCGGCGCGGAGCGGCTCCTCGACCCAGTCGAACGCCACCACCCGCTCGTTGACCTCCCAGAACAGGCCGTTCTGCATCACCTCCATGCGGTCGAGTGCGGCGTCTACGAAATCGGGAGGAGCGGCCGCGATGCCCTCGACGAGGACGTGGGCGATGTCCTTCGAGTCGGACGCCATCGCCCAGAAGGTGAGCTTCGCGACCGCCTTGAAGAGCCCGTTCAGCCCGATTGGCCTGGCGTTGGGAATGAGCTCGAGCAGATTGCGGACGAGCAGCATCGCGAGCCGTCTTGTGACCTCTGGGTCTCGCGAGCGGGCTTCGATCGCCAGGTCG
>VBHX01000154.1 GCA_005879945.1 Chloroflexota bacterium | reverse complement strand
GGCCTTCCTCGATCGAGCGCACGATCAGGGCCTCCATTACGCCAACCTCCGCACCGGGGCGCCGGCGCATTAGGTCCAACGTCCAACTCCTCCGCGCAGGCGAGGGCAGCCAGCTCACGAACGCCTCCAGCCGGCCTTGAGCCGAGAAGGCCACGCCCACAGTGATATCGGGGTCCGACAGCGTGTCTAGCGTGCCCAGGCTGAAGTTGAGCTCCGGCCCGCGCTGTCCAAGCCACTGCCCCGAAACGCTAAAAAGCTGACCGGCCATCCGCGCCCTCGCCTCGGGCGCAGGCATGAGCGTCACACTGACGTCTGCCCGCTCGGCGCGGTGGAGCATATGGCGGATGTTTTGACGTTGGCTGCCCCGAAGGTTGAAGTCCTGCGTGCGGATGATCGCCTCGGACCCGATCGGCACCATCGTGAGTCCCAGCTGCCGATACGGTCCATCGTCGCCGACCTCATAGAAAGCTGGGATCCAATCCTGCCGCTCGCAGTACCCGATGAAAGCCTCGGTCCCCCGCTCCAGCGCCTCGGGTGGGCCGATCGGGTCGCCCAGCGCCAATGCAGTTCGACCCCGCAACGAGAACGCGACGCAGAGGTCGTCACCAATCCAGTGGTAGCTCTCGGATCCGTGCACGGCCAGGTGCGAGATCGGGTTGCGGCCCCATCTTTGCAGGAGCTGGTGCACCCGCTCGCGTTCCGCCGCCGCCGCGCGGGGAGCGAGCACCGGGCGCAGTAGCAGCATTAGCGCGAAGACGACAAGCCCGTAGCTGACGATCGGGATCGTGCTCACGAACCAGTCAGCTCTATCGGTCAGGGCCCTGTACCCGGTCGGGTTTCCGATGAGAGCTTCGGCCAATGCCTCCAGCCTCACGACCACACGGGACTCGGAGACGAGCTGTCCGGTCAGCACCAGGGTGCCGAAGACTGCGTACGCGACCGCGAGCGTCACGCCCCCGGCGAGAGCGGCGAGACCCCACCGCAGCCGCCTCGGGTCCGAGTCGGCATCGAAGTGCGATCGGAACCACCAGAGTCCGAGCACGATCCAGGCCGACAGCACGGAATCCTCGATGTCGAGGTCTTTGATGAGATCGAAGCCGATCGAAGCCAGCAGTACGAGGCTGGTCAGCTGCCAGGCGATACGCTTGCCCCGCGCTACGCCGCCGGCCAGCAGCAGAAGCGTGAGGCCGGAGAGCACAATGCCCGTGCGGCCACCCAGGGAGATGCTCGTCGGGACAAGGCTCTCCAACACCTGACTTCGCGTCTGGTGCTGCGCGAGCAGGGCACCAACGATATCGAGGATTGCGCTCGCGACAAGCAGGCCGGCAAAAAACAGCCGCACCCGCCGCCGCTCAGCACGAGGATCGTGCTTCAACGACTTCGCCCCCGAATCTGTCATTCCCAAGTATCAACGATCGCCAAACCACGAAGGGATCAGGCGGGAGCGATTACCTCAACCTCGTTCCCGTCTGGATCGTCGACGTAGAACGTGCGCACACCCTTGAGGACGGGATGGATTCCAGACCGCACCTCGAGCCCTTCGGCCGCGAAACGGTTTTGGAGATCGTCATACGCCGCCGACTCGACGCGAAACGCCATATGGTGGAGGACGCGCTTCGCCTTCTCGCGCGGAAACTCCGACGCAGCCACGGGATGCGGCACCAGCACGATCATCTCCGGCACGCCGTCGCGCCCCTCTCCCGCGCTAAGGAATTTGTTCGGCAGCTCCGGTGGCGAGATGACCTCGAGCCCGAACAGGTCCCGATAGAAATGGAGCGCGGCATCCATGTCGCGAACCCACAGCACGATCTCGGCGAGACCGGCGACCCGTCGGCTCACGCCGCGACAGCCTCTCCGATGGCGGCGAGGTTGATTTCGCGCACGCGCGGCGGCACCGAGCAGCCGGGCGCGAGCAGAAGGCCACGACCGCCCGTGTCCGCGATTGCTCGCTTCGCCTCGGCCTGCACCTCGGTCGGCGGACCGTAGAGCAGGCTCTTGCGCTGTCCCAGTCCGCCCATCACCGCGCGGCCGCTTATGTTTCGGCCCTGCGAGAGCGTAGGCGTGCCGATGTTGTGGATCGACCAGCTGACCACCTGCGTCGGCAGCTCGTTCACCAGATCGAAGTGCAGCTTCGAGCCACACAGATGGACCACGTTGAACCACGCCTCATGGGGCAGCTGATTTAGGACTGCCTGGTCGCTCGGGAGCACGAGCTCGCGGTAAACGTCCTCGGGCATCGAGTCGCGACTCGCATAGCCGGAAATCGCGTAGAAGATGCCCGCCGCGCCCGCGCTCACCGACCGCCGGCTGAAATCGACCAGCGCCTCAGCGATCCGATCCATCGCGGGACGCACCAGCTCCGGATGCTTGCGCAGCTCGCGCACGACTCTCGAGGAGTTCTTGCCCACCAAGTATCCGGCGACCGTAAGCGGGCTGAAGACCGTCTGGATCACCGGCACCCCGAACCCAAGCTGCTTGGCGACCATGTGCAGCGAGTCGACCTGGTCGTCGAGCGCCTTTCGGTTGACGAGCGAGACGGTGGTCCACGTCGCGAGGTCAGGAACCGCCTCACTCTCGAGAATCGGGCCTTTGAGGCGGTGCCCCGCCGGCTTGTAAATAGAGCCGAACGCCTCAGCGAAGCACGACGCGCGGGGTTGGAACTTCACGAAATCCCAGCCGAATGTCTGCGCGCGTTCGACGGTGATCGCGGCGAGATCAGCCGGCGACCATTCTTCCTTGTACGTGTGCCCCCAGGCTCCGAACGGCGGCCGATCCGCCACGCCCATCGCGATCGCTGCTTCTACCCGCTTCCGACCGTCCATGGGTTCGAGTTTAAGCTGGACGGGACAATGATCCGGCTGGCGCGGCGAGAGATTCGGTGTCCAGGTGGTCCCGGCCCTAGGCGCCGACGAGCACGCGAGGGAGCGCATCGCGCAGATGCCTGACCGAGCGCGCGCAGGAGGCAACAACGGGATGGGGCCGCATGGGCGCCGAAGATCCGCCGTGCTGGCCGGAGCATTGTCCTAATGGAGGCGATAGAGCCCCTGGCGGCGCAACTGCGGGCGGCAGCCGAGGCGAAACCCATGCGGCTCCCGATCAACCGCCGCGTCGACGAGCGCCACCACGTCGTCACCGAGGACGGGCTCTCGGTCTGGTACACGATCCAGGTGTCTCCGCACAGCAGCATCCAGGAGGTCATCTTCGAGCGCACCGACCGGATGCCCTCTGACGAAGAGTGCCAGCGGTGGCTCCCGCTGCTGGTCGTTGGCGCGGAGCCGATCGAGGCGCCCGGCATGCCGGGTTCCACGACGCGTCGCTTCGAAGCCTTCGAGCGGAGCCCGGAACGCGAGGCACCGCTGGCCTAGTGGGCCACTAGCATGACGCTGCCCACATCGGTTCTCGAAGAGCTGCGGCGAGCGGTCGGACGCGAGCACGTCATCGATTCGACCAATGACCTGCGCATCTTCGAGCGCGACGCTTCCATCGAGGGCGCAATGCCCGACGCGGTCGTCCTGCCTGCCACGACCTCCGAGGTATCCGCCGTGATCAAGGTGGCGGCGAAAAACCGCATCCCGGTGGTCCCGCGCGGCGCCGGCACCGGGCTTTCCGGCGGCGCGGTCACGATCCGCGGTGGGATCGCGCTGCAGGTCACGCGCATGCGCAAGATCCTCGAAATCGATCCGGTCACGCAGACAGC
>VBHX01000096.1 GCA_005879945.1 Chloroflexota bacterium | reverse complement strand
GGCTGCTCGGCGCAGCGGTCGGCCAGTTCTCGCTGGAACTCGTTGAAGGCCTTGATGGTTGGCGACCAGAACGAGCGGTTGGTGAAAAACGTCTATGCCGAGCTGGCCCAGCGCGACCCGGGCGGGATTCGGTACGCGACCTGGCGCCTCGAGGACGGGGTCACGTTCATCCACATCTTCACGACCGATGCCGAGGATCGGTCCAGTCCACTCGCCACCATCAAGGCCTTCAACGAGTTCCAGCGAGACCTGGCCGACCGCTGCGCCGAGCAGCCTGTTTCCCAAGCGGTGACGGTTGTCGGCTCGTATCGCATGCTGCAGTCGTAGGAGAGCGGGCGTGGGCACGATGCCCACGCCGCATTCCTAAACGAGCCTATGACTCCCGGCGCGCGGCGTCGGCTGCAGCGGCGAGGTCCTCGATCACGTCGAAGAATTCTTTGCTCTGGCCGATGAATAAGCCGTCGGTCGCGAAGCTGTTGACCGCACCCATCGCCGCGCCTTCGGTCGCCGTCGGGCGGATGATCGACACCGGCGGGAACTTGCCCCGCCGGAGGAACTGCGTCGGCTCGGGCATGATCAGGTTGGTCTGGGTGTCCTCGCCGTCCGCGTTCAGGTTTGGGAACTCGAGGCCATTGGTCGGATCGGTGATGTTGGGCGCGTTGCCGGCCTTGTCCTGCCAGGTCTGGAAATGCATCGTTTCGGTCGGCCCGATGCTGAGCAGGATCCGCAGCACTTCGGGGTGGTTCACGCGCTGTGCCAGGGACGGATATAGGCTGGTGCCGCCCCCCTCGATAAAGCCGAAGTGAAATCCCGCGGTGTTTGCGATCGCCTGGAGGTGGTTGTCCGGCTTGAGGTCCGCGTCGCTTCGCGGGATCGCCGGGAACTTGCCCTTGAGCAGGCCGGGGATGGCCGGAGCAAATGTGTCACCGAGGTCGGGATTACCGGTACGGCTCCGGTAGCGCGTGTAGTAGGTGGTGTCGACGGTGAGCTGCATGAGGTTCGTGAGCCGGCCGATCTGCTGAGCCCCAGTTGCCTTGCTGCTCGGCAGGGTCTTGAACTTGTTGAGGTCGACGCCCTTGGCTCCCTTCGACGCCAGGTAGGCATTGATGAACGTGAAGTGCGTGAACTCGTCCTCGGTGTTGTCGTGGATGTACTGCGGCATGTCCATGTCGAGCTGCGTCAGAGCCTTGGTGTATGCCTCGTTGCCGGAACCGCCAGGGACCTCGCTGTCCTGGACGCCCCCAAGCTCGTTGTACTGCTGCCAGAGGTCCGTCTCGAGAATCTCCGCCGCGGCCAGGAACCTCAGGATGGCCGCGTCACCCGCGGAGATCCCGGAGCTCGTTTTCGCAAGGGCGGGTAAACCGACGAGCGCAGTACCCGCGGTTCCGGCCGCAACCGCAAGCCCCGCTTGCAGGAATGAACGGCGGCTCGTGCGCCGCTTCGAAAGCGTCGATCTGGATTCCATCTGCTCCTCCCTAGGCGTGCGGAAACACATGTTGAGACGAGCGGGGATTCCGCACGAAACCCCACCTGTGAGGATTACAGGAGCGAGTTACGGGGTCTCAATCCAGACCAGGTCGAGAGTTTCTTCTACGTGCCGTCCGAGCCGCCGGCTCGCGGCTTCGACCGCGGCAACTTCACCGGCCTTGAGTCGATCCATCACGCGAACCTCGATTCGCACGCCGGCTTTGGCGGGCACGCGTCGCCACGCGCCTCGCACGATGCCGTCGACGATGACCGAGCTCGAGAGAAGACTGCTCAAGGAGAATATTTCCAGCCGAATCGGGCGATCGGCCTCGATCATCGCCGACCGATCTCGATAGCCCACGGTGTACTCGTCGAAGTTGGGCAACAAGTGCGCGACTCCGGCGACCCTGGACTGGCGACGTAATCCTGCTCCGAACCAGTAGTCCTTGCCCTCGAAGACCTCGTGTTCGAGCGCCGCACCGGCGAGCTCGATTCCGATGCGCGCATCGGCCATCGTCAGGCCGGACCACCACGTGAAATCCGGAATCTGAGCCGGGCCGTGGCTGCAGAAATATCGGCGTGTGAGCTCGGCCACGGCCTCCTTGCGATCCATGGTCGGAGTGTTCGCCACCCGCTCCTCCAACAGCGCGTACGTGAACTGCTTTCCGCGCCGCGGTCCGCTGACGATCAGGGCTTCGAGCTAGCAGCCAGGGCGTGCGCAACCACTCTGTCGTCGAGCTCGAGGTCGCGGTAGCGGCCAGCCAGGCCGGCACGGATCCGCGGACCGGTGATGTCCAGCAGCCACCGCACGTCTTCCGGCACCACGAAATGCCAGGTTGGCCGCAGCACGTGCGTGCGCAGAATTGCGCCGTCATCAAAGAGCCGATCGATGGCGGCGGCGACAGCTCGACTGCGGAGACCCAGCGCCCACTTCCCCCCGGCGTAGTCCTGCGACTGCACCGCGCCCATCCAGCGCACGGCGTCGACTGCCGAGTGGAACGGCTCGCCGATCAGCCGCTGCGCCCTGAGCCGCCGGGCAGCGATTTGGCCGGCCATACGCGTTGAACTTTAGATGGGCCGATTTCGGACCGGCCCAATCGTGGCCGGCTTCGTCGTGTGTGTGCTCGTCTGGTCGGCGGGCGCCTGCACCGGTCGGGATGCCGGCGGGACCCAGTTTCCCGACTACCCGCCTCCGTCGCTCGACCAGGCCGTGGCTGGGGCCGATACCCTGCCGCTCCCGACGGCCACACCGGTGGCGCTTGGCGAGCGTGAGGTCGTCAAGAAGTTGCTGCTCGACACCGCCACCCGGCACGGAGTCGATCCAGCCCTCGTCATGGGCCCTTGCGTGGTGGGAGTGGGTGGAACCAGGCGGCAGTTAGCGTGGCCGGCGCGATCGGCGTTATGCAGGTCATGCCCGCAACGGCGGCGGCCGCCGGTCCGCTGCTCGTGCATCGCAACGCCGAGGTCCACGATCTCGCCGACAACATCGACCTTGGCACCGCCATCCTGCGGAGCAACCTCGACCGCTTTCACGGAGACCTGGTTGGCGCCCTGGTCGACTACTACGCTGGACCGTCGGCGGTGACGGACTGGAGTCATCTCGACGCGGACGAGCGCCACTACGTCTGGGGCGTCCACCGCCTCGCGGTCGCTTTTCAGCAGGGAAGAGGGCGGGCGTAGCGCGCCGCGTCAAAAATTCCATACGCACGCCGCACCCGTTTTCCCTACCATGCGCTGAACGCGGCAGGGGTAGCAAGGAGGGGCACGTGGCGAGCACTTCCCAGCAGTCGGACATGGCACCCCGACTCGAGAAAGACGCGATCGGCCTTGCGCCGGTGCTCTTTCAGTCGATCACTCACATGGCGCCGGCGGCGGCGGTGGCTTTCTCCATCATCTTCGCGGTCACGTATGCGGGAGGCGCGACCCCGCTGGCGGTGGTGCTCGCCCTGGTTGCATGCCTCTTCGTGGCGGTCAGCATCGGCCAGCTCGCGCGCCATCTTCCGTCGGCGGGCGGGTTGTACACGTACAGCGCGCGAGGGCTCCACCCGGTGGCAGGCTTTTTCGTCGCCTGGGGCTTCATGCTCGCCGAGCCGCTCGTGGCCCCGCTTCTCTACCTGATCTTCGGCAATGTCATCGCCGTCTTTCTGCAGAACCACTTCAACACGCCCATCTGGCTGTGGGCTCCGTTCGCCGCCGCTGCCGGCATCGGCGTGTGGGTCCTCGTCTACCGCGGCGTGAGGATCTCCACCGAGGCGGGCGTGGTGTTGGGTGCGTTCGAGATCGTGGTCTTTCTTGCCCTCGCCATCACGCTGATCATCGCCGCCGGCTCGCACAACACACTGAGCGTCTTCAGCCCCAACACCGGAAACACCAACGGCTGGGGCTCTGTGTTCGCGGGCATGGTTTACACGGTCCTCGCCTTCATCGGTTTCGAGGCGTCGGTGCCGCTCGCCGAAGAAGCCAAGGATCCGCGCCGGACGCTGCCGCGCGCAGTCGTTCTTTCGTGCGTCTTGATCGGGGTGTTCTATCTGATCTGCTACTACGGCGCGATGGTGTACTTCGGTCCCAACATGGCCGCGGACCCGAAGAACGGATTTTTCTTGTTCAACGGCGGTGATCCGTGGGACGGACTCGCCGCGAAGGTATGGGGGCCTTTCTCGATCCTCGTGCTGCTCGCGATAATCAACAGCGCCTTCGCCAACTCCAACGCCGGCGCCAATGCCGCCACGAGGGTGGGTTATGCACTCGGGCGCGTCGGCATACTGCCGCGTGCGCTTGCCAACGTGCACCCGCGGTTCAAGACGCCATACATCGCGGTGCACACCCAGGGCGCGCTCGGGATTGCGGTTGCGCTCATCCTCGGATTTGCGCTCCAAGGGCCGCTCAACGCCTTCGCGCTGCTGGGCACGATAGCGACGATCATCATCGTCTTCATCTACATCCTCACCAACCTGGCCAACCTCGTCTTTTACATGCGCGAACGCCGAGACGAGCTGAACCCGATCCTCAATGTCGCCGTGCCGATCCTTGGCATCCTGATCTTCATCCCGGTCCTGCTGGCGGCCTTCGGCGTCGACTTCGGAGGCCTCGGCATCGCGGGCCTGACGGCGCCCGCCAACGCGGCGCCCTGGGTCGTGGGCGCATGGTTCGTGTTCGGGCTCGTGGTGTTCGTGCTCTACCGGGTTCGCGCGCCAGGACGGATCGAGGAAACGGCGAAGCTCTTCATCGAGGGCTGATGGGCTAGGTAGTCCCGGGCGTGGTCAGGTAGGTCCAGTGCAGGCCGCCATCGGTCGTGAGCTGGATGCCGCCGCGAACGGTCGCGTACCCGACGTCGGGCCCGGCGAATATCACTACTGGCGCCACACCCGCGGCCTGCGAGTAGTCCGAGGCGAATCGATGCCAGGTCGCGCCGGAGTCCGTCGTCTCCAGCGAGTCGGGGGAAACCAGGAGTTCGATCCAGCGCGAAGGGGTGACAATGGCGAATGCTCCGGCGCCCTTGGTCGCCGAGCCCACGTACGTCCAGGTCGCTCCTCCGTCGTGCGACTGGAACACGTACTGGACGGACGCGCCGGATTGATATCCAAACGCCGGTACGAGCAGCAGGGCGCCAATGTCCCGCACGGGGCCGGCCTGCAGGGTGACGCCGGCGCCCTGGGTGGTCCAGCCGGGCGGATCGGGTAGCGGGCTTGACGATGACCAGGTCAGGCCGCCGTTCACGGTTCGGTAGATGACCGGCGCGTGGTTGTCGTCCCAGGCGCTCAGGAATCCATGCAGGGAATCGACAAACGACAGGTCCCGCTTGCATTGGGCCAGTGAAATGCCGTTCGAGCCCAGGTGCTCCCAAGTGGTGCCCGCGTCCGCTGTGTGCCAGATCGACGCTGCTTCGCCTTCGCACTGCGTGGCAGGTGAGCCGGTCTCGATGAGCCAGCCTTCGCGGTCGTCCACGAATGAGATCTCGGGTGGGCGGCCCACGTAAGGCGGCATCGGCCTCTGTTCCCATGTCCGGCCGCGATCCGTCGAGCGATAGAGATACTGCTCGATGACCAGCGCCCAGACGACGTCCTGAGTCGGTGCGCTCAACGTAACGTCGGCCGGCATGGCGATTGGGCCGGCTGGTCGATTCAAGACGCCGGCCACGGGCGGTGACGGCGATTGGAGTGGGGTAGGAGTCGCAACGCGGGCGCTGCTTGCGGCGCCGGGCGCCGGCGCCGGCAAGGCATGACACGCGAGCACAAGCGAAGCGATGAGGGCCGCGGCGATGAGGACCGAAGCCACCATCGCGAGAGGTGAGATGCGATTCGCCTCCGGACGTCCGGTCGCGATGATCGCCGACAGCCGGCCACGATACTCCCCGGTCGGATGCCCGCTGCGCCTCTCGAGCGCACTGGCCAAGTCGCGTTCGTCAAATGTCATCGAATCGCCTCTATCGCAAGCGCGGGGCGCAGCGCCTCGAGGGCGCGGTGAATTCGCTGCCGCGGGGCCCCGGTGGAACAGCCAAGCACGCGCGCTACCTCCTCGATCGGCAGGTCGAGGTGGTAGTAGAGGCTCAGGGCGAGCAAGTGCCGGCGCGGCAGCGCGTCGAGGGCCGCATCCAGGTCCATGCGGGCCTCCCAGCCTTCCTGTGCGGCCGGTCGTCGCTCACTTTCACCGACATCCTCGGAGCGGATCACGTGCCACCACCGGGAGCGCCGGGCGCTGCGGCACTCGTTGGCGACGATGGCGAGAAACCACGGACGAAGGTCGGCTCCCTCCCGCACGCGTGAGAGCTTTCGCCAGGTCTTCAGCGAAGCCTCCTGGACTGCGTCTTCGGCGGCGGAGCGCTCTTTCAGCATCGTCATCGCGAGGCGGAACGCGGAGTCGATCAGCGGTCCCAGCAGCTCGGCGAACGCGCGGGCGTCGCCGGCGCAAGCTCGCGCCAGCCGGTCCGCCGCCTCCTGATGCCTTTCCATCCGTCAACAGGTTCTACGTTCGAAACAGCAGCTCTGTTACGGCTTGCAGCGCCGGCGGCGCTCAGCGCTGGACGCCGACCGGCCGGCCGCGCCGCGCCGACTCGATCGCCGCGTTCATCAGCGCGAGGGAGCCGAGGTTGTCACGCCCTGAGCTTTGAGGCTCGCGGTGATTCCTGACCGCGGCGGCAAACTCGGCGAGCGTGGCCCACCGGTCGACGAGCTTCATCGCCGGCACGGGCAGCGTCTCTGGCGCTTTCCCCCGCCGCTGCACGACGACCACCTCGGCCGGTGCGCTGTCCTCTCCACGGCTGGTCCACATGACCTCGCCACCTTCGAACTCCATGCGCCATTCCCCCGCCCACGGCGTGCTGGGACCGGCGCTGATCCAGCTCCCGCGGTAGCTCGCGACCAGGCCGCCATCGAATACGATCGATGCGACCGCGGTCGGCGGGCCGGCGAACCCACTCCAGTGCGGGTTCCACGCATAGCACGAGACGCTCTTCGCCTCGCGGCCAAGGATCGTTCGCAGCAGGTCGAAGTGATGGATGGACATGTCCATCAGCAGCGGTTGCTCGATGACGTGGTGGGTGCCGGGCCCGTTGGGACCTACAGGGGAGTAGCGGCGGAAGTCGATCCAGATCTGGCCCAGCTCTCCCAGAGCTTTCTTTCTGACGAGCCGGGAGACTTCGAGCACCGCCGGGAAGAAACGATAGTTCTGGCTCACCATCAACACCAGGTCGCGCGCGGCTGCGCGACGAACTAGGTCGTGTGCTTCGGCCGGCCGGCCGGTAAACGGTTTCTCGACCAGCACGTGCTTGCCCGCCGCGAGCGCCGCTCGCACGGCCGGGACGTGGCCGGGAAGCGTGGTTGTGACCAGGACCCCGTCGGGCGAGGTGGCCTTCATCGCATCACCAAGTGACGTAAAGCACCGATCGGCGGGGATGCCGACCTGCGATCTCGCCAGCGCGAGAGCCTCGGGCCGGACGTCCACGCACCCGACCAGCTTCACCGCCTTGACCCCGGGAATGATCCGCCAGGCCCAGTCGCGGCCCCAATCACCCATGCCGACCTGCAGCAATCTCAGGGCGCGGCGGCTGCGGGCGACGTCAGGCATCGAATGAGATTCCTACCACGTTTACTGTGTTGTGGATGCGCTGGACGAGCTTTCAGGTACGGACTGCGCGCCGCGCGCAGCTCCTCGATGTGACCGCCATGGTGGCTGAGGTCGTTGAGCGATCAGGGGTCGCGGACGGCGTGTGCCACGTTTTCGTTCCCCACACGACGGCCGGCGTGACCATCAACGAGGGCGCCGATCCCGATGTTGCCCGCGACATCGAGGCGCAGCTCGGACGCGTCGTGCCCAAGGATGCCGATTACCGCCACGGCGAAGGGAACTCGGATTCGCACATCAAGACAGTGCTGGCGGGACCCAGCGCGATCGCGCCCGTACGCGGCGGCAAGCTGAGCCTGGGCACGTGGCAGGCGATATTTCTTTGCGAGTGGGACGGGCCGCGCACGAGGACCGTCGAGGTGGGGGTGTGGGATTGAGCAAAGTTATCTACTCCTTTTCGGTGTCGCTGGACGGGTTCATGGAGTCGCGCGATCGAAAGCTCGACTGGGTCCTGGTCGACGAGGAGCTTCATCGTTTCTTCAACGACGAGGCCCGCGAGGTCGGCACGTTTGTGTACGGGCGGCGGCTGTATGAGCTGATGGTCGACTTCTGGCCCACCGCGGACAGCGATCCCTCGCTCCCCGACTACATGGCCGACTTTGCCCGCATCTGGAGGGACAAGCCGAAGCTCGTGTTCTCGAAAACGCTCAAGAGCGTCGAGTGGAACAGCCGGCTGGCCAGCAATGGCCTCGCCGAAGAGATCGCGCGGTTGAAGGCCGACCCGGGCGGCGACATCAGCATCGGCGGCGCCTCCCTTGCCGGCGCCGCCATCGAGCTCGACCTCATCGACGAGTACAGGGTCTCCATCAACCCGGTCGTCCTGGGAGCCGGCACACCATTCTTCCCCGGCCTGCACAGCTCGATCGGACTCCGGCTCATCGAATCGCGGACGTTCGGCTCGGGCGTGGTGAACCTTCGCTACGAGCGATCGAGGCCTTGAATTGATGTCGGGGGCACGCCACCGGCGACCGGAATCGTGAAACAGAACTGGGATCCGACCCCAAGGGTGCTTTCAACCCAGATGCGGCCCTTGTGCAGCTCGACAATCTGCCTCGCGATCGCCAGACCCAACCCGGTGCCGATGACATGCTTGGGATTGCCTTCGTACCGCTCGTAGCGGCCGAAGATCTTGTCGACGAACTCGGGTGGAATCCCCGCGCCGTGATCGCGAATGCGGACGGTCACGATGTCCCCATCGAAATTGCTGTCGGCGAGGATCTCTCCGCCTGCGGGCGAGTACTTGATCGCGTTGGACAGCAGGTTGGTCACGACCTGGAAGAGGCGATCGGAGTCGCCCACTATCGGCGGTACGCCGGCTCCGAGCAGCACCGTGACGACGTGCTTCGAGCTCGCAACTCGAGCCCGTCCCGCCGCATCGCTCAAGAGCATGTTGATGTCGACCGGTCCCAGGTTGAGCTTCATGCGACCCGCTTCCATCCGGTCGAGGTCAAGCATCTCCGTGATCATCCGGCTGAGGCGCACGGCGTCGGTGTTGATATCGCCGGCAAATTCCTTGACCTCGTCCGGGGTGATGGAATCGTCCCGCATGACCTCGCTGAAGCCCTGGATGCCGGTCAGCGCAGTCCTGAACTCGTGGCTGACCATCGTCACGAACTCGCTCTTCAGCTTGTTGAGGCGCTCGAGGCTGGCGAGGTTGGCCATCGCGGCCGATTCGGCCTCGTGAGCCGCGGTGATGTCCTCGAACATCGCCAGGTAGTAATCGATCGCGCCGCGCGAGGTGCGCACCGGAGTCGCGCTCCAGTGCACCCAGAGCGTGCTGCCGTCGGCGCGCACCGCTTCACTGTCCAACTCGACGGTGTCGATGTCCGGGCTCGAGCCCGGGATGCTGGTGAACACTTTCGTGACGTCTGCCTCTGGGATGTAGTCCGTGAGACTCGAGCCGACGATGATCCGCGGGCCCGCTCGAAACAGCGAGCACAGGCGCGGGTTGGGGTCCATGATCCGAAGCTCGGTGCTGATTCGAGCGAGCCCTGCGGGCGCATGGCCCACGATCTCGTTCATCAGAGCGGTCCGCTCTCGTAGCTTGGCCTCCGCCTGCTTGCTCTTGGCGAGTAGGACGAGGGAATCCCGATGGGTGAGGAGCAGGCTGGCGGTGAGCAGGATGCCCAGCGCCACACCTGCAAAGGAGACGAAGGTGTCAATCTTGTGTCCGGTGCCGATGACGATCACGGTTGTAACCGCTACCGCAAGCAGACCCATCAACGGGATCGACACCTGGAGCAGTCCCGCCGGCCCTTCCCCGGCAGTCTGATCCCGTGATCGAATCGGCCAGAGCGGCGCGAGAGCGATCGACGCGTAACCGGTCACCCAGCCGGTGTCGAGGAGGTCCGAGCTGCCAGCGTAGGTTCCGTTTGCGGTGAGGATGGCGTAAGCCACATCGGAGAAGGCGTTGGCGGCGAAACCGAACAGCAGCAGGAGGAGGCGACCGCGCGTGCGTCCGGTGCCTGTGATCACAGCCAGGATCAGCATCGTGAGGATGACGATGTCGGCGAACGGTCGCGCATGTGTGATCCACAGCGTCAGCGACGGGGCTGTAGACCCCCGATAGATGGCACCGAGCCCGAGCGTCCAGGTGACAAACAGCAGCGCCGAGGCGATGATGCCGGCGTCGATGATCGCGCGCCCGCGGGTCGACGTCCGGTTTGGCGCGGTCGGCACAGCCATGGCGCCGACGATGGCCGCTGGATATGCGAGCAGGTAACCAACGTCGGCCAGCGAGGGAATTGGTGGCTGTGTGCCCAGCGCGAGCTCGTAAGTGCCCCCGACGCTTGCCCCGATTCCCCAGCACAACGCCGACGCTCCGATGAAGGACCACGCCACCCGCCGCCGGCCTTGATTCCGCCGCGCCCCCAGGCCGCAGCTCGCGGCCGCGACCATCGCCGCCAGCGCGGGAGCGACATCCTCGACGGCGCCCGCGAACCCCTCGCCACCGATCTGAAGCCCGACCAAGAGGACGAAGGTCACGGTGCCGGCCGCGACAACGACGGCCGCGGCTACAAAGCGCCCGGTCTCGTCGATGGCGAGCCGCCCGGCACGGCCAAGCGGCGAGGAACCAACGCCGACATCGGCCTTCATCTAGCTCAAATGCGCAGCCGGAGGACCTCGACGGTCGCGGTCTCGGCCATTGGCTTGGCCTGATTATGACCGCGGAAGGCAAATTCTCAGCCCCCACTAAACGGCCCTTTTATCGATTGCATAGGGAGCGCCAATGGCTCCTTATCGGTCCATTCCGGCGCGGGCAGGGCCGAAGACCGAGACAAATGGCCTATGCGGCGGTGACGCAATCGTCCCGGCAACCTCGATCGCTGCTTGACATTCTTTTCGGGCGTGCCTGAATGTACTTGCCCGCATGAGCACGGTTGGGTCGGGTTGCCGGTTTCGGGTCGCCATTGGGGGTTGTGGATATGTCCAAAGCGTTTCCGCGCACGCTGTCTGCTGGCGTCCTGACGCTGGCCGTCGCGCTCGCCGCGATCGGCGTCGCGCCGGTGGCCGCCCAATCGCCCGGCGGCAGTGGAGACAATCCGACCCTATCGCCTGGAGCCCAATCAATCGACTTCCAGCTGAGTGAGGAGACGGCAGCCCAGCTCCTTCTCCTGGACGAAGAGTTCGTGGCCAAACACACGGCGGGTGATAGTCAGCACCAGCTGAGCCTCGAGAAGGCCGGTGCGCTGCGCAAGACGGCGGCCGAAAAGGCGCAGGTCTTGAAAGCCGCGACCCCTACCGGCGCGGCTACCTTCGCGGGAACCTGGAGCGCCATCGGCCCCAGCCCGATCCAGCAGATCGCCCGCAGCGACAATGCCCTGGTCCCGGTCAGCGGCCGCATCGGCGCGCTGGCGATCCGAAAGAACGGCCAGTTCATCTTGGGCGCGGCCCAGGGGGGCATCTGGACCTACGACCCCAACGCCAAGCTGTGGACGAACCGGACCGACAACCTCCCATCTCTGTCGACGGGCGCGCTCGTTGTGGCCCCGTCCAACGACATGATCGTCTACGACGGTACCGGTGAAGGCGCCCTGTCCGGCGACAGCTACTTTGGCAATGGCATCCTCAAGTCGGTGGACGGCGGGTTCACCTGGTCGCACGTCAGCGGCGACTTCTTCGCAGGCGTGTCGATCTCGCGCCTGGCCATCGACCCCAACGACTCCAACCATCTCTACGCCGCGGTGCTTCGCGGTCGTGGCGGCGCTCGCCGAGTCTCGCCCCCGATCCACTCGACCTACGGGCTCTGGGAGTCAAAGGACGGCGCGGTCACGTGGACGCTGCTCAAGCCCGCGCCCACGGGCTCGCTCGGAGCGACCGACATTCGGCTCGACCCGCAGCAACCGAAGAACCTTTATGCGTCGTTCTGGAGCAACGCGATCTACAAGAGCACGAACGGCGGTCAGACCTGGGCGCCGATCATGAACGGCCTGCCTACGGACGCGAACTTCGCCGCCGGCGCGACGCGGTTCTCGCTCGGCCTTTCCCACCCGGCGTCACACCAGTTGGCGACGCTGTACACCGGTTTCGACTGGGTCGACAATGGCGGCACCCACCACTCGAGCCAGATCTTCAAGTCCATCGACGAGGGCGCCAGCTGGTCTGCGACGCCGACGAGCGGCGCAATGCCCGACGACAGCGTCCTCGGCTACTGCGGCGGGCAGTGCTTTTACGACAACGTCGTCGAGGCTGATCCGACCAACCCGGACGTCGTCTTCGTCGCGGGCCAATTCGGGTATGGCCTCAACCCACCATCGGGCGGCGTGTTCCGCACAGACGATGGCGGCCAGACCTGGAAGAACCTCGGCTGGGACCAGCACCCGGACTTCCACGCTCTCGCCTACGACCCCAGCAACACGCACAACGTGCTGATTGGATCCGACGGCGGGGTCTGGTACAGCACCAACCGCGGCGGCCGCCCGAACGCGACTGACCCGCTGAGCGCCGTCGACTGGATCGATCTCAACGGGCACGGGCTCCAGATCACGCAGTTCACCTCCATCGCGACCAACCCGACGTTCCCAGTTCGCTTCTGGGGCGGGTCCCAGGACAACGGCACCGAGCGCAAGTCGGCGGTGTCAAACACGTGGTTCGACCTGGCCTCAGGCGACGGCGGACAGGCCCTGGTCGACCCAACCGACTTCCACTACGTCTACGGCACCTACTTCGGGATCTCGCCGTATCGCTTCACCGACGGTGGGTCGACTTTCTTCAGCAACCAGTTCATCCAGAACGGTATCAATCTCGGAGACCGCTCCGAGTTCTACACGCCGTTCGTGATGAACCAGATGAACCCCAACCAGCTCTTCCTCGGCACGTTCCGGCTGTACCGCACCGACAACGCGAAGGCGCTCAACGCGAGCGACGTGCTGTGGCAGCCGATCAGCCCTGACCTCACCAGCGGCTGCCCGGGCCCCGCTCCCAACGGCGCGCGCAACTGCACGCTGTCCGCGATCGGCGTGGGCGGCGGCCAGGCCGTCTACACGGGGTCCAACGACGGCTTCGTGTTCGTGAGCACTGACGCCCAGGTCAACCTGAACCCGACCTGGACACGCCTCGACCTCAGGAACAGCGGCGAGCGGAGTTTGCCGGGCCGCCCGGTGGCCGCGATCGCGGTCGACCGCAGCAACTACCGAATCGCATACCTCGGTTACAACGGTTTCAACGCCGCCACCCCGGCCAACCCGGGACACGTGTTCAAGACCACCGACGGAGGCCAGCACTGGAAGAACATCACGGCCAACCTTCCCGACGTCCCGGTCAACTCGCTGGTGCTCGACCCGTCGTTTCCGGACACCTTGTACGCAGGCACCGACGTCGGGCCCTTCGTGACCCGCGACGGCGGAAAATCATGGTTCGGGCTCGGCACAGGCTTCCCGATCGTCGCGATCGACCAGATCAACCTCGACACGACGCACCGGACGCTCGCGGCCGGCACCCACGGCCGTGGCGCGTGGAGCATCAATGACACGTCGGAAGCGAAGCCATCGCTCGTCCTCTCCAAAACCGACTCGGGCGCGTTCGTCGGCCCCGGCAGCAACATCGACTACACGATCACCGTCCAGAACATCGGCAACGCCGACGCGACCGGTGTTCGTATCACAGACCCAATTCCTAACCACACGAAATTTGTTTCGGCGGACGCCGGCGGCCAGAGCTCTGGCGACGGTGTGAGCTGGACCGGGCTCACGGTTGCGGCCGGGGCCAGCATTTCGGTTCACCTGACGGTCCACATCAGCAGCACGCTCAGCTCAACTGTGAAGTCCATCGTGGACGACGGCTACGCGGTCACATCGACCCAGGGCCCCGGCGGGACCGGTTCGCCCGTCATCACCCCGATCGCACCTCCATACGCGGTGACCGTTTCGCCCGCCACCCAGACTGATGGCGGCAAGCCCGGCAGCGTTGTGACCGACATGGTCACGCTTCGGAACATCGGCTTCAAGAGCGATCAATACAAC
The DNA here is from genome assembly GCA_005879945.1 of Chloroflexota bacterium. Lineage (GTDB taxonomy): Bacteria > Chloroflexota > Dormibacteria > Dormibacterales > Dormibacteraceae > UBA10449. Next base: position 2,814 of record VBHX01000096.1, on the reverse strand, counting down.
ATGTCGTCGTCGGGCGGAACGTTCCCGATCGCTTTCTACGACGCGACGTGCATCACCGCGACCGCGACCACGCCAACGGTCGCATCGGGTGCGACCACGAAAGTGTGCGTGAAGATTTCCGTTCCCAACAACGCCACCGGCACCAACACGGCCAGCATCATCGCCACCTCGGTCGGGAACCCTTCGGCATCGGGGTCGGCGACCATCAACACCATCGCCGTCACGGCCAACACCTTGCTCGTTGATGAAGACGGCAACAGCCCCGACACCAACTCCTTCTACACGACCGCGCTGACCGATGCAGGCGTGTCTTTCATGACATGGGACCTGAACGCCAATCCGAACATCACGACCGGGTTCATGCAGTCGTTCAAGTACATCGTCTGGTTCACAGGCAACAGCTTCCCCGGACCGATCACGCCGTATGAATCCAGGCTCACGGCGTTCCTGAACAACGGCGGCCGCCTGTTCCTGTCGGGGCAGGACATCCTTGACCAGGCCGCCGGCACGACGCCGTTCGTCGCCAACTACCTCCACGTCACGTGGGATGGAAGCGAGAACCAGAACGACAAGGCCACCAACAACGTCCACGAGGTTGCCGGGACTCTGACCGCAGGGGTGGGCGCGGTGCCGCTCGACCCCACGGTGCTCGGCAACCAGTTCATGGACGAGATCACCCCGAACGGCGGGGCGGTTGGGATCTTCACCGACGATGCAGCAAAGACCGACGGCCTTTCCTTCAGCGGCACGTACAAGGTCGTCTTCCTGCCGTTCGCCTTCGAGGAGTATGGAACGCGGGTCCAGAAAGCGGATCTCGTGACAAGGGTCATAACCTACCTCGCCTAATCCTTTCGAATCGAAACCCGGGGCCGACGCGCTGCCGGCCCCGGCTTGAGCCCGTCGCTAGTATCAAGAGATGATCCGGGCCTCGATGGCGGCCCTGGTCCTGGCCGTGGGCATCAGCGCATGCGGCCACACCACGGAGCCCGCGAGCGGCAGCAGTGCCACACCAAGCTCATCAGCAGCCGGCATGAACGTCAGCGGAGTCGTCGATCGCAGCGGACAGGCCGCGGCCTGTCCGACGGACGAGCCGTGCGATCCACCGCTGACGGCTGTCTACCTGGTCTTCTCGCGACCTGGCTATCCGGACGTTCGGGTCCAGGTCGCCGGCGATGGGAAGTTTGCCGTGCATCTCGGCCCGGGCGCATACACGATCGCGGCCGCGCCTCCGCCGATGCGGGGTAAGCTCACGCCGAACAGCGTCCGTGTTCCGCAGGAGGGTGTCGTGACGCTCCGGCTCGTGATCGCCTAGCCTGTCACTCGAATGAAATTAGGCGTTCTCACCTCTCTCTACGCCAGCCGTCCGTTGGAAGAGGTGCTCGACATCGCCCGAGAGGCCGGCCTCGATTGTGTCGAGATCGGCGCCGGAAATTTCACGGGCAACGCCCACATCGATGTCACCGGGCTGCTCGGATCGGCAAAACTCAGGCGCGAATACCTGAACGCCTTCCGGTCGCGCGGCCTGGAGATCTCCGCGCTGTCCTGCCATGGCAACCCTCTTCATCCGCGTGCGGAGGTCGCCGCCGCAAGCCACAGGGTCTTCCGGCGCGCAGTCGAGCTGGCCGAGAAGCTCGAGGTGGCTGTGGTCAACCTCTTCAGCGGCTGCCCGGGAGATTCCCCGCGCGCCCGCTACCCGAACTGGGTGACCTGCGCATGGCCCCTCGATTTTCAGGAGGTCGTGGCGTGGCAGTGGGACAAGAGGGTGCTTCCATACTGGAAACGCGAAGCGGCCTTCGCCGAGCGGCATCACGTCCGCCTCGGTTTCGAGATGCATCCGGGCTTCGTCGTCTACAACCCCGCAACGCTGCTCCGGTTGCGGGAGGCGTGCGGCGACAGCGTCGGCGCCAACTTCGATCCCAGCCATCTGTTCTGGCAGGGGATAGACATCGAGACCGCGATCGCGGAGCTGGGGCGCGCCGGTGCGCTCTATCACGTCCATGCCAAGGACACTGGCATCGACGCCGCCAACGTCACGCGCAACGGCGTGCTCGACACGACGCCGATGGACAGGGTCGCCCGCCGATCGTGGGTTTTTCGTACCGTCGGTTTCGGCCACGGTGACGACGAGTGGAAGCGCATCTTCACCGCGTTCCGCCGGGCGGGTTATGAAGGCGCGATCTCGATCGAGCACGAGGATCCGCTGTTCACGATCGATGAGGGCTTTCGTAAGAGCGTCGCGTTTCTGCGCACGGTCATGCCGTCAGAGCCGCTCGCCGCGAAGTAATCGCGCGCTAGCGCTTTTCGTCGTCAGGGTGTCCGGTGTTGCCGAATGCGATGCGATCGCGCACGACTGCGGCACGGCCGAGCAGCCGCGCACGCTGCACGGCGTCCTCGCCGAAGCGATCGCGGATCTTGTCCATCGCGATCTCGAGCCGGTCGCGCCGCGGCCTGACCGCTGTCGCAAACAGATCCAGCTGGCCGTCGTCCACGTCGGACAGTCCTGAGAGGCCAACGCCGAGGGTTCCGACCGCGCGGCGAACGTCGCGCCACGCCAGGAGCGCGTGAGCGGCCTGGTATATCTCCTCGCCGGTTGTGATCGGAACGGCAAGCGTCGACTGCTTCGAAAACCTGTCGGTATCCGGCCTGTACACGATGCTCACCGAAACCACGCGGCCGCACCGGTGCGCCGCCCGCAGACGACGCCCGACCATCTCGGACAGCCGCATCAGGAGCTCCTCCAGCTCGCGCTGCGAGCTGGTCGAACGAGCGAGCACGTGCGAATGGCTGTAGCTCTTGCGCGCGGGACCTTCGAAG
>VBHX01000217.1 GCA_005879945.1 Chloroflexota bacterium | reverse complement strand
CCACCCTGCCGATCAGCCCTCGCACGGCTCAATTGTGAGCGGGCCCACCTGGGGTTTCGTCTAGTGATCTGCAGACTTACGATTACGCCGAGTTCCTGCAGGCGCAATCGAGGAGGATGCATTGGCAGCGAAGAAGGCGGCGAAGAAGCCGGGGACAAAGAAGAAAGTTGCCAAAAAGAGGCCTGGCGAGATCAAGCTGGGTGGGGTCAAGAAGGCGAGATAAGAGCCAGCTCACCGCGGACGCGTCCGGACTCAGGCTCGGGCAACCCTCGTGGCCGTTAGCGGTCGCCAAGCGGGGGGTGTTGCCGGCGACGCCTATTCCAAGCTGATAGATGACCAGCTCGCCGAAGAGCGCGCTCGGAAGGCATCACTCGAACAACGAGCCGTGGGGGTTATAACTACTTCGGGAGCGGTGGTAACACTGGTTTTCGGTTTCACCGCCGCGGTGAATGGCAGTGCGGCCCTCCGCTTGCCGGATTCTGCCCGTCTAGAGCTCTTCGTCGCTCTGTTTCTGCTGCTCGCTGCTGTGGTGGTAGCCGTGATCGTCGGCTTTCCGGTTACATACCTAGAGGTGGAGAAGGAAGGGCTCGAGAAACTCATCGATGAGGCTGAGTGGACGAACCCGGAAGTAATCGAGGCTCGCCGCAGGACGGCGCAAGCCGCCACCGGAATCATCATCAACGCACGCAAGGCCAACGGTGTCAAGGCCAACCTGCTGACGGGTGCCCTCGCGCTCGAGGTCCTCGGAATCGTGACTCTGGCTCTTGGTGCCATGGCCACTCTTCTTGGTCAATAAGGTTGTGGCGTGATCAGCGCGGTCTGGTGCCCACGATGCGGTCTCGATTGGGCATGTAGTCCGGGATCACCCGCGCATTGAGACCCGCATCGCTGACGGCCGAAACGTAGTCGTCGGTTTGGACGAGATGGTGCATGTCCAGCTCGGTGATTCTTCCCTCGGGGCGGTTGGAGGAGAGGCGGACAACGCTGACGTCGCCTCCCGTGACCACTTCGGGCTCCGGCCGGTAGTGGTCACGCCATCGATCCGGGCGAACCCAGCCGTCGAGGATCAAGACTCCCCCCGGCGCGACGTGTTCAGCGAGTCGCGTAATCGTTGAGCGGATCTCCGCCGGTTCGGTGATGTAGCCGATGCTGCTGAATAGGCACGTGACCGCGTCGAATGTCTTGCCGAGATCGAGTGTCCGCATGTCAGCAAGTTGCAGCGGAACGCCGGGCAGACGGCTCTGTGCCACGGCGAGCATGTCGCGGCTCACATCAACGCCTTCGACCGAGTACCACCGTTTCAACTCGACCAGACGAGCGCCCGTGCCGCATGCAACGTCGAGCAGGTTGTGCGCGGTCGGGCACTGGTCATGGATGATCCGGTGAAGCTCTTCCGCTTCGGCCGGGTAATCCTTGATTCCAGACCCGACGTACAGGAGGTCATAGATCCTGGCGCTCTTCTCGTACACGCTCTAACGGTAGGCGCAGGCGGCGACGTAGTAGGGCAGCGTGTCTTCCCAGCCGCCGCGGTTGGTGTCGCGCCAAACCGGCCCGCGCTCTGCAAGCTTTTCCCAGCCCCGATGCTCGATGTCGACACGCGTCTTCTCGTCGCCCACGTCTGAGAACCTGATCTCCACCTCGGTGGCGCTGGCGACATCGGTCGCGATGTGCCATGAGTAGCCCAGCCGGCGCGGTGGCTCCCACACCGTGATCGCGCCCCACTCGATCTCCTGGCCGCTCGAGGTGCGCTCGAATATGCGCCCGCCTGTACGGCCTTCGAAGATGACCTGGAGGCCATCTGCGTGGGACATCGTCGAGCTTTTCGGCCACCACGTCGAGGTTCGAGCAGTCCAGACGTCGAAAGCGTGCTCGACCGAGCACTTGACCTCAAACGAGTACCGCAGCGGAGCGATCATCTCTTGCGGCGGGCAGGTTTCGTGTTCTCGGCGAGGAGTCGAAATCGTGCGGCCGCCTCGCCCCACACCTCATCCAGGTATTTCTGGGCAGCTTCGACGCCGGCGCCATGCAGCTGATAGAGCCGTCGCGCGCCCTTCGACTCGTCGATGACCAGCCTTGCGCTCTTCAGCAGGCGCAGGTGGCGCGACACTGCGGGCCGGCTGATCGGCAGGTCGTCCGCGATCTCCTGCACCGACCGGGGACCCTTCCCGAGCAGCTCGACGATCGCGCGCCGGTGTGGGTCGCCCAGGGCCTTGAAGGGATCGCTCGCCATATTTGCATCGATGGTAACGCTTGGGTTACCGTAGCCAGAAAGTTACCGGAGAGCGTCAGGCAGGAGGAAGTGAGTTGAAGTTCTATGAGGCCACGGCCACCATCAAGGCAAGTCCTGCGCGCATCTGGGCGCTGCTCACCGACGCCCCGCACTACACCGACTGGAACACGACTGTTGACCGGGTCGAGGGCAAGATCGCGCCGGGGGAGACGATCAAGGTGCTCGTCAAGGTGAACCCTGGCCGCACCTTTCCGGTCAAAGTCACCGAGTTCAAGCCGAACGAGCGCATGGTGTGGTCCGGCGGCATGCCGCTAGGTCTCTTCAAAGGAGAGCGAACGTACATCCTGACGCCCACGGCCAATGGCGAGACACATTTCAAGATGCGAGAGGAGTACAGCGGGCCCATGCTCGGGATGATCTGGAAGTCGATTCCCGACCTGGGTCCAGCGTTTCAGGAATTCGCGCAATCCCTGAAACGCGCGGCTGAGAAATAGGGCCTCACCGGCCCGCGGGCGTCTGCGACTTTCGGAAATCCTGGATCTCGCGAAGAGTTCGATTGACTCCCATCTGGTTGTTCATCCAGGGCCCCAGGCCGGGGTAGAAATCCATCACGGCGCGCAGCATCCGTCCCGGGCCGGGTTGGACCACGATTTCAGCCTTGTCCTTGTCGATTGCCTTGAGCAGCGCCTTGGCAACAAGGCCCACCGGCGCCATGAACGACGACTTCGGCATCCGCATCTGGTCCATCGTGCGCTGGCCCTGGCCGGCCCCAGCGATCGCGCCGAGGATGAGGACTGAGGACGACACCCCGCGCGCGCGATAGTCCGTCCGCAGTACGCGGCTGAAACCGATGAGGCCGTCCTTCGCCGCCGCGTACGCCTCCGTGTAAGGAAACCCCACACGACCCGCCATCGCGGAGATGTTGACGATGTGTCCCCGCCCGCGCTCGAGCATCCCCGGCAGGACCAGGTGGCTCAAAGCAATCGGTGCGAATAAGTTCAGCTTGATGATCGACTCGTTTTCTTCTATCGACATCTCCTCGAACTGGCGCAATGGGTCGCCGCCGGCGTTGTTGACCAGGACGTCGACTCCACCGAATTCACGTTGGGCGGCGCCGATCAGCAGCGTCCGCGCATCGTCATCGAGCAGGTCCGCGACCACCGTCAGCACGCGCGCGCCGTGCTTGCGCTGGTCGGCCGCCACCGCTTCCAGCTCCGAGCCAGACCTTCCGGTCAGGACCAGGTTCATGCCGCCCCCGGCCAGTGCCGATGCGAGATGGGGTCCGATCCCTCTGGGCATGCTGAACGCCGCAGCCCCGAGTCGCACAACTCGCGGCAGCTCGTCCGCCACCTCTGCGGTCGCGACAACAGTGGCCTCGACCAGGTGGTAGTCGCTACCCCGATAGCGGAGATACGCGTCGCCTGCCGCGAGCACATTGCGTGCCCAACCGGAGTTCTGTCCGAAGGCCAGGCCTAGCCAGAAGAAGCCTCCGCGCGGGAAGCCCGTGACGGGGGTGGCATAAATCCGGCCAGACTTGTGGCCACGATGGTGAAGGAGAGAGAACATCGGGAACCACCGACCGCCCGCGATCCGCAGGATCAGCGGGTTGAAGAGATGGGTGAGCGGACGGACGATCCGGTCGACGAACCCCGGTATGTCGCTGGATTTGGAAGCGGTGGTCGAAGTGTTCATGGTTTCCTCCTACGGCTTGCTGCTAGGAACAACAGACCGCTGCCACGAGTATATTCCATCAAGTGATTGATTGACCGGCAAATCTGCAAATAAGGTGGGACGGCCGAAGGCCGCGCCCGACGCCGAGCCCCGCCGAGAGGCGCTTGTGCTAGCTGCCTATTCGCGCTTGGCTGAAGCCGGCTTCGAAGGGCTACGCACGCGCGATGTCGCCGCCGAGGTGGGGGTGAACATCGCCACCCTGCACTACTACTTCCCGACCAAGGAGGCGCTGATAAGAGGCGTCGTGGGTCATGCTATGGGCAGGTTCAGGACCGCGTTCGCCCCCGGTTCGAGGCCAGGAGAGCAGTTGGCGGCCCAATTCCAGGGGATTCGTCGACTTGCCAAGAACGAACCTGAGCTGTTTGCCGTGATGGGCGAGCTCGCGCTGCGCTCGGCTCGAGATCCCGCCATCGCCGCCATCTTCAAGGACACCATCGAAGCGTGGCACAGCACGTTGCGCACCCTGGTCGGCCATGCTCAGATCGAAGGCTTCGTGGACAAGCGGTTGGATCCGGATACGGTCGCGTCGCTGGTGATCGCGACGCTGAACGGCCTGTTCATGGTGCCCGTCGCCAGCAGCGCATCCGATCGGATCGACAAAGCGCTGGGCCAGCTCGAGAGCTTCCTCGGACTCCAGAAGCGCCCACGCCCGGCTCGCTAGCTGCTTAGCGTTTCCGCGCCCGCCTCACCGCTATCTCGTACGCCTCTTTCAATAGCGGGGTGATGGATTCAAATGTTGCGTCGCTTGGGTTCAACACGCACACGAAGTGATTGCGTCCGTACACCGGGTGGGGCATGAGCCGGTCGAGCGCCGTGAAGTCGCACTCACCCTGGGCATCGAATAACGACGCATAGCTCTCTTTGCTGACCCCGATGTTCAAGCGGAAGATGCCAGGCCGGTCGAGCTTCGAGGCGTTGTCGAAGTCCCCGTAGTCCTTGGTCACGATGGTCGCGAAGGGGAAGCGCCGCGTATCGGGGAGGTTGCGGTCAGGGTCGTAGATGAAAAAGGTGTCGCCCCAGGCAATTTCAGGTGCGCCGTTCGCCTCCGACGCAGCGACCATGTCGATGCCGGGGAACCTCGTCGCGATGTAGCGGGTGATTCCGGCTTCGTCCAAAAGGAACTCCTCCTTGAGGATGACTTGAAAGATCGATCTCGCGGCTGACGACGTGCCGAACGGCAAAGCCGAGCTTGGTCGTCATGGAACACACCACGATCGTCCGCCGGTGCACAGGTCTCCTACACGGTCAGAAATGCCGAGGGCGGGGCCACACCTTGCTCACGGGAGAGCACCTCATCCGCCTTTCTCGACCTCGGCCTTCAGCTTTACGAGCATAGGCATCACCATGCGCGATCCCATCGCGCCCACTAGCGGCATGACCAGCCGGCCGGCGAATTTGTTGGGCTCCAGCTCGATCTCGTGAGTCAGCCGGGTGCGGTCGCCATCTCTTTCGAGGACGTAGCTCCCCGACGAGCCGACGACCCAACCGGTTGAGCTGACAGCTTTCCACGAGACGCGGTTGGGCGGGTCGTATCGCGTCAGCTCGTTCACGTACGGGAATCCGGCAGGTCCGAGGGCGATCACGCCCTTGTATTGGGTCCCGACGCCGGCTGGACCCGCGCCGACCTGGTCGAGACTCTTCAGGGATGGTGCTCGCCAGTCGAGCTCATGGGAGTGATCGTCCAGGTAGGCCCAGACCTTCTCGATGGGCCGGTCGATTACGACTATGGTTCGTACCTCCACTTCCGCTCACCTCCTCCGCAAGCATGAGCCGGCAGTCGACGAAGTGAAAGGGGCAGGACAACGGCTCGCCCACGATAGCGGGCGACGACTGTCGCGAAAAGCGGTTATCAACCCCGGTCGACAGCCTACAAATCGGACAGTCGTCGCCCTCGAGGTCTCGTCCCCAAGGATGACGCCAAAGATCGGTCTTGCGGGTGACGACGTGAGGCACGGCCGAGCCTAGCGTGGTGGGCATGGATACCACCAACACCACGATCGTCGAGACCCACAGTCTCACAAAGCGATATGGCAGCGGAGTCCTCGCCGTCGACTCCGTTGACATGAGCGTGCGGCGTGGCGAGGTCTACGGCTTTCTCGGCCCGAACGGGGCTGGGAAGACGACGACCCTGCGCATGCTCGTCGGCCTAATCCGGCCGACCTCGGGCACGGCAACCGTCGCGGGACACGCGCCGGGCGACCCCGCGGGCCTGGCGAAGATCGGCTCGCTCATCGAGTCGCCGGGCTTCTACCCGTATCTCTCGGGCCGCGAGAACCTGCGGGTCGTAGCCAACCTCGCCGGCGTCAACCACAAGCGCGTCGAGGAGATACTCGACATGGTCGAGCTTGGCAGCCGCGCCGGGCGCAAGTTCAGCACCTACTCGACCGGCATGAAGCAGCGCCTGGGAGTCGCGGCGGCGGTGCTGAAGGATCCCGAGCTGCTTATCCTTGACGAGCCGACCAACGGCCTCGACCCCCAGGGCATGGCCGAGATGCGCAAGCTCATCAAGGACATCGGCCAGGGCGACCGCACGGTGATGCTCTCGAGCCACCTCCTCGGTGAGGTCGAGCAGATCTGTGACCGGGTCGGCGTGATCAGCAACGGCCACCTTGTCAAGCAGGCGACGGTGCAGGAGCTGCTCGGCGAGAAAGGCGTCACGGTCAGAGCAGAGCCTTCAGACAAGGCATCCGAGGTGCTGACCAAGATGTTCGGGCCGGCGTCCGTCGTGCGCGAGGACGGCTACTTCCACCTCAAGACCGATCCGTCGCGAAGCATGGAAATCAACCGCCAGCTCACGACCGCCGGGATCGGAGTCAGCGAGCTGCGCCCATTCGAGAGATCGCTGGAGGAAGTCTTCTTCCAGCTCACAGGAGAGAAGCAAGGATCATGATCGCAACCATCAAGGCTGAATGGCGGAAGAACCGTTTGCGGCCGGCATTCCTCGTGTCATCTGGGCTGCTCGCCGCCCTGACCGCACTGGCCTACGGCGCCCAGTGGTACCAGGCGACGCATCCTGGAACCGGTCGAGGTAATGCAGTGGTGTCGATACTGACCCTCTACCCAGACCAGTTCGTCAACAACGTGATCGGCGTCGGCTTTCCCATCGGCGCCGCGTTCGCCATCGTCCTGGGTGCGTTGTTTGCGGGTTCGGAGTATCAGTGGGGCACGCTCAAGACTCTGCTGACACAGCACCACGGACGCCTTACGACCTGGATCGGCCGGGTGGTTGTCTTCGAATTCTGGATGGCGATCTTGACGGCGGTCCTGTTTGCCGCAGCGGCAGTCGCCAGCGTGATCGTGGCTGGTTTCCAGGGCCACGCCATCAGCTGGCCAGCGCCGGTCGATATTGCCAAAGCCGTCGGCACGATCTGGCTGATCTTCTCCGTCAACGGTGCACTCGGCATGGCCCTTGGAACCCTATTCAAGACCTCAGCGGCCGCCCTCGGAGTGGGCCTGGTTTACGTCCTGGCCCTCCAAATCATCGCGGTGCGATTCATCGACAGCTTCAACAACGGCGCCTACAAGTGGATCGGCGACCTGTTCGACGGACAGAACGCGCAGGCGCTGATTCAAAGCTTCACGTCGCCGGCGTTCGGGCCGAGCGCCGCTCCTTCGATCGGTCCGGAGCGGGCAGTGCTCGTTCTTGCCGCTTACCTCGCGGTCTTCCTCGTGGCCGCGGCGACACTCATTCGGCAGAGGGACGTCACATAGCCTTCAACCCGCCCCGTCAACCTTTGCGCGGGCGGCCGTGGTCATGGATCACAGGCCGGCCGCGGCTCATGGATGGGCTCGTTGTCGCCCTGAACCTTCTGCTTGGGATCGGGGCGATGACGGCGTCCTACCTCCGCACTTCGGTGGTCGAAACGTATTTGGCAGTGGGCCTGGTCCAGGCTCTGTTCCTGTGGTGGCGGCGGAGCCATCCGGTGATCGTCCTACTGCTCGTCGTCATCACCGACGTCATCGGGGCGGTGCTCAATCCATCACATGAGTTCGCCAGCCCCGCTCTCGCATTCGCCGTCTACGCCGTTTCGGTCTACGACCGGACGGCGGTGCGGATGTGGGTCGCCGGCGTCTCGATTGCCGTCATCGCGGCCGCGGTTGCATCTGTGTTCTTGGGCGACTTCGCGATCTCGCGCAGCCTCATCCCCGCCGGCGCGACATCGCTCGTGGCGTGGGTCATCGGTGACTACATCCGGTCGCGCCGCCAGTTCTTTTCGGAGCTCGTGGCGCGACATAAGCAGGCGCGAGACCAAGCCGCGGAGCAAGAAAGGCTGCGCATCGCCCGCGAGCTCCACGATGTGGTCGCTCACAACGTGAGCGTGATCGCGATCCAGGCGGGCGCCGCCCGCGTCGCCGGCAACTCGAGCAAGGAGGCGCTGCAGTCCATTGAGACGACGGCTCGAGACACGCTGGCCGAGCTCAATCGCCTGCTCGGCGTCCTTCGGAAGGAATCGGACGCGCCTCGCAGCCCCCAGCCGGGGCTCGATCAGATCGAATCGCTGATCAAGCCCGCGCGCGAGGCAGGCCTCGAGGCGACGTTGAAGATTGGCGGTGAGAAAAGGCCGCTGCCTGCCGCGCAGGATCTCTCCGCTTATCGCATTGTCCAGGAGGCCATCACCAACGTGCTGAAGCACGCGCAGGCAACCCGTGTCGAGGTGAAGCTCGATTACGAGCCCGACGGGTTGGCGCTGACGATCAGCGACAACGGTTCAGGTGCGCGCGAGGCGGTCGGCGCGTCGACAGGTCATGGACTGATCGGCATGCGGGAGCGCGTCGAGTTGTTTGGTGGAGAGCTGGGCACCAGCTCGTCGTCTCTGGGCGGATTCACGGTCCGCGCCACGCTCCCCTGGAAGACTTGATTCGCATTGCGATAGCTGACGACCAGGCCCTTGTGCGTGCGGGTTTCCGCATGATCGTGGAGTCCCAGCCGGACATGCAGGTGGCGGGCGAAGCTGGCGACGGACAGGAGGCGATCGACATCGTTCGCCGCGAGCGGCCGGACGTGGTCCTGATGGACATCCGCATGCCGCAGGTCGATGGCATCGCTGCCACGCGGCAGGTTGCGGATATCACCAGGGTCGTGATCCTCACCACCTACGAGCTCGACGAGTACGTGTTCGACGCGCTGGCCGCGGGCGCGTCGGCGTTTCTGCTCAAAGCCGCGCCGCCGGAGGACCTCATCAGGGCCATCCGCGTGGTGGCGTCAGGTGACGCGCTGTTGGCTCCGTCGGTGACCCGCCGGCTGATCCAGGAGTTCGCCAAACGGCCGGAGCCGCAGGCGCGGAAGGCCAAACAGCTCGAGGCGCTTACGGAGCGCGAGCTCGACGTCCTCCGTGAGGTGGCGCGCGGCCTCAGCAACGCCGAAATTGCTGCGCGCCTTCACGTCGCCGAGACCACGGTGAAGACCCATGTCGCGCACGTGCTCGACAAGCTCGAGCTGAGGGATCGCGTGCAGGCGGTGATCCTCGCTTACGAAACAGGTTTGGTCGGTTCGGCCTGAGCCAGCTCGTCGAGGCGGCGCAGCACACCGCTCATGGCCAGGGCCTTGCGGGCCAGCTCAAACAGGTCTCCCTCGCCACCGCGACGAATCCATTCGGTGCTGGCTTCAAACGACGCCGTGACCAGGACCATCGACAGCACACGAAGCTCGAAGTCGTTGGGATCACGGCCGACCCGCCTGGCGATGATGCCGGCGAAGAATTTCTGCGCCTTCTCGAGCTCCTCCCAGAATCGCGCGCGAATTTCCGGCACCTCGAGCCCGAGCTTGGCCCGAACCAGGATCGTGTCACGGTCAGATTGAACGGCCCTTGCGAACATCGTCAGCGCGGTATCGATCGATCTACTAAGGGGTTCTTCGTGCGGCAGCGCCTCAAGGAACGCCTCGAGCATCGGGTCGTAGCGGTCGAAGAGGACCACGTCTTCCTTGCTTGGAAAGTAGTTGAAGAAGGTGCTGGGCGAGATCTCGGCGGCGGCTGCGATCTGCTCGATGGTCGTCTCGTCGTAGCCCTGTTCCTGGAACAGGCGCAAGGCCTCGCGCTGAATCGCTTCCTTGGTCTTCTGCTTTTTGCGCTCGCGGAGGCCTTGCGCGATGGGCGTGATCGTCTTCGGCATTCAGGCGATCACGCCCCTCTCCCCGAGGGAGGCAGGTGACGCTTGAGGCGCCCGAGCAGGAAGAAACAGTGTCATCAAAACCGCACCCCCGAGCATCATGGCCGCGCTCACGAGCATCACCTCTGACATGCCGTGAGAGTAAGCGTCCTGGGCAGCTTGCAGCAGGTGCGCGCCGGCCGCGCCGGGGAGGTGGTGGGCGAGGGCCGCCGCGACGGCGACGCTGCTCTCGGCCGCGGATTGGACCTGGCTCGGGAGCCCGGTCAGCTGTCCGCTCAGCTGCGACTTGTAGGCGCCATTGAGGATGCTGCCCATGATGGCGACCCCGAAAGACGAGCCGATGTTCTGCAGCGTCCGCGTGAGCGCGCTGCCGGCACCGGTCTCTCCGGCGGGCAGCGATCCCAGGATGGCGTCGAGGGCGGGGACCATGGTGAAGGCGATGCTGACGCCGATCACGGCAAGAGCGATCGCCACCTGCTCGTAGCCGGTGTCGACCCCAACTTGCGAAAGGATGAACATGCCCACGGCAGTGCCGAGCAGGCCGGCGGCCACCATGATCTTGGCGCCGAAGCGCTTGGCCAGCCAGTCGGTGCTGATCGCCCCGACCATCATGGCCGCGATCAACGGAATCAGCCTGAAGCCAGTGCCCTGGGCGTCATTGCCCTGGACGATCTGCAGGAAGGGCGAAAGGATGAACAGGACTCCGGTCATGGCGAAACCGACCACGGTGAACGCGACCGTCGCCCACGTGAATCGAGCGCTCCGAAAGAGCTTGAGATCGATGAGTGGAAAACGCACGCGCAGCTGCCGCAGCGCGAACGCGGCGAGAAGCACCACGCCGGCTGCGATCGGTCCGTACACCTGCACATCGCCCCAGCCTAGGATCGGCTCTTCGATGATCCCGTAGACGATGCCGGTGACTCCGGCCACTTCGAGGATGGCGCCGATCCAGTCGAGGCGTCGTGCCGCCGGGTCCTTGCTCTCGGGCACGAAGAACCACACGCCGATGACGGCGATCACGACGACGGGCGCGTTGATCAAGAAGATCCAGCCCCAGTCGTAGTGCGTCAGCAGCCATCCCGCGATGAGCGGCCCAAGCGGCAGGCCGATGAACGCGCCCGCGCCCGACAGCCCGATGGCGCGCTGCCGCTCGTCCGGCTGGAACATCGATGGCAGCATCGACTGCATGAGGGGCAGGACGATGGCCCCGCTCGCGCCCATGATCACGCGCATGAGGATCAGCCCGTTCGCGGAGGTCATCTGGCTGGCGATCACCGACGAGATGCCGAAGGTGGCCAGGCCGACCAGCAGCATCCGCTTGCGGCCGAGGCGGTCGCCGAGCACGCCCGCCGGCAGCATGAAGCCGGCCAGGGCGAGTGTGTAGGCGGCAGACATCCACTGCAGCTGGTCGGTGGTGGCGTTGAGCTTGGCCGAAAGGGTGGGTAAGGCAGTGACCAGGATGGTGATGTCGAGGCCCAGGACAAGCCCGCTGATCGTCAGCGCCGCCAGCCCCAGCCAGCGGCCTCGCAGCCGTTCCGGCGTTGTCCCTAGTGTGTTTGTGGCCATCTCTCCAATCACCTCCGTTCCTTGATCTAGTCGCATGATAAATAGAGTAACTCCAAAAATCAAGAGACTCCAGATAATTGGGCTGGGAATCCTGCCCGTGGTCTTCCTTGGCGCCTGCGCTGGCGGCGCCGGCCACGGCGACCCGGGGGCGCCGCGGCATGTCTTCGAGATCGTGATGGAGAACAAATCCGCCGAGGAGGCGCTCACGGGCCCGTTCGCGGCATCGCTGGCCGCCCGGTACGGCGTGGCGAACAACTACCGCGCGGTCTCGCATCCGAGCGTGCCCAACTACCTGGCGCTGACGTCTGGCTCGACTTGGGGGATCACCGACGACAGCTATCACGTGCTGCCCAAGCACGATCTCGGCAGCCAGCTGACCGCGGCGAACGTCAGCTGGCGGGCGTACATGGAGGGACTCGGCGAGGGCGGTTGCCTCAACAGCCCGATCCCGTACGACCCGGGGCACAACCCGTTCGCGTTTTACGGCGGCGGCT
>VBHX01000216.1 GCA_005879945.1 Chloroflexota bacterium | reverse complement strand
GATCACGACCTGTCCCGCCGACCCGGAGAACGCGCTGAGCGGTGTGATGCGCCGCCCGGTGACCGAAACGCCTTCTGCCCCGTTCGCGAACAGGAGGTGCACTACATCCTGCACGTCCTGGTAGTTGATCAGGTAGCCGGACTGGCCGCCCAAGTCAGGAGCCGGCGTGCCGTTGCCACGGTCGACCTCCACACCCGCCCATGGACGGCCGTCAGCCCCGCGTAAGCACGGAGGTCCGCGACGTGGTTCTTAAGCGCTTGGGTCGTGGCCGATTGCTGGGCAGCCGCACCCTCCAGGGCGTCGATGTCCGTCCGCACGGTGGCGATCTGGGCGCGCGATGCCTGGTTGGCCTTCTCGAGGTCCTGAACGCTCCGGACCAGCACCTGGTAGCGGGCGACCTGGTTCCAGGGAGTCAGGAGTTGGGCTTTAACCTGGCCGGCGACCAAAAACCCGGTCGCCATTTGCGACCGCCGCCACCACCAGAATGCCGAAGATCCGGCTGCGCATCATGATGCAAATTCTCGTCGAGTTTTTAGGCGGGGAATGGGGCGTTTCCTCGCCATCGCCGGAGTAGTATCGAAATTCGCATGGCGGTCGAAGTACGCGCATCCGCCTTCCAGACCGCCCAGCGTCGGTTCGACGCGGCGGCCGACGTGATCGGCCTTTCGGACGACACCCGCCGGGGTCTGCGCGAGGTCAAGCGCGAGCTCACGGTCCACTTCCCGGTCCGCATGGACGACGGGTCGGTGCACGTGTTCACAGGCTGGCGGGTGCAGCACAACATCAGTCGGGGGCCGGCCAAGGGCGGGATCCGTTACCACCCGGACATCGACCTCGACCTGGTCAAAGCCCTGGCGATGCTGATGACCTGGAAGTGCGCGGCCGTGGGTCTCCCGTACGGCGGCTCCAAGGGCGCCGTCGCCGTCAATCCCGCCAAGCTCTCGATGAACGAGCTCGAGCATCTCACCCGCCGCTACGCGACCGAGATCGCGATCCTGATCGGCCCCGAGAAAGACATCCCGGCCCCGGACATGGGCACCAACCCGCAGGTGATGGCCTGGATCATGGACACGATCTCGATGCATTCCGGCCACTCGGTGCCGGCGGCCGTGACGGGCAAGCCCGTCGATGTGGGCGGCTCCGAGGGTCGCGTGGACGCGCCCGGCCGCGGCGCCACGTACCTGACCATCGAGGCGATCAAGTACCTGCACGTCGAGGACGAGACGCCCACCGTCGCGGTCCAGGGTTACGGCCAGGTCGGCCGGTCGGCTGCTCTCTTGCTTGCCGAGTCGGGACTCAAGGTCGTGGCGGTGAGCGACTCGAAAGGCGGCGTGTACAACCCGGCCGGGCTGGACCTCGCGGCCCTCGACGAGCACCGTCAGGTGCGCGGGGGCGTCACGGGTTTCAAGAGGGCCGAGAGCATCACCAATGCTGAGTTGCTCGAGCTGCCGGTGACCGTGCTCGTGCCGGCCGCGGTTCAGGATGTGATCACGGCCGAGAACGCGCCGCGGATCCGGGCGCGGCTGATCACCGAGGGTGCCAACGCCGCGGTCGCGCCGGAGGCGGACCCGATTTTGCACGATCGCGGGATTTTCGTGATCCCGGACATCATCGCGAATGCGGGCGGCGTGATCGTCTCCTACTTCGAGTGGGTGCAGGACCTCCAGGCTTTCTTCTGGGAGGAAGAGGAGATCAACACCAAGCTGCACCACGTGATCACGCGAGCCTTCTACGAGATCCTTCATACGTCGGTGAACAAGCGCATCGACGTGCGCCTTGCCGCATACGCGCTGGCCGTGCAGCGGGTGGCCAACGCAACGATGGTCCGGGGTATCTATCCATAATCTGGGGGGTGTCCCCAGCCTTAGTACGTAGCTTTCCCCGGCGCGTCCTCATCACCGGCGTGTCCAACCCGCTCGGAGCGGAGGTCGCGCGCAGGCTCTCCACCCAGGTGCCGGCGCTGTTCGGCTGCGACGTAGCCGACCCGGTGAGCGCAATCGAGGAGATGGACTTCGTCCACGCCGACACCCGCCAATCCGTCATCGGCAAGCTCGTGCGCCAGCTCCACATCGACACCGTCGTCCACATGGCGGTCACCGTGGACTCGGCCGGTGAGCATCGGGCCGAACACGAGACCAACGTCATCGGCACGATGAACGTCCTCGCCGGCTGCGCCGGACCGAGCAGTCCTGTGAAACGCCTTGTCGTGAAGTCGAGCCAGGCTGTGTACGGTGCGAAGCCCGCGGACCCGTCGTTCCTGACCGAAGAGGTGGCCGGCCCTGATCGCCAGGCGTACGGGCTCAAGCGCGACCTGCTCGAGATGGAGCAGCTGGCCCAGGAGTTTTCGCTGCGCACACCTGGGTGTCGCGTCACGGTGCTGCGTCTCGGTTTTCGCGTCAGCGAGGGCACCACCCTGGGCCGGTACCTGTCGCTACCGCTCGTGCCCACGTTTGCCGGCTTCGATCCGCGCCTGCAGCTATTGCACGAAGACGACGCCGCCGAGGCGATCGTGCGTGGCGCGCTCGACGGACATGAGGGCGTGTTCAACGTCGCGGCCGATGGCATCGTCTTGCTTAGCCAGGCGATCGGCATCATGGGCGGGACGCCGGTTCCAATCCTGCCTCCATACGGCCGATGGCTCGGACGCATGGCGCTGCGCGCCACCGGCATCGACCTGCCGGGTCACCTGGCCGACGTGCTCACGTATGGATCGGTCGCCGACTGCTCGCGACTCGCCTCGACCTACGGCTGGAAGCCCGCCTTCAACACGCGGGCAGTCATGGACAGCCTCGCGCGCGGCAAGGACGTCGAGCTCATCGAAGCGCCGTCACCGCCACAGGAATACGAGCTCCAGGTCTATCTCCAACGCCGCCGGCGGTTGGCCAAAAACGGCCATGCACCCGCGTCACTCATGGCGCAGCGTTGACGGCACAACCAGTGACCGATCTCGAAACCAAGAAGCTGCTGCGGCGCAGCCGCAAAGCCAAGGTTGTTTCTCCGCCACCGGCACGGCCCGGGCTGCGGCTGCCGAAACCAATCCGCCGGCTTCGGCGTCAGGCTCCGATGTACGCGATCCAGGGCATCAGCGGGCTGTCATCCCGCCTTCGCGAGATCACCGGCCGCGAGGTGATTGACATGAACCGCTTGATGGAGGTCATCCAGTTCCTGTACCAGCAGCGCGAGCTCGCGAAGCGAGGCCCTGACTATGCCGTCGACGACTTCGGCTTCGACGCGCAATGGACCGAATCGTTCCTGCCTCTGTTCAACCTGATGTATCGCGACTACTGGCGGGTCGAGACGACCGGGATCGAGAACGTCCCAGCCGCCGGCCGCGCGCTTCTCGTCTCCAACCATGCGGGCGTGCTGCCATGGGACGGCACGATGATCAAGACCGCGATCTTTGCGGAGCACCCGCATCCGCGCCATGTGCGCGCGCTGGTCGCGAGCCTGTTCATGGGCATGCCGATGCTCAGCTGGTTCCTCCGTCGCACCGGGCAGACAGTTGGCCATCCAGACGACACGCGCCGGCTGCTGGAGCGCGACGAGCTGGTGCTGGTCTTCCCGGAAGGAGTGAAGGGCACGGGCAAACCGTTCAAGGATCGCTATCGCCTGCGCAGGTTCGGACGCGGCGGCTTCGTCTCCACAGCGATTCGCGCGGGCGCGCCGATCATCCCGGTGTCGGTGATCGGTTCCGAAGAGATCTATCCGATGATCGGGGACGCGTCGCCCGTGGCCAGGATGTTCGGCCTTCCGTACTTTCCGGTCACGCCGACTTGGCCGTGGCTCGGTATGTTTGGCATGATCCCGCTGCCGAGCAAATGGCGGATTCAGTTCCATCCCGCGGTGCACACCGAGTCGCATCCGCCGAAAGCGGCGGATGACCAGAACCTGGTCATGACGCTCTCGGACGAGGTCCGCAACACGATCCAGAAAGGGATCTACGACAACCTGAAGCTGCGCCGAGGTGTCTTCGTCTAGCCCACCGCCGGCAGAGGGTGTTCGCGTCCACTGGGAACAGTTGCCGGACACGGTCAGGGCCGCGATCGAAGAGCGCATCGGCGATCGAGTCGTACAGGCGAAGACGCAACCCGGCGGTTTCTCGCCGGGCCTGGCGGCGCGACTGCGCATGCGCGATGGCCGCCGTTGTTTCGTCAAAGCGGTGAGCGAGCGCGCGAATCCGGACACCCCCGATCTTCACCGACGAGAGGCGGAGGTTGTGGCCGCGATTCCGATTGAGGCGCCGGTGCCTCGTCTGCTGTGGACGTACGACCAGGACGGCTGGGTCGCTCTGGGCTTCGAGGACATCGATGGGCACACACCGGCGCAGCCGTGGCGTGAGGACGAGCTGCGCCT
>VBHX01000177.1 GCA_005879945.1 Chloroflexota bacterium | reverse complement strand
CACGCGGGGCGACGAGGTCGCCAAGGGCATCGTCACGGCCCGCGACCGGCTGCAGATGAAGCTTCCGCTGGTCGTGCGTTTGAGCGGCACTCGCGAGGAGGAAGGCCGCGCCATCCTGCGGCAGAACGGCATCGAGCCGGGCGCCAACGCGTGGGAGGCGGCCAAGAAAATCGTAGAGGTCACCTCCCCATCCCATGGGGAGGTCCCGCGAAGCGGGGGTGGGGAGGCGCAGCCTTCCATCACGAGATGAGCATCCTCTTGGACGCCGGCACGCGCGTAATCGTCCAGGGCATCACCGGGCGTGAGGGCACATTTCACGCGGAGCAGATGCGCGAGGTCGGCACCAACCTCGTGGGAGGCACGAGCCCTGGCAAGGGAGGGACCACGCACGTCGGCGTGCCGGTCTTCAACACGGTCGCCGAGGCAGTCCGCGCCACGGGCGCGAACGCGTCCGGCATATTCGTGCCGCCACCGTTTGCGCCGGACGCCATCATGGAAGCGGCCGCCAACGGCATCGAGCTGATCGTCTGCATCACCGAAGGCATCCCGATCCAGGACATGATCAAGGTCAAGGACTTCCTGCACGGATACCCGAGGGCGCGATTGCTGGGCCCGAACTGCCCGGGCTTGATCACGCCAGGCGTGGCCAAGATCGGCATCATCCCGCAGCGAGTCGCGAGTCCCGGCCACGTCGGTCTGGTGTCGCGCAGCGGCACGCTGACATATGAGGTCGGCTCGGCGCTCACCGCGGCTGGAATGGGCCAGTCGACCATCGTTGGGATCGGCGGGGACCCTGTGCTCGGCCTGACATTCAAGGACGTCGTCGAGCTCTTCGAGCACGACCCTCAGACCACGCACCTTGTGGTCATCGGCGAGATCGGCGGCACGGATGAGGAGCGCGCAGCGGAGGTGCTCGGCAAAGGCACCAGATTGAAGACCGTTGCTTTCATCTCCGGCCGCACCGCGCCGGAGGGCAAGCGGATGGGTCACGCGGGTGCGATCATCTCCGGCAACCGGGGCACGGCGAAAAGCAAGGAAGAGGCGTTTCGGGCCGCCGGCGTTGCGGTGGCGGAGACGACCGACGACATCGTCGGCCTGCTGCGGGCATAGCGATGTCATTCCCGATCTCCATCAGCCGCTCGCTGCCCGATGAGCGCCTTCGCGACTTCGGGCTTTTTGGCGGCCTCGTGTTGTGGCTGGTCTACACGCGCGCGTACTGGGCCATGCACGCCGCGCACTTCGCGCTGCCGCCATGCCCGTTCTATTACCTCACCGGGCACCCGTGTCCGTTCTGCGGTGGCACACGATCTTTCGCCTACATGTGGGAGGGCGACATCGCCGACGCGGTGCGGTTATACCCGCTGGGCCCCGCGCTGTTCGCGGGCACCATCCTTGGGGCCGGAGGTCTCGCGGCGGGTCTTGTCACCGGCCGGACGTGGACACCCCAGCTCACATCGCGCCAGTGGCACCTGCTGACGATCAGCGGAATCAGCCTCGTTCTCATCAGTTGGGCGCTGAAGGTGTTCGTCCTCGGAAACTGAAATCCGCAACCTCGGCCCAGACGAGTGGCAAATATTCCGCGACATTCGCCTGGCGGCATTGAAGGATGCGGCGTACGCATTCGGGTCCACATGGGAGCGCGAGCGCGGGCGCACAGAGGAGGAATGGCGGGCTGCCGTGGTCTCGCGGACGCGATTCGTTGCTGAAGCGGATGGCCAGGCGGTCGGCATGGCGTCCGTCGGTGAGGCCGGCTCGAGCCGGGCGGCGTCCGTGACCTCGTTCTGGGTGCATCCCCAGGCACGCGGCAAGGGCGTCGGCGACGCTCTGCTGCTGGCGACCGTCGAAACGGCGCGTGAGGCCGGCTATGACGAGCTCCTGCTGTGGGTGGTCGAGACCAACGAGCATGCCCAGAGGCTCTACGAGCGCCATGGTTTCAAGCGCACCGGCGCGACCCAGCACGTGCGGCCAGGCGACGCGCGCGTCGAATACGAGATGTCGAGGAAGCTATAGCCCCCTCGCAGCCCTAGACTGACCGTGCTGAGGCAACGATGCGCCGAGCGATCCTGAGTGTCCTGGCCGTAGTTCTGCTGCTTGCTACTGGTTGCGAACAGCCGGGGTCGACAAGATCCGCAGCCTCATCGTCGCCACACATGCCCGCGGGCTACGGCGTTCTGGTGGGCGGGATCGAGACCGAATGCGTTCCTCACGGGCAGATCGTGTACAAAGCAGGAAAGGTAGTCGTGCTGCAGGTCAGGTTCAGTGACACCAGGGGTTGGATCGCCAAGTCCCAGGTCCAAGGAATTCCATCGGTTGCGTCCCAGGTCGTAGCCGCTGGCGGTCACTACAGTTTCCTGCTGCCGGCCGGGTGGTACGCCCTGGTTGATGACGACGGAGGGCAACGGACGAGTAACGGAAGTGGGGTAACTGTTTTGTACATGCCTTGGACGAACGCGCGGGTCGAAGCTGGTCAAACCAGCCAGTGGGACATACCGCCCGATCCGACGGCCTGTCCGTTTCCGTCTCTAGGCTCCTGAGATCGTCTTGACCACGACGGGGTAGACGCGCTCCGTGTTCTGGTCGGGGTTGGAGGGGTCGATCAGGTCGTGGGGGAGATGCTCGTCGGCAGGGAATTCGAAAAAGCTCACGTTGGCACCGTGCGCTCGCCACAGGTCGACCAGCTTGTACGTGAACTGGTTGTCCAGGCGCGGCTCGGCGGCGTTGGTGATCACCGCGATCGACTCGGCCTTCGGCGCAGCCGAACGTGCGGCCTTGAACACTCCACTGCCGGCCTCGAACAGCGCGGCGTACGCCTTGGTCGAGAAGCGGGGGTAGCCGTGAGACGGACCGACCTTGTCTTTGAGCTGGCCGTTCCACCAGATATAGAAGTTCGGGAGGATGTTGGCGAGCTGCGTGATCGCCCTCAGTCCCAGGGCGGGAACGGGCCTGAGCCCGAACATCGGGGCGATCAGGACGGCGCGCTCGATTCCGTCGCGGGTTTCGGCGAGGTGGCCCGTGAGGATCCCGCCCAGCGATAACCCGGCCACGGTCAAGCGCTCACCCAGGCCGGCACCCGCTTCGGCGGCGCGGTTGCGGGGGATTAGGACGTTCCAGCCCATCTCGAAGAACTGCTTGCCGAGCGCATCGAACTGCTGCGGGCAGTTGGTGAAACCGTGCAGCAAAACGAGGGATCGCTCGGTTCGGCGGCCGTGGGTGTAGAGCCGGGTCTGACAGACGGGGTTGACGTTCGGGCCGTCGAGGTCCTTGATGCTCGTGGCGATCCGAACGGCATCTTCGTATGCATCGCCACTCACTCGCCGCATCCTATCTGCAACGATTTGCTCCGTGGATTTCGAGCTGTCGTCCGAACAGCGTGCGGTGCGCGAGCTGTGCCGCGACTTTGCCAAGGAGGTCGTGGCCCCAGCTGCGGAGGAGCTCGACCGCAACCACAAGTTCGGCTACGACATTGTCCGCCGCATGGGCGAGCTGGGCCTCTTCGGGCTGCCGTTCTCGCCGGAGTACGGCGGCGCGGGCGCAGATTTCCTGTCGTTGTGCATTGCGATCGAGGAGATCTCGCGAGCGGACGCGGGGGTTGGCATCACGCTCGAAGCCGCCGTTTGCCTTGGCGCTTCGCCCATCCACGATTTCGGCAGCGCCGAGCAGAAGCAGCGCTGGCTGCCCGACCTGCTCGCCGGCAAGAAGCTGTGGGCGTTCGGCCTCACTGAGCCCGAGGCGGGCTCTGACGCCGGCGCGACCAAGACCCGCGCCGAGCAGCGCGATGGACACTGGTTGGTCAACGGCGCGAAGCAGTTCATCACCAACTGCGGCACCAACATCTCCGCGGGCGTGACGGTGACGGCGGTCACCGGCAAGACCAAACGCGGCGGCCCCGAGATCAGCGCGATCATGATCCCCACCGGCACTCCCGGCTACCACGTGCTGGAGCCGTATCGCAAGCTCGGCTGGCATTCGTCCGACACGCACCCGCTGAGCTTTGAGGATTGCTCGGTCCCAGAGGAGAACTTACTCGGCGAGCGCGGTGGCGGGTACAGGCAGTTCCTCAACACCCTGATGGGCGGCCGCATCGCCATTGCAGCGCTTTCGGTGGGCGTAGCGCAGGCGTGCCTCGACGCATCGCTCGCATACGCGAAGGAGCGGCGTACGTTCGGTGTCCCCATCGCCAAGCACCAGGCGATCCAGTTCAAGCTCGCGGACATGGCGATGGAGACCGAGCTCGCGCGCACGATGGTGTATCGGGCCGCCGTCAGCTACACGCACGGCGGCGCCAAGACTTCTGACGAGGTGCGTATGCTCGCTGCGATGTGCAAGCTGTACGCCTCGGAGGCCTCCAAGCGTGCCGCGGACCAGGCCGTGCAGATCCACGGCGGCTACGGGTTCATGGAGGACTACCCGGTAGCGCGCTACTGGCGTGACGTCAAGGTCAACGAGATCGGAGAGGGCACGTCAGAGGTGCAGCGGATGCTGATCGCGCGACTGCTAGGGGCTTAGGTCGGCGGCGGCAGCTCGCGGTCGCCGGCGAGGTCGCTCCAGGGCCGGCCGGGCAGCAGCATGTTGCTCGAGCTCGCGAGCGCGACGCGCTTGCCATCTTCGTTGGTGATCTCGGCGGTCGCGACAGCCATCGACCGGCCGCGATGGACCAGCGTCGCCCGCGCGGTCAGCAATCCTCCGTCGGGCAGCACCGGGCGGAGGTAGTTCACCTTCAGGTCGAGCGGGGCGAACGAGCTTCCGGCCGAGTTGATCGTCATCACCGCGCATGACAGCGCCCCGTCGGCCAGCATGGCAATCGCCCCTCCGTAGAGCACCGGCGCCGGCGAAGCCAGCCACGAGCTGGCCGGGAGCACGAACGTGCAGGTACCCTCGTCGGCATGCGTCGGATGCGATCGGGGGTGGCGTAGTGCGGCGATGCGTCCTCCATGGGGTCTGATGGTGCACCGGGCGCGGTGAGGATGAAGCCGCGGGAGGTGCCATGTGCAAGGTGGCGGCCGAGACCATCCTCAATGGTGACCTCCGACAGCGCGACCGAGCGCCCGCCGTGGATGAGCCGTGCCCGTCCAAGCAGCGTCACGCTTTCCAGGTTTCCCGGCTGAAGGAAGCTGAGCGACAGGTCCGACGTGGTCATGTAAGCGAGCGGCGGGAGCACCGTCATGATCGCGGTGCCCAGCGGCCCATCGGCCAGGAAGGCGATGATGCCGCCGACGATCAACCCGGGAACGGTCGTCTGCAGCCACGGTGTGACCGGCATGCTGAAGGTCGAGCTTCCGAAGCCCCACTCCACGGGTCGCAGGCCCGTGAGGAAGTGGATTGGCGGCCGCGCGGCGTCGCTTCGAGTAGAGACCCGCATTCGCTCGATGCCGGGGAGATTCAGGCTCGAGAGGTCGCCGAACGAACCGCGGACAGGCTCTTCCCAGATCCGAACCGGTGCGTCGCTATCGATAGACACCGTTGTGGCCCAGGCTGTGCAGGCCGACGTTTGGGAAGTAGGTCAGGCCGTGATCCTCAGGACCCACACGAATCTTGGTGATCAGCAAGCCCGTAACCGTGCTCATGACGTACACCGTCGCGTTGTAGCGGCCCGACGCCCACAGCTGGGTACCGTCGGGATTCAGCTGCAGCATGTCCGGGCTACCGCCGCCCGGGATCGGCCACTTGGAGACCTCGCGTCGCGTGGCGAAATCAATGACCGAGAAGGTCCCTTCGAGGCGGTTGGACACATACAGAAGGTGGGTGTCCCGCGAGACCTGCAGACCGTGCGCACCGCGGCCGGTGGGGATGAACTGGATTTCCTTCATCGCCACCGGGTCGATGACCGACACGCCCATCCGGCCCTGGTTGCTCACGTAGAAGAGCGTGCCGTCGGGCGAGAGCTTGACGTCGATCGGCAGCCCGCCCACACGAACGTACCCGGCGAGCTTCATGTTGATCGTGTCGACCTTCGCCACGACGCCCGAGTACTCGGTCGAGATCATCAGGTAGCTGCCGTCGGCACTGAAATCGAGGTGGTCTGCGCCCGGCCAGGGGATCGGGACTGCCTTGATTAGCGCCCAGTTGTCATGCGGATCGCGGAACTCGATCCTCTGCAGTCGCTCGACCACGTCGATCGCCTTCGTGCCGTCAGGCGTGAAGTAGAGGTTGTAGGGGAAGGGAATGTTGACCTTGAGCCCGCTCGGCCGTCCAGTGTGGACGTCGATGACTGTGAGGTTGCTCGATCCCTCGTTGTCAACGTACAGCGCGCTCATGTCCCAAGCCGGTGCGATGTGGTGTGGTATGGCCCCGACCGCGAAGTGGTCAATCACCTTAAACGTCAAGGGGTCGATCACATCGACCGTCCCGCCTGTGCTGTTCGGTACGTAGACCCGCGGCGGGAGCTCGCAGAGGGGACAGGGCACCACGCCCGACATCGTGTTCGCGTAAACGTTTATCGGGGCCGCCGGCAGCGTCACCGGCTGGACGTCGGGCGCCGGCAGGAGGCGCGCAGGCTCGGTGTCGGTCGCGACCGTGGCCGGCTGGGTGACTGCGGGCGCGGTCCACACAACCGCGAACACCACCCCGGCCGGGCTGACGATGACCAGTGTGAACACGATGGCGAAGGCGATGCGGACCGGTCGGGACCGCGCGAGTGACGAGACCGACTTACTCGTCAGGGAGGTCTTCGAGCTTCGGGGCGAGCTCGCACACCCACCGCCCGTCGTCCAGGCGGCGTATGAACCTTCCGTAGCCTTGGTTTCGTGCCACGTTCAAGAACTGCTCTTGCGTGATCAACGTCCGGAGCCGGGCCAAGTCCGCATAAGTGCTGTCGCGCATGATGCCTCCCACAACCCCGGCGAGCTCGCGCCACTGGCCTTCTGAGAGCGGCTCGCCATACCCGGCGATCGTGACCAGGAGGGCAGCCGTAGCCCCGGTGATGGTCTCCGGGAGGAGCTTGTCAGCCTTCGCGCGGGCGATGATTTCGCGGCCCGTGCTGATGATGTCGGCGATGCGGTCCCTGCGCACCCCGATGATGTCGCGTCCGCTGCCGACGGTCGTGCCTTCGAGGTATCTAGGTCCTGCTTCCATACCGCAACCAAATATTGTAAATGCGCCGCTAAATGGACCTTGAACTGCCGCCCCGGCACGTGGCCTTCCGCGACTCCGTTCGAGAGATCGCGCAGGCGGTTGCGCTGCCTCTGGCGGCCGAGGTCGACCGAGATCACCGGTTTCCCGAGGAGGCCGTCAGCGCGGCTTCTGAAGCTGGCCTGCTCGGCGTTCTGATCCCGCGCGAGTTCGGCGGCGCCGGGCTCGACGCGCTGGCGTTCACGCTCTGTATTGACGAGCTCGCGCAGGCATGCGCGTCCACGTCGGTGATCGTCGACGTGCACACGAGCGTCGGCAGCGAGCCCATCCTCCTGTTCGGCACTCAAGAGCAGAAACGGAAATGGCTGCCGCGGCTTGCGTCAGGCGAGCTGCTTGGTGCTTTTGCGCTTACGGAGCCCGCCGCCGGGTCAGATGCCGGATCCCTGAAGACGAGCGCGCGACGAAACGGCGACGGCTACATCCTCAACGGCACCAAGGTCTTCATAACCAACATCGGGCGTGCGGGTCTGTACATCGTGTTCGCCCGCACGGGCCCCAGTGAGCGTGCGTCGGGCGTCAGCGCGTTTATCGTGCCCGCTGACACGCCGGGGGTTCGCGTCGGACAGGTCTTCAAGAAGATGGGCCTGAACGGATCGCCGACAGGCGAGCTGGTGCTCGAAGACGTCGCGGTGCCGGTCGCCAACCGGCTCGGCGCCGAAGGCCAGGGCTTCACCGTCGCGATGCGCGCCCTCGACTCGGGAAGGATCGGGATCTCCGGGCAGGCGCTCGGGATCGCGCAGGCCGCGGTCGACGAATCCACCGCGCTACTCAAGGGTCGCGCGAGTGAGCAAGGCGACGAATTCAGTCTCGCCGACATGGCAACTCGCCTCGCGTCGGCGCGCTTTCTCGCCTACCGCGCCGCATGGCTGTGCAGCCGTGGCCGGCCTTTCACTCGCGAGGCGTCGATGGCGAAGCTCCACTGCACCGACACCACGATGCAGATCGCGCTGGACGCGCTGCAGATTGCCGGGGAGGAGGGTGCGGTGTCGGGCAGCCCATTCGAACGCCACGTTCGCGACGCCAAAGCGCTGCAGATCTACGAGGGTTCCAACCAGGTCCAACGAATCGTGATCGCCCGAGAAATGATCCAATAGCAGCGCGATGGACTTCGATTTCTCCGAAGAGCAGATCGCGATCCGGGACACGATTCGGGAGCTGGTGCAGGATAAGGTCGCCCCACGCGCCGCCGAGATCGACGAGAAGGCCGAGTATCCGAAGGATATTGAAAGGCTCTTCGCCGAGAACGGGATCCTCGGCATTCCCTTCCCAGAGCAGTACGGCGGCATCTCCGGGTCGAGCGTCACGATCTGCATGGGCGTCGAGGAGATCGCCAAGGCCTGCGCCACCTCGTCGCTGATCCTCGCCGTCCAGGCCCTCGGCTCATATCCGATCCTGGTCGCCGGCACCGAGGAGCAGAAGAAGCGTCTCTGCCCGCCGCTGGCCTCAGGCGAGAAGGTCGCTGCCTACGCGCTGTCCGAGACCGGGAGCGGCTCCGACGCCGCGGCGATGAAGACTCGGGCGAAGCGGTACGGCAACGAGTACGTGCTCAACGGGACCAAGCAGTTCATCACCGGCGGGAGCGTGGCCGGCACGCTGGTCGTGTTCGCGCAAACCGATCCCGATGCCAACCACAAAGGCATCTCGGCGTTCGTGCTCGAGAAGGAGACGAGCCCCTGGCAGGCGACGAAGCTAGAGCACAAGCTCGGCATCCGCGGCTCACCCACTGCGCAGCTCGTGTTCGAAGAGGTCAAGGTCCCCGCCGCCAATCGTCTGGGCGATGAGGGGGCGGGGTTCAAGATCGCGCTCGCGGTCCTCGATCGCTCGCGGCCCGGAATCGGCGCCCAGGCGCTGGGCATCGCCGAAGGCGCATTCGACTACGCGCTCGCGTACGCGCGCGATCGCCAGCAGTTCGGCCAGCCGATCGCGTCGTTCCAGGGCATCCAGTTCATGTTTGCGGACATTGCAACCCAGATCGAGGCGGCCCGGCACCTCGTCTACCTCGCGGCGACCAAAGTGGACAAGAAGGCGCCAGACCTCACGAAGGTTGCCGCGATGGCGAAGCTGTTCGCGTCGGACATGGCGATGAAGGTGACCACCGACTGCGTTCAGATCCTCGGCGGGTACGGTTACATCTCCGATTACCCGGTCGAAAGGATGATGCGTGACGCAAAGATCACGCAGATCTACGAGGGCACGAACCAGATCCAGCGCGTCGTCATTGCGCGATCGTTGCTGAGATGAGTCTCGAGCGGCCTCCGCCGGCGGTCGCGCCGTATCATCCGCCGCCTTCGTACCCGCCGCCGGCCGTCGCGCCGGCGCAACGGGCCGACAACCGTGCAGTCGTGGCGCTGGTGATCGGGATCTTCGGACTGGTGCTGGGACTGCCGTTCGGTATTCCCGGCCTCATCTGCGGGCCCATCGCCTACTTTGTGGGCAAGTCCGCGGCCAATCGCATCGACGCCTCATCCGGAACGTTGGGCGGACGCGGCCTCGCGCTGACCGCGTGGGTGTTCGGCATCGTCGCCACGGCGGTCGGTGCCCTCGTGAGCCTCGCCTGGCTGGTCGTGCTCCTGTTCGCGATCTCCGGCCCCGCTCCTTCATAACAAGTCCGTGGATCGAATCACCGAAGCCTTTGTCTGGCCCTTCCGCGATCCCGAATGGGCCGTGAAGCTGCTCATCATCGCGCTGATATCGCTGATCCCAATCGCCGGCCAGATCAACAACTTGGGGTGGATGCTCGCGTCGCTTGATCGCCTGCGTGCCGGCGAGGAGCGCCTGGCGCCCGCCAACCTGAGTTATCTCGGGAGGGGTGTGCGTGTGTACGTGGTGGTGCTGATTTACCTGCTCGTCCTGTTGGCGGTAGGGTTCGCGATCTACCTGCCGGGACTGGCGCTTGCGGTCCAGCAGGGGCACGGCCAGGGCAACGCAGCACTTATCGCTGTTGCGATCGTTCTCAACCTGATCTCGTTCGGCGTCTTCACACTCGGAAGCCTCGCCCTGACCTTCATGCTCCCGGCGATCATCCTCGCGACCGACACTGGAGGGATCGGCGCTGGGCTCCGAATCGGAGACGTGTTGAGGCGCGCACGCGTGAATCCGATCAACACCCTGATCGCCGGCCTTATGCTGATCGCCGCGAGCTTCGTCGGCTCCCTCGGCCTGATCGCGTGCGGCATCGGAATCCTCTTCACCAACGCGTACGCGGTGGCGATGCAGGCATGGATCGTCCGGAGCTTCGAGATCGGCTCTACCGCGCACACCGCCGGATAGGAGGACTAAGATGTCGGACTTGCCGCCTCCGCCCCCGCCCAGTGGCGGCTATCCGCCTCCGCCTCCGCCCGGTGGTGGGTTCACACCACCACCACCACCACCTCCTCCTCCGCCTCCACCGCCACTGCCTGGCGGCGGATTCGTTCCGCCCCCGCCGGCGGGATACACACCAGGTGCGATGGCTTATGCGGGTACGCGCAACGATGGCCTCGCGATCGCCTCGCTCATATGCGGCATCGTCGGGCTCGTTTGCTTTTGCCTGGGCGTGATCCTCGGTCCCGCGGCTGCGATCATGGGGTTCATCTCTCGCCAGCGCATCGCAGTGAGCGGCGGCATGCTTGGCGGCGGCGGTCTCGCGTTGGCTGGATTGATACTTGGGATCGCGGATTTTGTTGTCAGCGCGGTCGTGTACATCATTTACTTCTACGCTGTGGCCCATAGCGGATCCACCACCGGATGAGTCGCCCGAACTCGATTTCTGCGTAACCCAGCCACTGCCGCCGACGTTCCTAATCCGTCGTGCAGGGTAGAATCCCCGTGCCTATGCAGAGGGCCAGGCCCAGGGCCAGGCGATCCCGTTACCACGTCTCCTACCGCCTGACCAGGTCGGTCCCGGCGATCATTGCCGCGTCTCTACTGCTGGTCGTCATCGTCACGGCCACCCTCGCTTACAAGCGCCTGGATGATTTCGTATCTGCCACGACCGGTCACCACGTCAATCCGATCGGCGAGGTCGTTCAGGCGGTCGAGCCGACGCCGGGCACGATCGCTTACAAGCTGAAGCACGGACAGCAGGTCAACATACTTCTGCTCGGTCGTGGCGGTTATGAGAACGACGCGCCGTTCCTGACGGACTCGATCATGGCGGTGACCATCGACCCCGCAAGCAATCGCGTCGCAATGGTGTCAATCCCGCGCGACCTCACGCTCGGCCTGAACCTTCAGAGCAACTCCAACAGCGTCTGGGTCAACAAGATCAACGCGGCCTACGAGGTTCCCTACGTGCCCATCATCTGCTGCGTCGCGCCGCAGTACCAGGGGCGCGACGGCGGCGGCCACGCGGCCGAGCACGAGGTGGGGAAGGTCACCGGGCTGACGTTCGACCGCTACATCGCAGTCGACTTTGTCGCCTTCCGCGACATGGTCAACGCGCTCGGCGGCGTGGACGTCTGCCTGTCGACCAACCTCGACGACACCTCGTACCCCGACTACAACAACGGGTATCACCCGATTCACTTCAAAGCGGGTTGCCAGCATCTCAATGGGGAGCAGGCGCTCGAGATCGCGCGATCGCGCCATGCCATCCAGCCTGAACAGCTATCCGACTTCGGCCGGGCTCGCCGGCAGCAGGACATCATGCAGGCGATCAAGAAGAAGGCGACGACGATCAACGGCTTCTCGAAGGCGCCGCAGCTTCTGACCGCGCTCCAGAACCACATCACAACCGACATGTCGCTATCTGACATGCGAGCCATCTACGACTGGGGCAAGAATCTCCCCGACACCTCGATCGTCCGCGTCGCGTTGACTGCGCCGGCGCCGGGGACCGAGGGCAACCTGCTCGACTCCTACAACTGCGGCATGGGCGCTTATGTCTCTCAGCTTTGCGCCGACGATCCGAGCTTCGGGATGATTCACAAGTACATCGCCTCGCTCCTCATCGACCCCGCGGTTCTGGCCGAGAAGGCTCCCATCCAGATCGTCAACGGTTCAAACAACTTCCCCGGCCTCGATAGTCGGGTGACGACCATGTTCGACCCGACCGGCCTGCAGCTCGCGGATCCGGTCGGCCACCGCTCAGTCGCGCAGACCGTGATCCTCGATTACTCGAACGGGCAATTTCCGCTGACCGGCAAGTGGCTCGCGAGCTACTTCGGCGCCACCGTCGTCGCGGCAACGCCGACCAGCCCGGCACCCGCCAGCGGACAGCAGACATACGGACTGGTGGTCATCATCGGGCACGACTTCGCGCTGCACTGGCTGGGCCGGTGAGCTGAGCGATCCTGACCTAGCCGAAAAATTCCGCGCGCGGGACGTTCGCGCCCTCGCCCGCGCGATCAGCCTCGTCGAAAAGCGCGACCCCGCCATCAGAGTGCTCGAGGCGGCCTTGAAGGACCAACCCAAGGCGTATGTGATCGGCTTCACAGGCGCACCCGGGACGGGCAAGTCAAGCCTCGTCGACGCGCTGATCGCCTCGTTGAGAAAGCTTGATCGCTTCGTCGCGGTGATCGCGACCGACCCCAACTCGCCATTTACGGGCGGCGCGATCCTCGGCGATCGCATCCGCATGCAGCGGCACGCCCTCGACCCCAGGGTGTTCATCCGCAGCATGGGCGCGCGCGGCCACCTCGGCGGTCTGTCGCTCGCGGCACGCGAGAGCATCCGGCTGCTGGGCGCGTTCGGATTCGACCCGGTGATCCTCGAGACCGTCGGGGTGGGCCAGTCGGAGCTCGAAGTGGCGGCCATCGCCGACACAACCGTTGTTGTCCTGACACCGAACCTGGGCGACGGCGTGCAGATGATCAAGGCCGGCATTCTCGAGATCGCCGACATCTTCGTGGTCAACAAGGCCGACCTCGAGGGTCACCACCGGGCGCTCACCGAGCTGCGATCGATGCTCAGTCTCTCCAACGTGCCGGGCGCGCCGAAGGCTTGGAAACCCCCTATCATCCCGACCTCTGCCACCCGCTCGGAAGGCATCGACGAGCTCTGGGCGGCGATCGAGTCACATCGCAAGTACCTGGCGAGCACCGGCCGCGGCGAGCGGTTGGCTGCCGAAAGGCTCAAGGAGGAGACCGCCGAGGTCGCGGCTGAAATTGCCAGAGACCGGGTGCGGCGAGCGCTCGCGGAGGATCCCGCCCTGGCCGAGCGCCTACTCGAGGAGGGAACGCCGTACGGCACGGCGGAGGAGATCCTCGACCGAAAGCGATAATTGAATCGAGTTCAGGTGCAGTGAAGGTCCGAGCCAGAGATCCCCAGCAGGCGTGGAAGGAGGACTACGAGTCGGTCCCGTCGCGGGACGATGGGCTCGAGACCTCGACCATCTCCGGGGTTCCCCTCAAGCCGCTCTATACCTCGGGCGACCTCGCCAAGCGCGAGGAGGAGTTTCCCGGCCAGTTCCCGTACACCCGCGGCATCCATCCCACCGGTTACCGCGGCCGCCTGTGGACCATGCGGCAGTTCTCGGGCTTTGCCACCGCGGAGGAGACCAACCGCCGGTACAAATACCTGCTGGCAAACGGCCAGACCGGGCTTTCCGTCGCCTTCGACATGCCGACTTTGATGGGCCAGGACTCGGACGCGCCCACAAGCCGCGGAGAGATCGGCCACTGCGGCGTTGCGATCGATTCGCTCGCGGACATGGAGACGCTGTTCGAAGGCATCCCGCTCGCGGACATAACCACTTCGATGACCATCAACTCACCCGCGGCGATCTTGCTGTGCATGTACATAGCCGTCGCCGAGAAGCAGGGTGTACCGGCCGCGAGGCTTGGCGGCACGCTGCAGAACGACATCCTCAAAGAGTTCATCGCGCAGAAGGAGTTCATCTTTCCGCCCGAGCCGTCGATGCGGCTCGTCGTCGACTCGATCGAGTACTGCGCCAAGGAGGTGCCGAAGTGGAACACCATCTCCATCTCCGGCTACCACATCCGCGAGGCGGGCTCGACGGCGGCGCAGGAGCTTGCCTTCACGCTCGCGGACGGCATGGCCTACGTCGACGCCTGCATCGAGCGGGGCATGCGCATCGACGACTTCGCATCGCGGCTGTCGTTCTTCTTCGACGCACACATCGATTTCTTCGAAGAGATCGCAAAGTTCCGCGCCGCGCGCCGCATCTGGGCCCGGTGGATGCGCGACAAATATGGCGCCAGGGACGAGCGCTCCTGGAAGCTCAGGTTCCACACCCAGACGGCAGGCGTCTCGTTGACCGCGCAGCAGCCCGAGCTCAACATCGCCCGCACCGCCATCGAGGCGCTCGCCGCGGTGCTGGGCGGCACACAGTCGCTCCACACCAACGCGATGGACGAGGTCCTCGCCCTGCCGACTGACAAGGCCGCGCGTCTCGCGTTGCGCACGCAGCAATTGCTGGCGTACGAGACCGGCGTCGCCAACACCATCGACCCGCTGGGCGGCAGCTTCTTCGTGGAGGCGCTGACCGACGAGATGGAGCGCCAGGCGGAGGCCTACTTCAAGCGCATCCAGGAGCTCGGCGGTGTCATCCCGGCGATCGAGGCGGCATTCTTCCAGAAGGAGATCGCGGACGCGGCCTTTCGCTACCAGCAGGAGCTCGAGCAGAAGCGACGGCTCGTGGTCGGCGTCAACGAGTTCACGGTCGACGAAGAGGAGCCGATCGAGATCCTGCGCATCGACCCCAGGCTCGAGAGCGAGCAGGTGGCGCGGGTCCGCGAGGTTCGTGAAAAGCGCGACCACGCGCGATGCTCGAATGCACTGTCGCAATTGCGCAAGGCGGCCGCGGGTAGTGACAACCTGATGCCGTACATCCTCGAAGCCGTGCGTGCATACGCGACCGAGGGCGAGATCATGAACGCGATGGTCGAGGTGTTCGGCATCTACACGGAACGCGCAGTCATTTGATGGCCACGAAGACTGCGATCCGGCCGGTGCGGATCGTGCTCGCCAAGGTCGGGCTCGACGGCCACGACAGGGGCGTGAAGGTCGTCGCACGCGCTCTTCGCGACGCGGGCTATGAGGTCATCTACACAGGGCTGCGGCAGACGCCGGAGATGGTCGTCGATGCCGCTCTGCAGGAAGATGCGCAGGTCATCGGTTTGTCAATCCATTCGGGCGCGCACATGACCCTCTTCCCCGCGGTCGTCCAGGAGCTGAAGCGACGAAAGGCGACCGACATCGTCGTCTTCGGCGGCGGGATCATCCCCGAGGACGACATCGCCGCGCTCAAGGAGAAAGGCGTGGCCGAGCTCTTCACCCCGGGCACGCCTTTACAGGGAATCGTCGACTGGCTTCGCAAGCGTTTCCCAGAGGGAAGCCGCTAGAGATCGACGTCAGTTAGTAATGGATCACCACCGAGTTGGCGACTTTGTCGTGCCAACCCTGTTTGCGGGCATCGAAGGCGACCCATATCCATCCGATGTAGCAGGCCCAGGTGTTGATCAATGACATGAGAAAGCGAATCGCCGCCCGACCGTATCCGATCGGAGCTCCGGTGTTCGCGTCAATGACCCGCAACCGGAGCAATCGCATTCCGATCGTTTGGCCGCTCGAACCCCAGAAATAGATCCAGTACGCGATCGACACTGCGAGCAGGACCAGGTACAGGAGGATGAACGCGCCTCCGAAAACCGCCGTGCCGGCTTGCTGCGTGCTCTGATTGCTCGAGTTGGCGGACACACCAAAGGCCACAAAGACAATTCCGAACAAGATGGCAAAAGGAATCCCAACGACCAGCCCGTCGAGCAGTCTGGCCACGACGCGGATCCAGAATCCGCCGTAGGTTGTCTGACCGGGCATCTGCGGCGCGAGATACCCGCCAGGTGCCTGCATAGGGCCGCTCGGTGGTGGCGGGGGCGGGACCATCTCTCCGGAAGGGGGCGGGGGAGGCGGTGGGCTTTGCATCCTTATTCCTTCTGCGTGGTGTGCCGATCCGAGGGGATTGGTCTGCGCGGTATCATAGCGACACCGTCTTGAGTTCCAGAAGGTGTTCGTCAAGTCCGGACGGACCCACCTGGTCGACCTGGTTGTCGACAAGGATCGAGCCGAGAAAGTCCTCGTTCGCGAGATCCAGACCCATCCGCGGCGCCTGGGGCCCATCCACGTCGACTTCTACGCGGTCAGCCTCGAAGAGAAAATCACCGTTGAGGTGCCGGTCCACCTGACCGGCGAGTCCGCCGCGGTCAAGCGCGGAGACGCGGACATCCTCCAGCCGATCCACTCGCTGCGCGTCGAGTGTCTGCCAACCGACATCCCGGAGTCCTTCGAAGTCGACCTCACCCCGCTCGAAGACATCGAGGCCGAGCTCCGTGTCTCCGATCTCAATGTGCCCAAGGGAGTGACCGTGCTCCTGGAGACTGACGAGCTCGTGGTCAAGATCGTCCACAAGCGCGAGCTCAAGGTCGAAGAGGAAGTCCCGGCCGCCGAGGCGGTGGTTCCTGCCGAAGGTGAGGCCGCCGCTGAGGGCGAGGCCGCAGCCGAGGGCGAGGCTCCCGCGGCAGAGGAAGCACCCGAGAAGAAGAAGTGACGCCGCCGCCGCTGGCGGCCGTGCCCTGGACCACGCCTGACCCCACGTCGCTGCTGTACTTTTTGATCGGCGCGCTCGTTTTCGTCGTTTTCGTCGTGATCGCGCGCCTGCTCGCACGCCGCGTCGCCGACATGCTGCGGAACCGACAGATCCGACCCGAGCTGGCGGTGATCGTCGGCCGCGTGGTGGCTTTCGGCCTGATCGGCCTCGGTGCGGCGTTCGCGGTCAGCTTCGCGATCCAGAGCGCCAACATCGCGCTCTTCGGCATCGTGCTGGCGACCATCATCGCCAGCTTTGGGGTCCAGGACGTGTTGAAGGACTACGTGTCTGGCTACTACGTCTTGCTGGAGCGTCACATCAGGGTGGGCGATCGCATCACGCTCGACGTGCTCTCGGGCACGGTTGCTGAGATCAAGCTTAGGGTCACGCTGCTGAGGAGTGACTCGGGCGACATGATCGTGGTCCCTAACTCAGAGCTCTTCAACCGCCCGGTGCTGGTCCACGGCCGAATGCCGCCGCCCGCGTCGGACGCTACGCCAACGCCCCCAAAGTAATTCGAAAAAGGGCCTCGAGCTGCGGACCCTGGAGATCCGATTCCTCAGCCATCAGCTCGCGGATCATCTGAGATGCGAGGTCGACGTGGATGCCGCCCGCCACCTGAGTCGCCAGCGATCGAAGGTGAAAGGTGTGGTCGGGCTTGTTCGAGTCGACGTCTAGCTCGACCTCGAGCTTGTCCAGCTGAACGAATTTCGACCACCGTGCCACCTCGGCGGTGCCGGTCTCGGGCGCATCCGACAGGTGGAGGCAGTTGACCCCGCCATAGATCCCGTAGCGCTCGCGCAGCGAGCCGGGACGCGACTGCTGGATCCTCGTCTCGCCCATGTCGTAGCGCATTCGCTCGAGGGCGTCGGGCGCCGCAGTGACGCGACCCACCACCATCGGCAGTGCGGTCATGAAATCGACCAGCCAGCCAAAGAACGGCCTGCCGGCGAGAAAGTCGTAGTGACCCTCGATGAGCGATGCGGGCGGCTGGAACCATGTGAGAGACTCGATCTTCCACTCGCGCTCTGATGCGAGCCAGCCCCAGATGCCTGCGCGAGCGGCCAGCCTGTAGGCCGCGTCGGGTTTGAAAATGACGAGAGCGTCAGCCACGGTTCGTGAATCTAACCGAAATTCAATATCGAGCTCCCCACACCGCGACGCCCTACGGGCGTGGCGGGAGCTCCCCGCGGGGCGGGGAGCCCCGGTCACGTGGACCGGGCTGGTACACCCTGCGGCCCTTCAGCTTTTCGGGCATGTGCACCTGGTCGGCGACGCCACTTTCATAGTCGTGCGCGTACTTGTAGTCGCGGCCGTAGCCCATCGATCGCATCAAGCCCGTGACGGCGTTCCGCAGGTGCATAGGCACCGGCTCGTTGCCAGTCTGGTTGATGAGCTCGCGCGCGGCACCGTATGACGTGAGCGCGGAGTTCGACTTCGGCGCAAGAGCGAGATACAGCGCGGCTTCGGTGAGCGGCAACACTGCTTCCGGCATCCCCACAAAGTGCGCGGCCTGCTGCGCCGCCATCGCGACCTGCAGCGCTTGCGGATCGGCGAGGCCGATGTCCTCCGCGGCCGAGATGACGAGCCGGCGCGCGACGAACAGCGGGTCCTCGCCGGCTTCCAGCATCCGCGCGAGCCAGTAGACCGCTGCGTCCGGATCGCTGCCGCGCACGCTCTTGATCAGCGCCGACACGATGTCGTAGTGCTGGTCGCCGGCGCGGTCGTAGAGAAGGTGACCTTCTTGCAGCGCACGCTCGACATGCGTGAGCGTCACCTCGCCTTCACCCGCGAGCGCAGCCGCGGTCTCGAGCCCGTTGAGCGCCACCCGGGCATCGCCCCGGGCGCCCTCGAGCAGGGCGTCCATGCCGTCCTCGGTGAGGGTGGCGCCAAGCTCGCCTGCGCCGCGCTCGACGATCTTCTTCAGGTCGTCGCGTTCGAGGGCCTCCAGGCGGAATACCCGGCTCCGCGAAAGCAGCGGCGCGATGACCTCGAAGGAAGGGTTCTCGGTCGTGGCGCCGATGAGGGTCACAGTGCCGTCTTCTACGTGCGGCAGGATGGCGTCCTGCTGGGCTTTGTTGAAGCGGTGGATCTCGTCGATGAAGAGCACCGTCCGCAGGCCCGCCCGGCGGTGCACCTTGGCCTCAGCGACCACCTTCCGGAGATCGGCCACCCCCGCGGTGACCGCCGACATGGCGACCAGGCGCGCCTTCGTCTCGGCGGCCAGAAGCCCGGCCAGGGTCGTTTTTCCGCTCCCCGGGGGCCCCCAGAGCACGATGCTGGGCAGGTGTCCGGAGGCGCTCAGCCCGCGGAGGACCTCGACGATCCCCTTCTGGCCGACCAGTTGGTCGAAGCTCCGGGGCCGCAGCCGGGTGGCCAGGGGCGCGTTCGGCTCAGGTCCGCCTGGAACCTCGAAAAGCTCGCCCTGGTTAGTCACATTGGAAATTCTGACCTCGAAGGTAGAATGCCCGCCGTGGGCGCCTGCTGGTATTGCAATTCCGAATTGCCCGTCGGAGCCCAATACTGCCCGAATTGCGGGCACAGCCAGTCCGACCGCACCTCCAGCCCCCTGTTCGGCGTTGTCGACCCCGTGACGGGGATCTGGAACTCAAAGTTCATCAACGCCCTGGTCGGCCAGGAGGCCAATCGGGCCGTCCGCTACCACCGGCCGCTGTCGGTGCTGGTGGTGGAGCTCGACCACGCCGAGCACGTCCACAAGGAGCTCGGGCACATCCAGCTTGAAGGGCTGCTGCGCGAGATCTCGGAGCGGCTCGGGCAGGCCATCCGCGACACCGACACCGTCGCTTTTTTGGATGCGGAGGGGCCGCCGCATTTCGCCATCGTCCTGCCCGAGACGGACGAGCAGGGCGCGACCCTTGCCGCCGACAAGATCCGCCGGGGGATCGCCGCCCACGACTTTGCGACCGGCGGCAACTGGAAGAGGATCACCGTCAGCTGCGGAGCGGCCACGATCGCCGTCGTCTCAACATCCGGCGATGAGGCGGGCCTCATGAACCGCCGCGAGTACTCCGGCAACCTCCTCCGCGAGGCCTACCACGCGCTCGAGTACGGCCGGTCGTCCGGGACCAATCGCACGTCGGTCGGCGCATTTCGTTCCTAGCCTTCCCGCCACTTCGGGAGGTGGCGCGAAGCGCCGGTGGGGAGGATCGATCGCGCAGTTAGGATCAGTTGAGTGTCAACGCGCGTCTTCCTGATCCGGCATGCCGACGTCGAGAACCCGCGCCGTCTTCTTTACGGGCACCTCGATGGCTTTCAGCTGAGCGCGCTCGGCCGCGCGCAGGCCACAGCCGTGGGCGACCGGCTGCGATCGGAGAACGTCAAGCGAATCGTCACCAGTCCGCTTGCACGGGCTGTCGAGACAACCGAGCTGATCAACTCGAGGCTCGACCCACCGGCAGTCATCGAGACGGAGCCCGAGTTGCGCGAGGCCGAGTTCAGCCGCTACCTCCAGGGACTTCCGTACTGGCAGATCCCGATGCGCCGCCCGCTCTGGTTCGTGCACAAGGCCAAGCGGGGGCTGGTGCCCGGCGACGAGTCAATCGACCAGATGGGCGCCCGCATTCTCAGGGTGATGCGCCGCATTGCGCGCGAGCACCCAGGCGAAACCATGGCCATCGTCAGCCACGCTGACCCGCTGCAGGCCGCGTGGATCGTGCTCGACGGCCGCCCCCACAACGAGCGTGAGATGTACCGCAAGGCGATCGACAAGTCTGGGATGCTCGTCGTGGATATCGAAGACGACAAGCCCGTCCGCTGGGAGTACGTGTCGCCACCCAAGGTCGACAAACAGGCCAGCATCGCGTGAGCGAGGCGCGCGCTCCGCGATTCCCCGATGGCTTTCTTTGGGGGACATCGAGCGCCGCCCACCAGGTCGAGGGCGACAACCGCAACAGCGATTGGTGGGAGTTCGAGCAGCAGCCAGGCCGGATCGCCAACGGCGACACGTCAGGGATGGCCAACGACCACTATCACCGCTACCGCGAAGATTTTGCCCTCCTCCGGGAGCTCAGCCAGAACGCCCATCGGCTCTCGATTGAGTGGTCGCGCATCGAACCCTCGCAGGGCGAGTTCGACGTACGCCAGATCCGCCACTACCGCGACGTCCTCGCCGATCTTCGCGAGCAGGGCCTCGAGCCGATGGTCACCCTCCATCACTTCTCGAACCCGATCTGGTTTGCGCGGAAGGGCGGATGGGCAGCGCGTGGCGCCGCGCACGCATTTCTACCTTTCGTGCATCGTGTGGCCGACGAGCTCGGCGACCTCGTCACGCTTTGGTGCACCATCAACGAACCGGGCATCTATGGAGCCAACGGCTGGGTCACTGGCGAGTTCCCTCCCGGCCGGCGTGGAGACATCGCCGGCCTTTATCGCGTCACCAGCAACATGCGCAAGGCGCACGAGCTCGCCTACCTGGCGATCAAGCGCAGATGGCCAGACGCGCAGGTTGGCCTGTCGCACCACAAGCTGCTTTTCCTGCCCGCGTCCGGCAGGCGGCGCGATCGGTGGGCGGCGGGAACCTCGCAGATGGCGCTCGACCGCTGGCCAATCGCACCCGGGCACCTGCGCAGGATCGTGGAGTCGACGAGCGACTACATCGGCATCGCCCACTACTGGGGCCAGATGTGCGCATTCGACGCGGCGCGGCCGATGGACCAGTTCATCCGGCGCTTCAACGTCCCGGGCCGTCGCGTGACCGACATGGGGCTCAGCACCGACCCAACCTGGATGCGCATCGTGCTGAACGAGGTGCGTTCGATGGGCAAACCCGTGTACATCACCGAGAGCGGTCTGGCCACGACCGACGACGAGTGGCGCCGCAGCTACATCACCGAGACCCTCGCCAACGTTCTGCTCGCCATCGGCGACGGCGTGGACGTGCGCGGCTATTTCCACTGGACGAACACGGACAACTTCGAGTGGGGCCGCGGGTACGGCATCCGCTTCGGACTGATAGAGGTGGACCGCAAGACCCTGGAGCGGACGATCAAGCCGAGCGGCCATCTTTACAGCCGGATTTCGGCCGCAAACTCCCTTTCCGACTAGTACTTGTGGCTCGACTAGACTCAGCGCGTTGAACCTCAGGTCCGGTTTCATCTCGGCCGGCGCGATCGTCCTCGGCGCAGTCCTGATGGTTTCGCTGGCCTGGGGCCTTCAGCACGCGGCCATGAACAGCCCGCACCTCCTGGGGCACACAGCCCCGGACCTGGCCATTCAGCAGCCCGACGGGCAGAAGGTCGGGATCCAGCAGCTGCGCGGAAAACCAGTGGTCGTCAACTTCTGGGCGTCGTGGTGCGGACCTTGCGTCCAGGAGCAACCGGTCCTGACCGGCGCGGCGGCGGCGCATCCCAACGTTGTCTTTGTCGGCGCTGCCGTGCAGGACACGAGTTCCGGGGTTCGGTCCTTTGAGCAGCAGCACGCGCACACATATCCGGTGGGGCCGATCGTGTCAGGCAAGTACCAGGATTACGGCGTCGTCGGGCCGCCGGTGACGATCTTCATCGACGCCAACGGAGTGGTCACCGCGTCATTTGCGGGACCGCTGGACACGTCGACGCTGGATCACTACTTGACGCTGATCGCCGCATGATCCGCTGGGGCATCGTGATGCTGGTCGTCTGCGGCTGCGTTGGCTACCTGGTCTATTCGGCCTCGGGCGCTTCCGAGTACTACCTCACGGTGTCAGAGCTGCGCTCGCAGCAGCCCGGGGCCGGTGACGTTCGCGTCGCTGGAGTGGTGCAGAACGATGTGCGGCGCAGCGATGGAGGCCTGCAGGTCCAGTTCACTGAGAAGGATGGCACGTCCTCGGTGCTGGTCGACTACAAAGGCGCGCTGCCGGACATTTTCCGGCCTGGTATCACGGTGGTGGCTGAAGGCAGGCTGGGCGCCGACAACGTTTTCCACGCGCGAATGCTGCTCGCGAAGTGCCCATCGCGATTCTCGACCACTCCGTACACCCAGTGATCCTCGCGTATCTGGGCGCGGGTGCCCTGCTCGCCGGCCTGGTCATGGGGTTGTTTTCGGCGATGCTCTCGTTCTGGGCCGGTTGGTCGCAAAACGTCGTCATGGTGCAGGTCGGCCGCCGCGCTTTCTACGCGACCGCGGCGATGCTCGTCATCGCGTCGGTCGTGCTCGAGACAGCGCTGCTCACCCATGACTTCTCGCTCGCATACGTCACCGAGCACAGCGATCTCTCGACGCCGATCGCCCTGGTGGCCGCGGCATTCTACGGGGGGCAGGAGGGTTCGCTCCTTTACTGGGCGCTGATCCTTGGCCTCCTCGGGAGCGTCGCATTGGTGGCCAGCGCAACCCTCGGGCTCAGGGTCGCCGCGTACGCCGCCGGGATCATGGCCGCGATTCTCAGCTTCTTCCTTGTCGTACTCGTGCTCGTGGCGAGCCCGTTCGATGTGCTGCAGATCACACCGCCGGACGGTCTCGGCCTCAACCCCGTCCTGCGCGACGGCGGCATGCTCATCCATCCGCCGGTCATCCTGGCCGGCTTCGCATCCTTCGCGATTCCGTTCAGTTTCGCGGCCGCCGCGCTGCTCGCGGGCCGGTCCGACGCCGCCTGGATCGCGCACACGCGTCGCTTCGCGCTGCTGGCCTGGGGCCTGCAGAGCACAGGTCTTCTGCTGGGCATGTGGTGGGCCTACCACGTGCTTGGCTGGGGCGGTTACTGGGGCTGGGACCCGGTCGAGAACGTCGCCCTGATGCCCTGGCTCGCGACGACCGCATACCTCCATTCGTCACAGGTGCAGGAACGCCGCGGCCGGCTGCGCGGATGGAACTTCGGACTCGTCATCCTTGCCTTCCTGTTGGTCGTCTTCGGCACGTTCATCGTGCGCAGCGGGATCGTGCCTTCGGTGCACACGTTCGCGGTCAGCTCGATCGGGCCATGGTTCTTCGGATTCCTGGGTGCCTGTCTTGTCTTCTCGGTCGGCTTGCTCGCAATCCGCGGCGGGACGCTTAAGACGCGCGGCGAGCCGGCGCCCGCGGTCTCACGCGAGGGCGCCTTTGCGCTGCAGAACCTCCTCCTCATCGGCGTCGTCGCGGTGGTGCTGTGGGGAACGATCCTGCCGCTGGTCTCCGGCATGACCGGCCAGGAGCGGGTCGTCGGCGCCGCTTACTACGAGCGTGCCGCCGGTCCGCTGTTCGCGGCCATCCTCGTGCTCATGGCCGCGGGCCCGCTCGTGCCCTGGCGGCATGCCGGCGCGCCTCTCGTTCGCGCGCTTCGATGGCCGGCGGGCGCATTCGCGCTGATCGTCGCGGTGCTGTTTGCATCCGGCGTGCGTTCGCTCCCCGCGCTGCTGGGCATCCCCCT
This sequence comes from Chloroflexota bacterium, assembly GCA_005879945.1. GTDB lineage: Bacteria > Chloroflexota > Dormibacteria > Dormibacterales > Dormibacteraceae > UBA10449. The sequence goes on along the minus strand of VBHX01000177.1, from coordinate 31,277 downwards.
GGGGGCCGCCGTGGCCGGCACCGTCCTTTACGAGTACTTCCGCGCGGCGATGAGATGGCGGCGCGCCGGCGCGGGCTGGGCGCGTGCGGTGGCGCTCGTGTCCAGGAAGCGGCGCCGCTACGGCGCGTACCTGGCCCACCTTGGTCTCGCGGTCGTCGTACTGGGCCTGGCGGGGTCGCATTTCTGGCAGCAGGAGAAGGACGTCACGCTCCAGCCTGGTCAGCAGGTTTCTGTGGCCGGCTACAGCCTCACCTACACCGGGTCGCAGGTGCGGCAGCTCTCGGATCATTCCGAGCTGGTCGCTGCGATGCAGCTGGGCGACCGGACCCTGCAGCCGGCCCGTGCCACGTACGCGAGCCTCGGCGGGCAGTCGCTCACGCATGTCGCGATCAGCAGCAGCCCAATCGCAGACGTCTATGTGGTGCTCGCCGGCACGAACGGCGATGGCTCGGCTTCGTTCAGGATCTTCGTCAACCCGCTGGTGACCTGGATCTGGTCGGGCGGCGCGGTCATCATCCTCGGCGTGCTGCTCGGCAACGCCCGCGAGCGGCGCTTCGCTGTCGCGCCCGCGGTGGTTCGGGTGCCAAGCACGGTGGGCGCGTCATGACCCTGCTCTTCGCGACGCTGCTCCTTTTCGCTGCGGGACCCTTTGTGCTGTGGCCGCTGATTCGGACGCCCGAGGACGACCTTGAGGACGGCGTGCGCGGATGAGCACGATCGTCGGTACCGCGCTGACCCAGCGTTTCGGCGCCGACGTCGCGCTCGATGCCGTCGACCTGGTGGTGGACGCGGGTGAGCACCTGGCGGTATTGGGCGAGAACGGCGCGGGCAAGACCACCCTCCTGCGCATCGTGGCCACGGCCGCTCGCCCGACCTCGGGCACGCTCCAGATCTTTGGCCTCGACGCGATGGTCGAGCGGCGGCGCCTTCGCGGGCGCATCGGTTTTGTCGCACACGCTCCGGGGCTCTACCCCGCCCTCTCGGCTGCGGAGAACCTGGCCTTCTTCTGCACGCTCCAGGGCGTCGATCGCGCACGCGTGGCGCAGGTTCTCGACCTGGTCGGCCTAGCAGACATCGCCCGACGGCCGGCCGGAAAGCTTTCGCGCGGAGCCCAGCAGCGCCTAGCGATCGGAAGGGCGGTACTGCACGAGCCCCAGCTGCTGGTTCTGGACGAGCCTGACGCTAGTCTCGACTCCGACGGCCCGGACCTGCTGATGAAGGTCATGCGCGGGCGCACCGCGATCATCGCGACCCATGACCACGCGCTCGCCAACCGCTTGTGCAAGCGAACGCTCGAGCTGCGCCGCGGAAGGGTCGTTGGCGTGCCGACCCGCCTGCGCGTCGTCCACTAGTAAATGCGCTCGATAACCATCGCGCTGGCTGTCGCGCGCAAGGACCTCGCCTCCGAGTGGAGGACACGCGAGATCGTGCCGGCCCTCGCTCAGTTCGTCGTGCTTGCGCTGGTCATCGCGAACTTCGGGTTCCAGTTCGACTCGCGCAACGCGCCTGCGATCGCGCCTGGCGTCTTGTGGATGGCGTTGGTGTTCGCGGGCCTCGTCGCCTTCGGCCGAGCGTTTGCGGCCGAGCGCGAGCAGGCCTCGCTCGAGGCGATGTTGATGACACCCGCCATGCCCGCGGCGATCTTCGCGGGCAAAGCGTTGGCTGCGGGCCTGCTGCTCGTCATCTGTGAGGCGGTGCTGCTGCCCGCGCTCGCTCTGTTCTTCGCGGTGCCGCTGACGTTTGATGAGGTCTCCGCGGTCCTCCTCGCGACTGTTGGCATGGCGGTGCTCGGGTGCCTGTTCGCGGCCATGGTTGCGCAGGTGCGCGCGCGGGAGCTACTGCTGCCGCTGCTGACGTTGCCGCTGTGGATACCGTTCGTGGTGGTCGGCGGCCAGGCCGTGCAATCGGCGATGGGCGGCGGTGGCACCGCCACCGGTTCGGCCAATGGCCTTCTCCTCGACTTGGACATACTGTTCGTCGTGCTCACCTCGCTGGCCGCACGGTTCGTGCTCGATGACTAGGCACGAACAGGGTTCGGCCGCGTCGGTAGCGCTGATGCTCATCGCGGGAGGCTTCATCTTCCTGTTTGCGCCGACCGACGCCCTGCAGGGCCCCGTGCAGCGGATCTTTTACCTGCACGTCAGCGCGGCCATCGCGGCCTACGGCTGCTTCGCGGTGGTGCTCATCGGGGGCGTCGTCTACCTGTGGAAGGAGAACGCCGCCGCGGACCGGCTCGCGCGCGCGGCAGCCCTGGTCGGGCTCGTCTTCACGACTGTGACTCTGGTCATGGGGATGATCTGGGCGAAGCCGATCTGGGGCACGTTCTGGACCTGGGACGCCCGGCTTACCTCGACGCTGGTGCTCTGGATCATCTACGCCGGCTACTTGATGGTGCGCCGCCTCGCCGAGCCCGGCCGCCAGTCCGCCCGCTTCGCCGCGGTCGTGGGCATCTTCGGCTTCATCGATGTTCCGGTGGTGCATTTCAGCGTCACGTGGTGGCGGACTCAGCACCCAGGTCCGGTCGTGCTCAACGACGCCCTGCCTCCGCGGATGCTGGTTGCATTCCTCATCACGATGGCGTGCACACTGGTTCTCGCGGCCGTGATGATCGCGATCAGGTACCGCATCGAGTTTCTCACCGACCAGGCCGCTGAAAAGGTGGTGGCGCCGATCGTCGCGCAGACCAGGGCGGGGGACGCGCGGTGATCTATCTGATCAGCGCCTACGCTTTCGCGGTCGCCGTCCTTGGCGGATACCTCGTCTGGTCGCTGCGCCGCCTTCGCGAGCTGTCTCGAAAGCAGTAATCGTCGGCGGCGGACCCGCCGGAGATGCAGTGGCAGCGGGCTTGGGTGATGCCGGCTTTCAAGGCGAGGTTGTCGTCGTCTGCGGCGAGCCCGAGATGCCCTATGAGCGGCCCCACCTGTCCAAAGGCTTTCTGCTCGGAACCGTTGCGCGCGAGCGCCTCGGTTTGCGTCCTGCCGCGCAGTACCGCGAGCTTGGCGTCGAGCTGCTGCTGGGAAGGTGGGTGACCGAGCTGGATCTCGAGCAGCACAAGATCGTCCTCGAAAGCGGCGACACCGTCGGCTGGGATCTGCTCTGCATCGCCACCGGATCGTCGGCCCGCAGGCTCGCGGGATTCGACGACGCGGTCTACCTGCGCGTGCTGTCTGACGCGCTCCAGCTCCGCGCCATCCTGGAGAGCGGTGCGCAGCTCGACGTCGTCGGCGCCGGGTTCATCGGTTGCGAGGTTGCGGCCGCCGCGCGGCAGCGCGGATCCGTGGTCAGGGTGTTCGAGGTGCTGCCACAGCCGATGCAGCGGGTGCTGGGCGAGGAGCTTGGTAACTACCTGGCCGATGTTCACCGCCGGCACGGAGTCGATCTACGCCTGGAAACCTCACCGCCGAAGGACCTCGGACGCTCCGTGGTGGTGGGTATTGGCTCAGTGCCTCGTGTGGAGCTCGCGGCCGCGGCCGGCATCGCAATAGATGACGGAATCCAGGTCGACGAGCAAGGACGCACGTCGGTTCCCGGCGTCTATGCCGCCGGGGACGTCACGAGGTTCTGGAGCCCTCTGTTCGAGGCCCGTATCCGGGTCGAGCACTTCCAGACCGCTCAGCGGCAGGGGTTCGCGGTCGGGCAGGCGATGGCGGGGCGCGGCGATCCGTTTGCGGAGGCGCCCTGGTTCTGGTCGGACCAGTACGAGCTCAACCTTCAGTACGCGGGCGCGGGGCTCGCGTGGGACGCGACGATTACGCGCGCCACCTTCGGGCAGCCGCCGTTCAGTGTCTTCTACCTGCGTGAGGGCCGGCTGATCGGGGTCGTGGGAGTCAACGACCGTCACACGGTTTCACGCGCCCGACATGCGATGGAGGCGCGCGCGCAGATCAGCCCGCAGCAGCTGGCGGATCCGGCCTTTGACCTTCGGCGTGCGATTCCGAGAGCGCAAGGCTGAGCCTCGGGGCGAGCCCGGCGAAGATCCGCTCGGTCAGGCCCCACACCACGCTCTCCTCGTGCGCGAGGTAACGAAAACGCCAGGCATCATCCGTAAGGAGCCAGGCGCTGTCGTCGAGGAGCCGATCGAGCGGGATCTGGAGCACTCCTTCCAGCTCGCGATCGTCGTGCACGAATGGCTGCACCGGGTCGGGCAGATAAGCGACGAAGGGGACGACGGAGAAGTTCGAAACGGCAGCGTAAATCGGGTCGCCCGCGCCCAGCGGCACCAGCCGGCCGACCGGGACGCCGATCTCCTCAGCCACCTCGCGCTGCGCCGCCGACCAGGCCGACTCACCCTGCTGGACGCCACCACCAGGCAGCGCGACCTGGCCGGGATGGTCTCGCATGTCGGCGCGCCGGCGGACGAACGGGACCATCCAACGCCCGTCCACCTGGTACAGGACGAACACGACCGCGGCCTTGCGCGCGCCACGCCGGAACTCCCCCCAGCCGTCGATGGGATGCAACAGGTGTTCGAGGCGGCCCAGGAAATCAGCCAAAGGCGGCTATTGGTGAACCCGAGCGGAGCCGGTAAGCTAGGAAAGGTAGCTGAATCAAGGTAAGGAAATGATCGACCACACAAGCACACGGATCGAGCAGCAGGAGTCCGCTCTTCGCCGGCAGAACCGCCGGCGATACGCCTTCCAGCGCATGCTGGAATCGACGGACCGCGTCCTGTGGCAGCTCGAGGAGATGAACCGGGACGGCGTGAAGACCGTTCCCGCCGCGCTTCGCACAGAGCTGCGAGAGGCCGTTGACCCAATGCCTGACCACGTCCGCGAGCCGCTTCGCGACTCGGGCCACGTCCAGGACACGCTGGACAGCCTCTTCGAGGTCCAGGAGCGTCTGTTCCGCTGGCGCTTCCCCGACTGGGACGACACCGAGCCGGACGACTTCGAGTACGCGGGGCAGAATTAGGCTCTGACTAGGCGCTGGCCAGCGTCAGCACCAGGTCGGTGGCGTAGGCGGTCAGAAAACCGAACAGGAGCCCCCACGCGAATGAGGTGGGGGTGCTGAGCCGCCGTCCGACGTGGAAGAGCTCGTTGACGACGTAGAGCAGCGCCCCGGCCGCGACGGCCAGGAACGCCACATAGAAATAGTCGGATGACGCCAGATATCCGATCCATGTGCCGATGAACGTCGGCCCGCCGCCGATGAGACCGGCCAGCCCCAGGAAGCGCCACGGAGCAGGGTTGGGGTCCATCGTCATGGGCGCCGCGATGCCGAAGCCCTCGGTGATGTTGTGCAGCGCGAAACCGACGACCAGCACGCCCACGAACGCGATGGCTCCTGCGCGGGCCGACTGGCCGATGGCGAGTCCTTCGGACAGGTTGTGCAGGCCGAGGCCGGTCGCGATCGCCAGCGAAAGGCTGCGCGGGCTGGGCGTGTGGTCTGCATGCTTCAGACGGCCGAAGAGTGCGCGGTTGAAATAGACGAGTCCGAGCAGTCCGGCGCCGATGCCGATGGCGAAGATTGCCGCCATCAGCACGAACGGCGTGTTCGAGCCGGTTCGCGCGGCCACCAGTGCCTTCTCCACCGGGCCGCTCGCGTGGCTGAGGATGTCCCACAGGATGAAGATCAGGATTCCTGTGGCGAAGGCGTTGAGGAACCCCTGCACCGCCTTCGGCAATCCGCGCACGCGTGCGACGGGCAGGCCGAGGAAAATGGTTACCCCGGCGATGGCTCCGAGCGCGACCGCGGTGCCCTGGCTCATCGGCTGCTAGGGGCCACTAGGATTAGTACGTGCAAAAGACGCAATTAGATAAGTCTAACGAAAGAGCTCGCGAGCCCTCCGAGGTCATCTCCCGCTACCTGGAGGCTATCTATTACATGTGGTCGGAGGGCGAGCCGACCCGCAGCGCGCGCCTGGCCGACTGGCTGGGAGTGAGCAGGCCGACAGTGACCGTGGCGCTGCGGCGGATGGCCCGCGACGGCATGGTCCACATGAACGGGCGCAAGGAGGTGGAGCTGACGAAAGCCGGAAAGCGGGCGGCGGAGTCGATTGTCAGGCGCCACCGCATCATGGAACGCTGGCTCACCGACGTTCTCGGCCTCGACTGGGTGACTGCGGACGCGGAGGCGGCCCGGCTGGAGTACGCCGTCTCAGAGGTCGTCGAGGAGCGTCTATACGAAGCGCTGGGCCGCCCGGGCACGTGCCCCCACGGCAACCCGATCCCTGGTCACTCGAAAGCCGCGCCGAAGGAGCGGCGGCTGGCGAGCCTCGACGAGGGGTCGCGCGCCGCCATCTCGCGTGTGTCGGAGGTCGCGGAGCGAGAGGCTCCCTTGCTGCTCGCGTACTTGGGCGACCGCGGCCTGATCCCAGGCCAGAAGGTTGATGTGGTCGAGGTCGATGGCGTCGGACGCACGATCCGGATCCGCGCAGGCAAGCGCGAGGTCACGCTCAGCCACGACACCGCGGCGAAACTCTGGGTTACCCCGGCTTGATGGTCGACCGACTGGAGGTTCCTTCTCATACCGGCTGGAGCTGCGCGCAGAACGCGCAGCGCTTTGCGTCGATCGGAATCTCGCTCAGGCACTCGGGACACTTTTTGGTGGTCGGGTCGGCGGGCTTCTCAGCTCTCCGTGAGCGCTCGACCAGCGCGTTGACTGGCGTCACGACCAGGTAGAAAACGATCCCGGCGGTGACGATGAACGCAAGCAACTTGTCGAGCAATGTCGCGGTAGGGAAGAGGACGCCGTTGACCGTGAACGACAGCCCGCTGAACACATCGTGCTTGCCGAAGATGAGCGCGATCAGCGGGGTGATGAAGGCGGAAGAGAAGGACGAGACGACGGCAGTGAAAGCGGTCCCGATCACGACCGCGACGGCGAGGTCCACGACGTTGCCCCGCAGAAGGAAAGCGCGAAATCCCTTGAACATCACCCTTCTCCTTTAAGAAGCAACGGACAGCACGACCTTACCGAACTGCTCGGCGGCGTCGAGACGAGTGAGCGCCGCCTGTACATCTTCCAACGGATAGACGGAGTCGACCACGGGGCGCAGGCCGCGATCGACCGCCGTCAACAGGGCCTCGAACTCGGATGCGTTCCCCATCGTCGACCCGAGGAGGCCGGCCTGGCGGAAGAAGAGGCGGGGCATGGAGACCTCGGCCTTGACCCCGGATGTCGATCCGCATGTGACGATCCGCCCGCCCATCGCCAGCGAGCGCATCGACTCCTCGAGCGTGGCTGGCCCGACGTGCTCAAAAACGACCTCGACGCCGTCTCGCGTCGCCTCGCGAACCGCCTTGCTGAAGCCAGCGGAGTCGAAGGCAGCGTCGGCGCCAAGTTCGAGAGCGCGCTTTTGCTTCGCTTCCGAGCGGCTGGTCACCAGGACGCGCGCGCCGATGTGCCTGGCGATCTGGATCGCGGCCACCGCGACACCCGCACCCGCACCGACGACGAGAACGGTCTCGTCCGCTCGCAGCTGCGCGCGCGTGGTGAGCATCCGCCATGCGGTGAGGAAGGTCAGCGGAAAAGCCGCCGCCTCCTCCCAGCTGAGGCCGTTCGGCTTGCGGAACACATTGCGCGCGTCGATGTGGATGAGCTCACACGCGGTCCCGTCCGAGTGCTCGCCGAGCACTCCGAAACGGGGGCAGCGGACGTTCTCGCCGGCGCGGCACCACTCGCATTCCCAGTCGCAAAGAGTCGGAAAGATGACGACCTCGTCACCTGCCTTCCACGCGGGGTCGCCAGAGTCGAGGACAACGCCCGCGCCGTCGGCGGCTATGACCCGCGGCGGCGGGATGCGCTGCGCCCCATGCGCAAGCCAAAGGTCGAGATGGTTGATGGAGGCGGCCCGGATCGCGATTGCGACCGAGCCGGGGGCGGGTTTGGTCCGCGGCCGGACCCGGATTCTGACCCCCGACGGCCCGGCCGGCTCCTCGTACACGGCCGCCCGGCCCTGGCTCAGAACAGCTTTGTTAACTGCATCGTCAGGCACGATTTGCGAAACTTAACCAATCCGCCGCCCGTTGTACGGCGGGCGCAAGCCACCCTTGAATCCAATGCCCTTCCGCCATCTGCTCTCGCTCGTTGCCGTCGCGCCTCTGCTGCTGCAGAGCGCGCCGGTTCACGCGGCCGCGGCGCTTCCCCCAGGCGAGAAGCCTGCGCACTACACGCGCTGGTTCTATCCCAGCCAGACGAACTACGGCCCGGTCGAGAACGGCGCCGGCGACACCGGGTCCGGGCCCGCACCGGGCGCCTTCCTGACCCTCCCATTCATGGGCCCGCACTACGTGACCTCGCTCTTCGATCACTGCTATCCCGACTATGGCGTCAACGGCCAGGTCTGCCGCTACGACGGTTTGACCGCGTCCACCAACGTCGGCGGGCCGGACCCAGCCTTCACCGCGGGCTACGCCCAGACCCCTGGCGGTCACGACTACCTGTACTACGACGGACACGACGGTTACGACTACGCGCTCACCTATGAGCCCGTGGCTGCCGCCGCGCCGGGCACGGTCATGCTCGCGAACTGGCTCGACCCGAACTGCCACACGTGTCTAAGCGGACTGACGATCGAGATCAATCACGGCAACGGGCTGCTGACCTTCTACGGTCACCTCTCACAGCTCTATGTCAGCAAGGGCCAGTACGTCCGCCGGGGCCAGGTGATTGGCCTATCCGGCAGCACCGGCACAGCGACCGGCCCACACCTCCACTTCGGTGTGTACGACCTGCACCGCAGCCAGACCCCGGTTGATCCATATGGGTGGTACGGGTCGAACCCGGATCCATGGCCTTACGACCGTGGCGACCTGTGGCTTGGTGGCTCGCCGCGATTTGCCGACGTGCCGCTGCCGGCGGTAACCGTGAACGCGGCGCAGAACCCGGACGATCCCAACGCGACCAACGTGTCTTGGACGAGCCCGGGAGTGGGGAACCGATTCGATGTCTACGTGGTCCAGGACGGGCACATGAAGCTCTGGCGTACCGGCGTCGGCGCCGACTTGGCGGTCTGGCACGGCGAACCCAACCAGTACTACTGGTTCTGGGTCTCGGTCACCACCAACCTTGGTTGGACCGATGCGGGTGGCTCCAACGAGGTCCACACCGCGAGGGTCAACCATGGACAGGCTGTATAGCAGGGCGCCCCACCACCGACTCTAGAATCAATCGGAATTGATCGCCGAGGCCTTCAAAGGCAAGACCGTATTGGTCACCGGCAGCACCGGCTTCCTGGGCAAGTCGATCGTCGAGAAATGCCTGCGCTCGATACCCGAGGTCGGCCGCATCAACCTCGCGATCCGATCGAGCGCGCGGCGTCCCGCGGCGGAACGCCTGGAACGCGAGGTGCTGTCGAGTCCTGCGTTCAAGCGTCTCAAGGACGAGCTGGGTGAAGCGGCATTCGCGAAGCTCGCGAAGTCAAAGCTCGCGGTTCTCGAGATCGACCTGGGCCGCGACGGCCTTGGTTTGAGCGACGCGAGCCGTGAGCAGCTGCATGCGTGCGACATCGTCATCCACTCGGCTGCCGCGGTCGAGTTCGACAACCCCGCGGACCTCTCCGCGCAGACCAACCTGCTCGGCGCGGCCCGGCTGGTGGAGGCGTTGCAGAAATCGGGCGAGCATCCGCACCTGGTGCACATATCAACGGCTTTTGTCGGCGGCATGCTGCGCGGTCTCGTTCGCGAAGAGCCGCCGCTCGATCCGGGTCTCAACTGGCGCCACGAAGCTGCCGTGCTCACGACGCTTCGCGGTCCCGTCGAGGAGGAGTCACGCCGGCCAGAGGTGCTCAAGCGGCTTCGCCGTGAGGCCCAATCGCGAATGGGTCCTGCCGGCACGCCGGCCGTGGCCCGCGCGACCGAGCGCCTCCGCGAGCGATGGGTGAGGGAGCGCCTCATCGAACGCGGGCGCGTCCACGCCAACTCGATGGGCTTCGCCGACATCTACTCGTTCACCAAGGCGATGGCGGAGCACGCGGTCGTCGAGCTCCACGGCGACATCCCGCTCTCGATCGTGCGGCCTTCGATCATCGAGAGCGCGCTCGATGAGCCCTTCGCCGGCTGGCTGGAAGGATTCCGCATGGCGGAGCCGCTGATCCTCGCGTTCGGCCGCGGCATCCTTCGCGATTTTTCGGGCCTCCCCGATTCGCTCCTGGACATCATCCCGGCGGACTTCGTCGTCAACACGGTTCTGGCGGTTGCCGCGAGTCCGCCGCCAGACTCCAAGCCCCGCGTCTATCACGCCGCCTCGGGCAGCCGCAACCCGCTCCGGTTCCGCCGCATGACCGAGGAGGCGACGCAGTACTTCTCGGAGCACCCTCTGCGCGACCGCTACGGGCAGGCGATCGGAACGCCGACGTGGACGTATCCGACGCGTGGTGAGCTCGCCGCGAAGGGTGAGGCGGCTCTGCGATTTGTATCGGCCGCGCAATGGGCGGTCGAACGGCTGCCGCTCGGGGCAAGCGTCGCCGACCTGTCCGACGACCTCAACGAAGAGCGCGACCGGCTGGAACGCGGCCTCAACCTGATTCAGCTTTACGGTGTCTACACAGAGGTCGACTGCATCTTCGACACGCGAAACCTGATGTCGGTCTGGGAGCGGGTGCCCGCGGCTGAGCGCAAGAAGTTTCCGTTCGACGCAGCGCTGTACGACTGGGAGCACTACTTCCAGGACGTGCACTTTCCGACGGTCGTGCGCATGTCGCGCGCGGAGACCGTGGCGCGCAAGGGTCGCCAGCCGAGCGGCAGCACGGCGCCCAAGCCGGAGACGACGTCGGTGCGGTCGGCAATGGAGAAGCGCGCGGGTCGTTCCGATGTGCTCGCCGTCTTCGACGTGGACGGCACCCTCGTCGAGACCAACGTCGTCGAGTACTTCCTATGGATGCGGCTGCGCGCGCAGCCCGTCGACGAATGGCCGGCGTTCATGGCCCAGATGGCCCGCGAGGCGCCGCGATGGCTGTACCTCGAGCGCCGATCGCGAGCCGAGTTTCAGCGCAGCTTCTACCGGGAGTACGACGGCCTCGACTACGAGGTCATGAAGCGGCTCGGGCGTGAGGCGCTCAATGCTGTGACGCTCCGGCGCATCTACCCAGAAGGCATGCGCCGCATTCGCGAGCACAAACGTGCCGGCCATCGTGTCCTGCTGCTGACTGGAGCGCTCGACGTCGTGGTCGAGCCACTCGCCGAGCTGCTCGAGGTCGAGGTCGACTGCGCCCGCCTGCTGGTTCGCGATGGGCGCTTGACCGGCGACCTCGAATCGCCGCCGCCCGCGGGCGAGGCGCGTGGCGTGCTGCTCGAGGAGTACGCGGTTCGGCACGGATTGGTGCTGGCCGACAGCTTTGCCTATGCGGACTCGCTGTCCGACCTCCCCATGCTCGAGCTGGTCGGAACGCCCGTCGCAGTGAACCCCGACGCGCGGCTGTCGCAGGTCGCCGGGCAGCGCGGCTGGCGGGTGGAGCGCTGGCGCATGGCGCCGGGCAACTGGCGCCTCCCAATGCCTGACCCGCGCTCGCCGGAGTACAAGGAGGCCGTAAGACGATGAGCGGTCGAGGTGTTCCTCCCCGCCGTGCGGGGAGGTCGGCGCAAAGCGCCGGGTGGGGAGTCGCGTGCTAGCTCTTCAGTACCGCAGAAGCATCCCCTCCTACGCGATCGTGAGGGCATCCGGCGGCCGGCCGGAGGTCGCCACGAGTGCGCTGTCGATGCTGAAGCTGGGCGACGTGCCCGAACCCGAATTGCCGACGCGTGAGTGGGTGCGGGTCATGCCTACGCTCTCCGGCATCTGCGGTTCCGACCTGTCGGCGATTGGCGGCCATGCGTCGCTGTATCTCGACCCCCTCACCAGCTATCCGTTCGTGCCAGGTCATGAGGTAGTCGGCACGCTCGACGATGGCTCCCGCGTCGTGATCGAGCCGGCCTTGGGCTGCAGGGTGCGTGGCATCGACCCGCCATGTCCTCGCTGCGCCGAGGGCCGCCCAGGGCTCTGCTACAACGTCACCGAGGGACCAATCGAGGTCGGCTTGCAGACCGGCTACTGCGCCGACACCGGTGGCGGGTGGGGCGAGGTGCTCGTCGCTCACCCGAGCCAGCTGCACCCGATCCCGGAGTCGCTGTCCGACGAGGCGGCGGTACTGATCGAACCGTTTGCCTGCTGCGTCCATGCTGCGCTCCGCGGTGGCGCGTCCAAAGACGACATCGTGGTCGTCCTCGGCGCAGGCACGATCGGGCTGTTGACAGTGGCCGCGATCCGGTTGTTCACGCCGCCGAAGCGGCTGATTGCGGTAGCCAAGCATCCGACCCAGCGCGAGCTTGCTCAGAAGATGGGTGCCGACCAGGTGATCAACCCTGCTGACGTCTATCAGCGCATCCGGTTCGCGACGCGCGCACGGCGCCTCGACGGGGTCGACCGGTCGCTGCTCCTCGGCGGTGCGGATATCACCTTCGAGTGCATCGGTCGGGCCGGCAGCCTCAACGACGCGGTGCGGTTCACGCGCGAGGGCGGAACCGTCGTCGCGGTCGGGATGCCCGGCGAGGAGAAGGTGGACTGGGCGGCCATCTGGCAGCGCGAGCTGAGCGTGATGGGCGCTTACGCATATGGCTCCGAGCCGAAGCGCAAGGGCACGCCCACGTTCGAGCTGGCGCTCGAGGCCGCGCCGGAGCTGCACCTTGAGAAGCTGACCGATCCCCTGTTCGGGCTCGGCGAGTATCGCGACGCGATCGCGTATGCGATGAGCGCCGGGCGGTTGGGCGCGGTGAAGGTCGCCTTCGATTTGCGAGGATTGAAAGTCTGATGGCGAGACCGGGTGCGGTAATCGAGGTCGATCGCAACACCCCGCCGGTGCTGTTCCAGTTTGGCGAGGGCGTTCGGCTCGAGAAGCTGCCGCTCGGCGCTCGCATCGTCTATCCGCCGGACCCGCTCGAGGCCATCGCGCATCCCGAGCGCGCCATCAGGCGAGCGCTGGGCAAACCATTGGAGGACGACCCGCTGAAGGCTCTCCTTCGGCGCGGCATGAAGCTCACGATCGCGTTCGACGATCTCTCGCTCCCGCTGCCGCCGATGGCGGCGCCGGACGTGCGCCAGCTGGTCATGGAGGAGGTCGTCGACATGGCCGCGGAGGCGGGCGTGGAGGACATCCACCTCATCGCCGCGCTCGGGCTACACCGCCGGATGACCGCCGACGAGGTTCGCCACATCGTCGGTGATCGCATCTTCAGCACGTTCTGGCCGGACCGTCTGTATCAGCACGATGGCGAGGACCCCGAGGCCAACGTTTACATCGGCAAGACGGCGGAGGGAGAGGAAGTCACGCTGCACAAGCGGGCGGCCGAATCCGACCTCGTCGTTTATGTGAACCTCACGCTCGTGCCTATGGATGGCGGGCACAAGTCGATGGCGACGGGCCTTGCCACCTATCGCGGCATCCGCGCCCACCACAACGTGAAGACGCTTCTGGGCTCGCGTTCGTACATGAACCCTCCCGACTCCGCGCTGCATCACTCGTGCATCCGCCAGGGCCAGCTCATCGAGGACACGGTGCGGGTGTTTCACATCGAGACCACCGTCAACAACCACGCCTTTCCCGCAATCGCCAACTTCATGCAGAAGCGCGAGACGGATTGGACCGCGCAGGACCAGGCGATGTTCCTCGCGACAAAACAGCTCACCGACTTCGCGCCGCCGGCGGTCAAGCGCAACTTCTTTCACGCGATGCGCGCGCCCTACGGGTTGACGAGCGTGACCGCTGGGCAGGTCGATGCCGTGCACGACAAGACGCTGGAAAACGTTCGCAACCAGCTCACCGTGCGCGTCGAAGGGCAGACAGACATCGTGACCATCGGCGTGCCGTACCTCGGTCCTTACAACGTCAACGCGCCCATGAACCCCGTCCTGGTCGTATGCATGGGTGTCGGCTACCTGTTCAACTTCTACCGGCACAAGCCCGTGCTGAGGAAGGGCGGAGTGCTCATCCTGACTCATCCCTGCCGATACGAGTTCGACGCGGTCCAGCATCCGAGCTACATCGATTTCTACGACGAGGTGCTCGCCGATACGACCGCGCCGCTTGAGCTCGAGGCCAAGTACGAGTTGCGTTTTGCAGAGGATCCCTGGTTCCGGCAGCTGTACAGGAAATCGCACGCATACCACGGTGCGCACCCGTTCTATGCCTGGTACTGGGCCGCCCACGCGATGGAGCACGCGGGCGACATCATCATCGTCGGCGGCGAGCGCGAAGTCGTCCACCGGCTTGGATTCAAATGCGCGACCACCCTCGAAGACGCGTTCGAGATGGCCGAGCAGACGGTGGGTCGCCACCCGAGCGTCACCCACATGCGCATGCCCCCGATCCTCCTTGCCGACGTCGAATAGGAGATGCCCTGGTACTCCGGTGATCGCGGACCGGTGCAGCTCCTGCACGCGCTTGGCGACGTCGCGAAAGACGTGAGGCATGTCCGCCGGGGCTGGCACTGGGACACACCGCGCCCGCGCAGCTGGCCGGAGCGGGGCGCCGTCGTGCCGGCGCCGCCGGCTGATCTAGGCTGGGCACGTCAGGAGCCGGTGCGCACGCTGCGCTGGCTCATCCAGCGCGGTCTACTGCTTCCGTTCACCGAGGCCATGGCGCACCCGAAGGTGGAAGGACGCGAGTGGGTGACTGAGCTCGAACGCCCGGTGATCTTCGCCGCGAACCATTCGAGCCACGCCGACACCTCGCTCATCCTCCACGCGCTCTCGGACCGCGCCCGCGACCGGACCGTGGTAGCGGCGGCCGCCGACTACTGGTTCAAGCGCCCGCTGCTCGGCAACATCGTCAGTCTCTTTCTGAACACGTTTCCGTTCTCCCGCACGGGCGGCGCGCAGGCCCAGCTCAATGCCTCCAGCCGGTTGCTGAAGTCGGGCTGGAACCTGGTCCTGTTCCCCGAGGGCAGCCGTTCTCCAGACGGCCGCATCCAGGAGTTCAAGCCGGGCGTGGGACATCTGGCCAACGAAACCGGCACGCCGGTCGTGCCCATGCACATCCGCGGGGCGTACCAGATCATGCCGAGGGGGCAGAAGCTGCCGCTACCCGGTTCGGCGCGAGTGCGGATTGGAAGACCGATGTCACCGAATCCGAAAGAGGGCTCGCGAGAGTTCAGCGCCCGGGTGGAGAAAGCGGTGCGAGCCCTCTCCGCGGAAGCGGCACAGCCGGAAATCCAGGGCGGCTGGATCGAGCGGTGGCGGGCGCTCAAGCCGCGCGAGCCGGAGTACTCCGACTAGCGGCCTTAGGATTGACCCCTTGACTTACTCCATCGTCGCCCGCGACAAAGAGACCGGACAGTTCGGCGTCGCGGTTCAGTCGCATTACTTCCAGGTCAGCCCTGCCGTGCCCTGGGCGCTGGCCGGCGTGGGCGCTGTCGCCACGCAGTCGCAGGTCAACCTCAGCTACGGACCGCTAGGCCTCGACCTGCTGCAGGCGGGCTACACGGCGGAGCAGGCTGTCACGGCGCTGACCGCGGGTGATCCGCTCGCTGACGTGCGCCAGTGCGCGATCGTGGACGCGAGCGGCAGCGTCGCCGCCCATACCGGCAGCAAATGCATCCCCGCCGCCGGTCATCACACAGGCGATGGGTTCAGCTGTCAGGCGAACCTCATGGAGAAGGACACGGTCTGGGCGGCGATGGCGCATGCCTTCACCACCACTGATGCGCCCCTTGCAGAGCGGATGATGGCGGCGCTTGCGGCCGCGGAAGCAGAGGGCGGCGATATCCGCGGCAAGCAGTCCGCGGCGATGGTGGTGGTCGCGGCCACCGCCACCGGCCGTCCCTGGGTGGACAGGCTCATCGACCTGCGGGTCGAGGATGCTCCCGAACCGCTGCCAGAGCTGCGGCGCCTGCTCCGCATCAAGCGCGCGTACACGACGCTGTCCGAGGCCGACCAGCTGTCAGACGCCGGCGACAAGAAGGCTGCAAGCGCCAAGGCCGAGGAGGCGATTCGCATCGCCCCGGAGATGGTCGAGATCAGGTTCTGGACCGGGCTCGAGATGGCCATGAACGGCGACATGGACGGCGGCTGCGAGCTTATGTCCGGTGTCGTGCGCGAGAAGGGCGGACGCTGGGTCGAGACATTGCGACGCCTGGCGAAGGTCGATCGCGTGCCGCCTGATGTGGCTGAGGCGATCGAGGCCCGACTGGTCGCCTTATTGCCTGGCAAGTAGACTTCACGAGTCTTGGGAAAGTTCAAGAGCCAGCGCAGAGGTCCGCGACGACCAGAGAAGGCGCGCAAGCCGGAGAAGGATGATGGCGGCCAGAAAGAGCAGGCGGTCGTCATGGACGCCGTCGTCTCTCAAGCACTCCCAAATGCAATGTTCGAGGTCGAGCTCGAGAACGGCCACAAGCTAATCGCCTACGCGGCGGGGCGCATGCGCCGCTATTTCATCCGCATCACGCCCGGAGACCGGATCAGGGTCGAGCTTTCGCCTTACGACCTGACGCGCGGACGAATCGTCTACCGCTACAGAGAGTGAGCCTCGCCGAGACACTCGGAGCGGCCCGAGTCTTCGATCTCGAGCAGCCCCGTTTCGCCGGCGCACCAACCCATCCGGCTCACGCGCCGGGGTTCAACTACTTCCTGCACCGCCACCATGCGCGGGGGGCACCGGAGGCGCGGACAGGTGCGTCCGGGCTGGTGGTCATGCCCGAGCACTCGGGCACTCACATCGATGCGCTCGCGCACCAGGCCGAGAACATGCTCCTGCACGGCGGTGTGCATGTCGACTCCGGAGTGCAGACCTCAGTCGGCTTCCGGGTTCTTGGCATCGACACGATGGCACCGCTGGTCTGTCGCGGCGTCCTGCTGGACGTCGCCCACGAACAGATGCTGCCGCCAGATCACTACATCAGCCGGCAGGAGCTCGAGCAGGCCACTGCGTTTGGTGGAGTCGAGGTGCGCGCGGGAGACGTCGTGCTGGTGCGCACCGGCTACGGCTCACTGTGGTCCGATGCTCCGCAATACCTGCATGCGGCGGGCGTCGGCCCGAGTGGCTCGCGCTGGCTTTCGGAGCGTGGCGTCCGCGCTGTCGGCGCCGACAACATGGCCTGGGACGTCATCGGTCCACCGGACCCTGAGCTCGGGTTCACGCTTCCCGGCCATGTCCTCCTCCTGGTGCGGGCCGGAATCCCGATCATCGAGAACCTGAACCTGGAGGAGCTCGCGGCGGCGAAGGTTTACGAGTTCGCGTTCATCTGCCTGCCGCTGAAGATGCGCGGGGCGACCGGTTCCCCAGTCAGGCCGATCGCTATCGCGTAGCCGCTGTTAAGGCGGTTGGCGTTTGCCGGCATCCGGCATAGCATCTCGGGCGATGGCTGTTTGCGAGGACTGCAGGCAGGAGATGCTTCAGGCGGATACGTGCACAACGCGATCTGAGATGACCTTCCGCAATGAGGTTTTCACGCCAGTGGTCTATGGAGCGGAGACGATATGGCCGGGGAGCTTCAGCGGCCGCTGCGGCGACTGTGGGGTGGTCGCCGGCGGCACGCACCACTTCGGCTGCGATTTGGAACAGTGCCCACGATGTGGAGAGCAGCTGATTGGCTGCGATTGCGCGGAGGAATTTGAGCTCGACCTGAGTCCGAAGTAGTTGATAAAGCTGCGGCCGGGGTGAACCCGGCCGCAATTGCGACGTTACGTAAGACGGTTTGCTGCTAGCGGCGCCCCACTGTCTGGAAGCAATCAAGGCAATAAACCGGCCTCGCCCCCGTCGGCACGAACGGCACCTGCGTCTGCTTCCCGCAGTTCGAGCAGATCACGTCATGCATCACGCGCGTCCGGCCGTTGCCCTCGGACGAGCGGCGGGCCGCTCGACATTCCGGACACCGGCGAGGCTCATTCTGCAGCCCCCGCGACTGATAGAACTCCTGCTCCCCCGCCGTGAAAATGAAATCGCGCCCACAGTCGCGGCACTGCAACGTCCTGTCCGAGAAACTCACCGTCTGGCCTCCCCATGAAAGTCGCTCAGAGGCCCGGACGTGGTTGACCGGTCTACCCCCTCTAGCGTTTCGGGGGCGATTTTAACTCGCCTGCCGGTGATTTGGAGGTGGCGGTTTTTTTAGACGCCCGGTTAGACGGCCACCGGTTCGCGTGCCTTGGTGTCGTCATCCTCCGGCACGGGTTCTCCGAACGCCTGCGTGGGGACTCCTGCCAGCGGGACTTCCTTCAGGAACACCGTCGCGACCAGGGCGGCTATCAGGATCAGCCCGGCGAATATGTAGATGTCGCGAAGGGTGTCCGACAGAGCCAGGCGGATGGCCGTCGCCACCGCCGGCGGCAGTTGTGAGAGCGCTCCCGGCTGGAGGACGGCGTTGGCGCCGCCCGACGGCAGATGCTGGAGCGCCTGGGGCGGTAGGTGCAGCTCGCCGATCCTGGTCTTGAGGTAGTCGGGCAGCCGGTTGGCCAGCACCGCGCCGAGGATGGAGCTGCCGACCGTACCACCAAGGTTGCGCCAGAACTGGATCTGGCTCGACGCCACGCCCATGTAGCTGCGCGGCAACGCGACCTGTACGGCGGTCAGGTACAGCGGGAAGGTGGTGCCGAGGCCGAGGCCGACCACGATCAGGGCGGCGACGACGCGCCACTCGGGCATCGATGGAGTGATAAGCGAGAGCAAGTACATGCCAACGATCATCACCGCGACCCCAAGCGTGCCCAGGTACCGGTAGCGCTTGACGCGGCGCATCGCAAATCCGGTCAACGTGCTCGCGCCGAGCAGGCCGAACATCATCGGAGTGATGAGCGCGCCGGAGTTGGTCGCACTGATTCCCAACACCCCCTGGAACACCAGCGGCGTGAAGAGGATCGAGCCGAACATCCCGAACGCGGTCAGGAAGCCGACTACCATCGAGACGGTGAAGGTCGTGTTCTTGAACAACTCCAGAGGCACGATCGGGTGCTCGACGCGGGACTCGACGAACACGAAGGCGGCGAGCATGACCGCTGCCAATGCGAGCAGGCCTTCAACCTCTGGCGAGGTCCACGCGTGGTCGCGGGTGATGGAAAGCGCGATCAGGAGGGGAACCACGCCGGCGGCCAGGGTGACCGCACCAAAGAAGTCGATGTCGCGCCACGAGGCTTTCGAGCGCACGTACGGCAGGCCGGCGAGCACGACCGCGACGGCGACGATGCCGACCGGGATGTTGACCTCGAAAACCCAGCGCCAGCTCCAGTGATCGGTGATGAACCCGCCGGCAGTCGGGCCGACGATCGAGCTCAGGCCGAACACGCCACCGAAAAGTCCCTGGACGCGTCCACGGCTCTCGGGCGGGAACAGGTCGCCGATGACTGTGAAGACCGTGGCGAACAGCACGCCGCCGAAGATGCCCTGGATGCCCCGGAACACGATCAGCTGTGTCATGTCCTGAGACAGACCGCAGAGCGCAGACGCGGCGACGAACCCGATCATCCCGGCGAGCAGGAAGGGCTTGCGCCCAAACAGGTCACCGAGCTTGCCCGCGATTGGCGTCATGGTCGTGGACGTGACCAGGTAGGCGGTCGTGACCCAGGCAAGTCGGTCGAGCCCGTTGAGGTCCGCCACGATGCGGGGTATGGCGGTGCCGACGATGGTCTGGTCGAGGGCGGCGAGCAAGAGGGCAAGCGCCGTGCCCGCCGTCGCCAGGATCACCCGGTTGCGGGAGAGTCCTTGAGTTATCACTTGCCCAGCTCCTTCCTGGCGTTCTCGACCAGCAGCAGACACAGGTGGCGCAGCTGCGCCAGGTCTTCTTTGCTCATTCCTCCGACGATCTCGAACTGATGCTCGAGTCCTTGCTTCCAGATCCCCTCGATCCGTTCCCTGCCCGCGGGGGTCAGGCGCGCCCGCACGGACCGGCGATCGGCGGGGTCGGGCACCCTCTCGACCAGGCCGTCGCGCTCCAGGTGATCGACAAGGCCGGTGATGTTCCGGGGCGTCGACTCGAGGTTTTCGGCGAGGTTCCCCAATGGAGTGTCGCCACACCGATAAAGGCGAAAGAGCACACCCATACGGCCCTCAGACAGGTCGTGGGACTCGGCCCATCGCTCCTGCAGCAGATGGAGCGTGCGGGACGCGATCTTCATTGCAGCCAGCGCCTCGACGGCGCTCAT
Organism: Chloroflexota bacterium; assembly: GCA_005879945.1. GTDB lineage: Bacteria > Chloroflexota > Dormibacteria > Dormibacterales > Dormibacteraceae > UBA10449. Next base: position 11,237 of record VBHX01000177.1, on the reverse strand, counting down.
GTCGACGTTGAGGGACTCGAAAAGGGCGCGCATGCCGACGCTGTACAGCCGGCCGGACTCGTCTCGGGCGAGCTCGTGGATAGGGCCCAGCTCAGTCCGCAGCTTCGCGGCCGTGTCAGGGTTCAAGGTGTCTGAGTTCATATTGAAGGACTTCATTATTACGTAATACAGGTATCCGGCGCCAGTTATTCTCGATCTCGCGATGTTTGCGGTCCTGGGAGAGGAGGCGACCTTCTGCGACCGGGTGCGCCGTCTCGGGGATGAGGCGACGCCGGCGGCGCCTACCCGCCGCGAAGGAGCGCTGATCGCGTTGGTGCTCGATGACGCCGCCTGGGTCCGGCGGCGCAGCGGCCCCCAGACCGCGTACGAGCTGACCGCCATCCGCCCGGACATCCTGTTCACCTCTACCCCGGCTGCGGTGGAACTCGGTGTGCCTCTCGAGGGACTCGCCGGCGTGCCGGTGGTCGCGCTGGAGGGTGGCGGGTGCAGCGTCTTCGGCCGTCGCCTTTCAGCGCCGTCCGCGGCGCACGACTTCGGGGCGGCGTTGGCCGCGGCGTTCTGCGTGGCTTTTGTCGAGGGCGCCACCCCGGTCGAGGCGGCCGGCCGCGCCGTGCTCGTGGCCGCGCAATGATCGTCGACGCTCATCTGGACATCGGCTGGAACGCGATCGCGGAGGGACGAGGTTTTCTCGGGCCGCCCGCCCGGCGTTACCTGATCAGCCGGTCGGCGCTGACGTCAGCCGGCGTCGGCCTGATCTGCGCGACCCTGTACACAGCTCCCGCGAGAGCGAGGCGCGCCATGCGCACGCGATTCGTCTACGAGAACGAACACGAGGCGTACATCATGGCCGTCGCCGAGGTCAACTACTACCGGTCTTGCGGGCTGCACCTGATCGGCGATTCGCGCGAGCTCGACGCGTACGTCCGCAACTGGAAGCGCGGAGAGCTCGCTGCCGTCCTTTTGATGGAAGGCGCCGACCCCATCGAAACGCCGTCGCAGCTCGGCGCGTGGACCGACATGGGCCTGCGCGTCATCGGCCCCGCCTGGAGTCGCACGCGCTACAGCGGCGGTACGGGTGCTCCGGGCGGTCTGACCGAGCTCGGCGTGCAACTCCTGAAGGCAATGAGGCGCAAGCGTGTCATCCTCGACCTCAGCCACATGGCCGACCAGGCTGTTGCGGAGGCCTTCGAATTGTGGCGCGGCCCGATCATGTGCTCGCACAGCAACGCCCGCGCGATCGTTCCTGGGGACCGCCAGATCACCGACGCGACCGCCGCCGAGGTGGCCCGGCGCGGAGGCATCCTCGGCATCAGCTTCTATCCAAGCCACCTGAGGAAGAAGGGCCGAACCAGGCTCGACGACGTGGTCCGCCATGCAATTCGCCTGGCTCGGGCGTCCGGCGGGCCGGAACACGTGGGTTTGGGTAGCGACCTGGACGGCGGCATCGATTCGCGATATGGACCGATGCACGACCTGGGTGAGCTGAAGGAGCTGCCGCGCAAGCTGCGACGGCACTTCAGCGCCGCTCAAGTCGAAGGGATCATGGGTACGAACTGGATCGGCTTCTTGTCGAGGTCGTTGCCTACATCGAGTCGATGGGCTGCTTCGCGCTGATAAATGCGAAGCCCATGCCGTGGCCGTTGAAACCGGCGCACGCGTAGACATTCGGCATTCCGGCGACCGGCCCGACCAGGGGTAGGCCCGTTTCCGTGAATCCCATCGTGCCCGCCCAGCGATGCGTCACCGGAGCTTCGGCGCCCATGCGCTTGAGCTGTGCGTCCAGGTGGGACTGGATGCCATCGGTCGGCCGCTCGTCGTAGCCGACCTCCACGTTATAGGCGGTGTCCCGCCATCCACCGACGAGGACCTCGCCGGTCTGCAGCTGCCGCCAGTAGCGATAACCGAAATTCGAGTAGGTCGGAACTGTGGACAGGCGAGCGGCGTCGGGCGCGCTCGCGAGCATCTGCGCGCGGCGGGGCTGGATTGCGATTTCGGCAAGAAGCTGCGGTGTGTATGCGTTGGTGGCGAGGATCACGCAGCCGGCTCGGCATTCAGCGCCGTCGGCGTGGACGAGCACGTCGGATCCGGACCCTGTCTCGATCGCGGTGACGCTCACGCCTTCGCGAATCGTTCCGGGAGGCGACTGGCGTGCCAGGGCGCCGACGATTGCGGCGGGATTGGCCTCTCCATCGCGCGGATTCATCAGGACGTGGCCGTCCCATTTGGCCTTGAATCCGTCTTCGTTCAAAAGCTGCTGGGATTCCTCGAGCTCACCCGCTTCCTCGTCGCCGGCGGCCAGCGTCGCGCTGCCGAGGCGGCGGTAGCCGGCAGGCTGGCCCGCGATGGCCTCGACCATCATGTCGTGGTTGTCGAGGGTCATCTGCCAGATGTCGCGCGCGCGCGTTCGGCCGTATGTGCGGACCGCCTTGGCATAGTTGTCGGCCACGCCGGCGAGAAGAAATCCGGCGTTGCGCCCGCTCGCCCCCGCCGCGATATAGGCTCGCTCGACCAGCACGATTTCATTCGCGCGATTCCGCAGCTGGTGGAGGAGGCTGACCCCCGTGATGCCGCCACCGACCACGAGCACGTCCACCCGTTCCGGCAGCCGGCCGGGGTAGCGTTCGACGGGCCGCGGCCAGAACGGGGTCAGGTCAGGGGACCGAATAACATTGAGCTTCGGCATGGATTTTGAGAGCTACGACGTCCTGGTGGTCGGCGGTGGGCTGGCCGGGATCAGGGCGGCGATAGCGGCCGTCGATGCCAATCCCCGCCTCAAGGTCGGGATGGTCTCGAAGGTATACCCGATGCGCAGCCATACGGTCTCCGCCGAGGGTGGAGCTGCGGCGGTCCTCCGCCCCGAGGACAGCTACGAGACTCACGCTTTCGACACCATCAAGGGCTCGGACTACCTCGCCGACCAGGATGTGGTCGAGGCCTTCGTGCGTGAAGCTCCGGTCGAGATCATCCAGATGGAGCACTGGGGCTGCCCGTGGAGCCGCGATGAAGACGGCAAGATCTCGGTGCGCCCGTTTGGCGGCATGACCACCTGGCGCACCTGCTTCGCGGCCGACAAGTCCGGATTCCACATGCTGCACACCGTTTTCCAGACGTCCCTCCAGTTCTCCCAGATCCACCGCCACGACGAAGCCTTCGCCACCAAGCTGCTGATCGAGGACTCGCGCTGCGTCGGGGTGGTCGCGATCGACATGCGGAGCGGCCGGCTCGAGGCGATCACCGCGAAGACGGTGATAATCGCCACCGGTGGGCTTGGCCGCATCTACGCGTTCACCACGAACGGCAACATCTGCACCGGAGACGGCATGGCACTCGCTTATCGGGCGGGGGTGGGACTGAAGGACATGGAGATGGTGCAGTTCCACCCGACCGGCTTGCCCTTCACGGGCATCCTCATCACCGAGGCCGTGCGGGGCGAGGGCGGCTACCTCCTCAATAAAGACGGTGAGCGATTCCTCAAGCGTTACGTTCCGAACAAAATGGAGCTCGGGCCGCGCGACATCATCTCTCGGGCGATGGTCACGGAGTTCGAGGAGGGTCGCGGTTTCGACGGACCGCACGGCAAGTACATGCATCTCGACGTCCGCCATCTCGGCGAGGCGGTCATCGATCGCAAGCTGCCGTTCATGCGCGAGCTCGGCCGAGAGTTCGTCGGCATCGACATCGTCAAGGACCCGATCCCGGTGCGGCCGGTGCAGCACTACATGATGGGCGGCGTCGACGCCGACATCTCGGGGGCCACACCGATCGCCGGCCTGTACGCGGCTGGGGAGTGCGCCAACGTCGGCCTCAACGGAGGCAACCGGCTGGGCTCGAACTCGTTGTCGGAATGCCTGGTCTTCGGCGCTGCGGCGGGACGCGCCGCTGCGGAGTACGCGAGCTCGGCCGGTCCGGTGAGCACGAACCCGGTCGACGCGTTGCTCGCAGATGAGACGAATCACATCGAGTCTTCCTATCTCGACAAAAGGGGCGGCGACGAGCGCATCGGGACGATCCGCGAGGAGATGCAGCACGACATGGATGCCGGTGCGGGCGTCTTCCGGACACGGGACGGCCTCGAGGGCCTGACCAGGCGGCTGGCCTCGCTCCGCGACCGCTTCGAACGAATCAAGATTGAGGACTCGAGCCGGACCTTCAACACCGAGCTGACCGCGGCGCTTGAGCTGGACTTCATGCTCGAGATGGCGGAAACGATCGCCTTCTCAGCGCTGGCGCGCGAAGAGTCGCGCGGTGCCCACGCGCGCCGCGACTTTCCTGAGCGAGACGACGACAAATATCTGAACCACACCGTTGCGCATCGCACCGATGGAGCCGCACCTCGACTCGAATATCGCAATGTACGAATCACCAACTTCAAACCACAGGCGAGGACTTACTGATGGCTGAGAAAAGGATCACGGTCAGGGCGACACGCTTCGATCCCGCGAAGGACAAGGCACCCCGGCTGCAGTCGTACGACATTCCCTTTGCCGACGAGAGCATGGTCGTACTCGACGCACTGAATCACATCAAGGCGCATGTCGATGGCAGCCTCAGCTATCGGTGGTCGTGCCGCATGGGCATCTGTGGGAGCTGCGGGATGATGATCAACGGGATTCCCAAGCTCACGTGCAACGCATTTCTACGCGATTACTGGCCGCGATCCATAACCGTAGAGCCGCTGAACAACTTCCCGATCGTGCGCGACCTCGTCATCGACATGGAGGACTTCATGCACAAGCTGAAGTCCATCAAGCCCTGGATCATCCGCAAGCAGGAGTATCCGCTGGGCGCGGGCGAGCACCGGCAGACGATGGACCAGATCGATGAGTTCCGCCAGTTCAGCGAGTGCATCAACTGCATGCTCTGTTATGCCGCCTGCCCCGTGTACGGGCTGAACAACGAGTTCCTCGGCCCGGCGGCGACCGCGCTCGCGCGCCGCTACGACCTCGATTCGCGTGACCAGGGCATCAAGGAGCGTTTGCCCGTGCTCGCAAACTCTGAGGGCGTATGGGAGTGCAGCTTCGTCGGCGAATGCTCAGTCGTCTGCCCCAAGGGAGTCGATCCGGCGAAGGCGATCCAGCAGACCAAGCTCGACACCACGATGCGATTCGTCCTTCCGTACGGAAACCGCGAGGAATGAGATCTTGAAGGCGCTCGGAGGCGCCGAGGCGGCAGATTCGACCCACCCACCACCGCGCGTCTACAAGCCCGAGATGCCGCGCGGGTGGTGGCTCCGCCAGCGCCACTACTTCCTCTACATCATCCGCGAGTTCACCGCGCTTCCCATGGCGCTGTGGCTGCTGTGGTTGCTGTATGAGATCCAGCGCGCGTCAAACGGCCCGAAAGGCTACTACCCGCCTTCTTCTCCGGCCTTCATCGTCTTCAGCATCATCGTCCTGGCCTTCGCGCTCTACCACACCTATACGTTCCTGAGCCTGGCGGGCGTGATCATCCACATCAAGGGCGTGCCGTCGCGGCTGATTGTGCTGTCGCAGTTCGCGGCGTGGTTGGTGGCTTCCGCTGTGATCGCCGCTGTTCTCATCGGGTTTGCCAGATGAACCACGACGGTCACGCCAAGAACTCCAGGACCGCCTATACCCACCTCCTCTGGTGGTTCTTGTTCGCGCAGGGCGGGGTGATCGCCGCGATACTCGTGCCAATACACGTTCTGGTCCAGGGCATACTCGGCCCGCTCGGAATTGTGCGGGTGGTCGACCGCCACTACGACACCTGGATCCGCATCGTCGGCAACCCGATCGTGAAGCTCTACTTGCTGGTGCTGATCGCGGTGCCGTTTTTCCACTTCGCGCATCGACTGCGCTACCTGCTCGTCGACCTCGGGGTGCCTGCTGCGAGATCCGTACCGGCGCAGGTGATCTTCTACGGCGGTGCGGTGGTGATCACGGCGGTCACGATCTGGGTGCTCCTGACGACCGTGCCTATCTCCTTCGGCTAATGCCGTGTACACAGTCGAGGCTGTTCGCGCTGCCGAATTGGGAAACGCCAGCTTCCTTGTCGCCGATCCCGACCGCGGGGTAGGTTTCGTCGTCGACCCCCTGCGGGACGTCGAGCGCTACGTCCAGCTGGCTTCCAAGCTGAACGTCAAGCTCACTCATTCGCTCGACACTCATCTGCACAACGATTTCGTTTCGGGGCGGCGCGAGCTGGCGGCGGAAGTGGGAGCGAACATCGACGAGCTCGAGCCGGGCCACGACCTCACGATCGGCAGCTTGACAGTGCACGCAGTCCATACGCCAGGCCACACGCCCGCGCACAAGAGCTACCTGCTCAGCGAGGGCGGCAAGCCACACGATCTTTTCTCTGGTGGCGCCGTGATGCTTGGCGCCATCGCGCGGACCGATCTGTTCGGCCCGCACCTGGCCGTGCATTTGGCCCTCGAAGCGCTGACCACGCTGCAGGCCCGGCTGCGCGGGCTGCCCGACGACATTCGAGTCTTTCCGACGCACGGCGGTGGGTCGTTTTGCGCAGCCGGCGGGGGTAGCGGCCACGAAACCACACTTGGAACCGAGCGACGAACCAACCCCTTTTTCCTGACGACCGAGGTGATGCCATTTCTCGCCCGGGCCCTGAACCAGCCCCGCTACCCGACTTACTACCGAGACATGTCAGCGATCAATCGCGGTGGGGCGCCGTTGATTGGCACTTCGCCACCTCCGCTGACGCGGCTGGGCGCCGATGAGGTGGCCCGCATGATGGACGAGGGCGCGGCGGTGGTCGATGTCCGGCCAGGACGGGATTACGACCGCGAGCACATCCCTGGGAGCTACAACATCGGTATCGACGGGCCGGTGAGCGCGTGGGTCGGCTGGCTCATTGCACGCGGCCGGCCGATCGTGCTGGCGGGCGGGACCGATGCGCAGCATCAGAAGTCGCGGCGCCAGCTGCTGCGGATCGGGTTCGACACCATCGCCGGCGCGCTCGATGGTGGCATGGACGCGTGGCGGTCGAGCGGCCGTGAGGTGTCGACCTTCGAAACGGTTGACGTCGAGGACATGGCGGAGTGGGTGATCAGCGCGGAGCCGATGACCGTGGTTGACGCGCGGGACGAGCATGAATGGGCGTCGGGACACGTGCCGGGCGCTCTGCATATGTATGTGCCCGACGTGCCTCACCACGCGAACGAGATCCCACACGAGGCGCCGGTCGCGGTCCACTGCGCCTCTGGATACCGGGCGGGGATCGCGGCGAGCCTGCTGGAGCAGGCGGGCCTGAAGCGGATCATCCACGTGAACGGCCCATATTCGGACTGGGACCGCCTGCACCTTGCGGAGTCGCGCCCCTAGCGCTTACGCGCGCGCCAGATCTCCTCGGCGGGCCAGCGCCTCGCCCATTCCGCCGGCACATACGAGTACCACGGATGGTCGACCGCATCGTCGGGGGCGAAGAGCTCGCGGAAATCCAGCAGGTCGAATCCGGTCTTGCGCAGGAGTTGGAACAGCTCGGATCCCATGATGTGGAAATCCGTCGAGGGCCCTAGATCATCGTCAGTCCAATCGAAGCGGCGCATTCCCTTCTGGGGCCTCAGCAGGCGGTCGGCCACCCTGCCCTCCTCGGGTGAGCACAACAGCTGCAGGGTGCTGGTGCGCATGAAGACCAGCTCGCCGCCCGGTCGCAGCAAGCGTGCCGCCTCCGGGATCCAGAGGTAGGGGTCGCACCAGATCGAGGCCCCGTACTCCGAGAACGCGAGGTCGAACGAGGAGTCGGGGAGCGGGACGTTTTCCGCGTTGGCCTCGATGAGCTCCAGCCCGAGGCCGAACTCGACGTCCATCTCCCGGGCGGTGGCCAGCTGCGCCGGCGTGATGTCGACGCCGACGACTCTGCGGGCGCCTCCCTTCTTGAACCAGGCGCCGAAGTAAGCGGTGCCGCATCCAAGCTCGATCACGTCCAGCCCTCGTTCGTCCGGCAGCACCTGGACTTCGTCTTCAGGCACCTTGAACACGCCCCAGTAGATTCGATGCTGGGCCCACGAATCGCGCGCGTTTTCGGCTGTGAACCGAGCATTCGAAATGGTCCACACCGCTCGGTTGCGGAGCGCGTAATCGGGCAGGTCCGCCGGCTCAGGCATCGGTAACGGCGGCTTCCAGCAGCGCCGCGAACTTTCGCTGCGCAGCAGCGCGTCGGGTCGGCACGTGCTCTCGCGGCCACATGCCCTTGGGCGGCTGGTAGCCGGCAAGGATCTGCCGCGCCACCGACACCCGGTGGACCTCGTCCGGTCCGTCGTACATGCGTGCGGCTCGCGCGTGGCGGTACATCTCCTCCAATGGCATGTCGGACGAATAGCCGAGCGATCCGTGGATCTGGATGGCGCGGTCGATCACGTCATGCAGCACGTTGGCGCCGAAGAACTTGATGAGCGAGATCTCCTTGCGCGCTGCTGCCGCGCCATGCGTGTCGATCACCCACGCAGCGTGCAGCGTCATCAGGCGCGCCGCCTGCATCTCGGCCGCGGAGTCGGCGATCCAGTTCTGCACGGTCTGGTGGCCGGCGAGCTTCTTACCGAATGCCTCTCGCTGCAAAGATCGCTCGCAGAGCATGTCGAATGCTCGGCGCGCTTGACCGAGCCAGCGCATGCAGTGATGAATGCGGCCTGGGCCCAGCCGGGCCTGCGCGATCAGGAAACCCTGGCCGCGCTCGCCGAGGAGGTTGTCCTTGGGCACACGCACGTCCTCATAAAGGACCTCGGCGTGGCCGTAGCCAAACCTCTCGTGCTCGCCGCCCATGGTGGGGATGTTCCGCAGCCTCTTCAAGCCCGGCGCGTCGCTGGGCACGATGATCATCGACGCGCGCTCGTAGGCATCGGCCTTGGGCTCAGTCACCACCATCGCGATCAGAAAGTCGGCGATCATGCCGTTCGACGTGAACCATTTGTGCCCGTTGATCACCCACTCGTCCCCATCGAGCACGGCCGTGGTGGAGAGGAGCGTCGGATCTGACCCGGCGGTGTTCGGCTCGGTCATCGAAAAAGCTGAGCGGATCTTGCCGTCGAGCAGCGGAAGCAGCCAGCGCTTCTTCTGTTCCTCAGTGCCGAAATGGGCGAGGACCTCGGAGTTGCCTGAGTCCGGGGCCTGGTTGCCGAAGACGATCGGTGCCCACACGCTGGCGCCTTCGATCTCGTGCATGAGCCCCAGCTTCACCTGACCATAGCCCTGCCCGCCCAGCTCGGGCGGCAGGTGCGTGGCCCACAGCTTTTGCTTCTTTACCTGTTGCTGGAGATGCCAGATCGCCAGCATGAAATCCTTCTCGTTGGCCTCCAACACCTCGAGCGGATAAACCTCTTCGAGCACGAACTCGCGCATCCACTCGAGCTTCTTTTCGAACTCCGGCTCTGTCGAGAAGTCCCACGTCATGGCTAACTCCTGCCCTCGATCACGGCGATACCCTCCTCGATCATGCCGGTGATCGTATCCGTCAGGCCTTCGTACATGGGATCGGGTCGTTTGCCGCGCCTGTGGAGCATTAGGTTGTAGCCGAAGATCGACGCGTACTTGTAGAGGCTCAGCGCCAGGTACCAGCGCATCTCCTCTGCATCGGCGCCGTAGAGCCTGTACAGGTCTTCGACCGAAACGTCGATGGCGCCACCCGGGTTCGGCGCCCCGTGGTACTGGCGGCGCACCGAGACGATGCACAGGCAGCCCAGATCCAGCAGCGGCTGGCCAATCTGCGCGATCTCCCAATCGAGCACCGCCACGACCTCGGCGCCGCGGAACAGCATGTTGCCGTAGTGGTAGTCGCCATGGACCAGTGCGGGAGGGCGCTCGGCCGGAACGCCGCGCGCCAGCAGGCCGCCCAGCTCTCCAGCTCGAGTGGTCAGCTCCTCAGGCGCGCGCTGCATCAGCCACGCCCATCGCACCATCTCGGCCTGGAGGCTCACCGGTTCCTCGCCGCCGATTCCGGTGCGGTCGAGCGGCAGGGCCTGCAGTTTCTTGAGCACCTCCACAGCGGACTTGGAGATGTCGAGCGGCCGCTGCTCTTTTCCGGCCTTTTCGATGCGCACACCCTCGACCGCCTCCATGAGCACGAATGGCCGCCCGTCTACGACCGGATCGGCGGTCAGGATTGGGATCGCGGGCGTGGGCAGGCCCGCATCGTGAAGGGCGGCCATGATGCGGCCCTGGCGGATGACATCAGCCGGACCGGCGATCCGCGCGCCGGGAGGGGGGAGGCGCAGGACGTAACGACCAGGGCCATCGCCATCTTCGATGGTCACGAAGTACGTGAACCCGGAATGGCCCTCCGGGATGGGGTCGACCGAGGTCACGTGCAGTCGCGGCCTGCCGAGCCTCTCACGGCACTGCGCCTCGAGGTCTTCGCGAATGCGCTCGCTCACTCGAGGTGAGCGGTGTCGCCGAGCGAACCGACAATCTGTCTCTCGCCGAGCACCCTGACCACACTGACCGACGTGTAGTAGGGCAGCATGCGCAGCTGACCCGGCTCGAGCCTGAGCACGTGCGTGAGATACATCACCATCGCGGCGCCGTGGGCGACCACGATCACGCGCTCGCCGCGATGCGCGCTGGCGATGTCGTTGATGGCGGCGCTCATGCGCTCGATTGTGGTCGCGGGCACCTCTTTGAAATCGAGCCCGCCGTCGTCGCTGAGCTCCATCTTCATCTCGATGAGACGCTCATCGACGCGCACATCGTCAGTTATTGCGCGCGCGGTTTCGAGAGACCTCCGATACGGACTCGAGTAGACGGCCGCGGGTTTCAACTCACGCAGGCGTTTCGCAAGCAGCTCTGCCTGCCGGCGTCCAAGTGAGCTGAGCGCGGGATTCGCGCCATCGGACATGTCCTGGTAGCAGTCGGCGTGACGCACGAGCCAGATCTCGGTCACGCCGTCGACCCCGATCAGGAATGCGGCCTCCAGAGATCGCATCGCCTCTGTCATCCGCTCCGCACCCGGGGTCATGGGTAACATTCGATCACATGCTTCGGGCAGCGGGCATCGTCGCCCTCATCGTCATAGCCGCCTGCAACTCGAATTCGCCGAAGCCGGCGCAGTCACCGAGTCCCATCGTGGCGCAGGGCAGTTGGACCGAGAACATCACGTTCTCGGGCGAGATCGCGGGCCACATGGCCGGCATAGTTCCCGATGCCGGCGAGCAGAAGAGCCAGTGCACCGGCGGCAGGACCCACAACGGTGACACCTGGGCCGATTTTTTCTACGGAACGGTCGATTCGGGCGGCGACGTCTGGGGAGTCGTGTTCCAGATCATCAAC
>VBHX01000095.1 GCA_005879945.1 Chloroflexota bacterium | reverse complement strand
GCCGCGGCCGACGATCACGACGTTGTTGCCCCGCGCCGCTTCCCTGATTACGTCCTGCGTGAGCTGAAGAACGGCGCGCCGGGTGTCGAAAACCGGGTCGGCGTTCGGAGGCGTCCAGACCGATGCGGTCTCGGGCGGGATCATGGGCTCGGTATTCGCGGCGCCGAGGGCAAGCAGCAGCCGGCTGAGCAGAGAGCCCGGCTGCTCGTCCTCAGCCTCCACCTCCTCCCGGGGCAGCTGGAGACGGTGGGCGACCTCATCAATCAGCTGGGAGTCGAGGAAGTCGGTCTTGAGCGTGGTCGCCAGCATGTGGCCGACCGTCGGAGCTTCTTCGAGCGCGACGGGTGGCGCAGCTTGCGCAGCGCCTTGGCCTCGATCTGGCGGATGCGCTCCCGAGTCACCCCGAACCGCTTACCCACCTCTTCCAGCGTGCGCTGATGGCCGTCGATCAGCCCGAACCGGAGCTGCAGCACGCGGCGCTCACGCGGCGTGAGCGTGTCGAGGACATCCTCGACTTCCGAGTGGAGCATCGTCAGCGATGCCGCGTCAGATGGCGAGACGGCCTCACGGTCCTCGACGAAGTCGCCGAGGTGCGAGTCCTCCTCCTCACCGATCGGGGTCTCGAGGGAGACCGGGTCCTGCGATACCTTGACGATCTCGCGCACCTTCTCGGGCGTGATCCCCATCTCCTCGCCGATCTCCTCGTCGCTCGGCTCGCGGCCAAGCTCCTGGAGCAACCGGCGCGAGACGCGGACCAGCTTGTTGATGGTCTCGACCATGTGCACCGGGATGCGGATCGTCCGCGCCTGGTCGGCAATGGCGCGAGTGATGGCCTGGCGGATCCACCACGTGGCGTAGGTCGAGAACTTGTAGCCCTTGTGGTAGTCGAACTTCTCGACCGCCCGGATCAGGCCCATGTTGCCTTCCTGGATGAGGTCCAGGAACGACATGCCGCGGCCGATGTACTTCTTGGCGATGGACACGACCAGCCGCAGGTTGGCCTCGGTCAGCCGCTGCTTGGCCTCGTACGCGCGCTCGTAGCGCTCGGTCAGCCGGTAGCGGGCGATGCGGTAGGCCTCGAGGGCCTCCGCGCGAACCCGAGGGCGCGCTGCGCCATTGGCCTGACGCCGCCGCTCGGCAGCCGCTGCGTCAAGCAGGTTCTGGAGCTTGGCGAGGTCGTTGAGCCCGAGCAGCTCCTGCGCAATATGCGCCTGCTGGCCCTTGCGCTTGACCGTGGCCAGGCGCTCGATGACGTCCGGCAGCATCTCCTCGACGGAGCGCTGGCGGCCATCGATCTCTTCGATCACGTTCAGCGCCTTGAGGGCGTCGTGCAATGGCTTGGCCTCGATGGCCTGCGCCAGCTCGACCTCGTCGTTGGCCGTGAGCAGGCTCACGCGCCCGATCTCCTTCAGGTACATGCGGACGGGGTCGTCCAGCGAGACCGAGTCCATCATCTCGATGTCGAGGAGCATCTCGTCGTCGATCTGCTCGACCTCTTCGAAATCCTTCTCGCCGTCGGTGACCTCGATGCCGATCTCTTTGAACGCGGCAAAGATCCGGAAGATCTGGTCCGGCTCGGCGTCGATCTCCGGGAAACCCTGGAGGATGTCGTCGGGGGTCAGGTAGCCCTGTTCCTTGCCCTTGACGATGAGCTGCTCGGCAACGGCCATCAGCTCGTCTTCGAATCTGTGCTCCGGCTTTTCCAGGGCCTTACCGGCCCGATTCCCACCCTTGGTCGCTACTTTTGCTACGCGCGCGATCGTCACCCTCTCCTTTCCATATCTGATATGGCGCGTGCCAGTTCCCTGGCCTCCGTTTCAAGCCGCGCCACCCGCTCCGAGTCCCTCCCACGTTCCGCTTCGGAAAGCTCGCGGATTATCCCACTGTGGCGGCCTCTCATGTGGTCGAGCCTGATGCGCTCGGCCAGCTCCACGGCCACCTCTTCGTCAACGTTGGGCGGTGGCGCCGCCCAAGCCCTTCTGATCAGGTCCTGTTCCTCTGCGGGATACCCCGCCAATTCCTTTTCGAGCCCGGAAGCACCGCCCCGCTCGTAACTCTCCAACATCCGTACGTATATACCGCGGTCCTCTTCGTCCAACTCATCGGCCGTGATCTTTGTTCGCACACGATCGAAGGCCACCGGCCGGACCGCGAGCAGCATCAGCAGATACCTGCCTACAGTCACCTTTTTCCCAGCCGGCAGCCTCTCCAAACCGTTCTTGCCCGACTTCGAGGGGATCGGTCGGCCGCCCCGCCTCTCGTCAGGCTCGGCGGCCAGAAGATGCCCGGAAACCCCCATCCAGCGCTTGGCCCGCTCGCGGTGGTCCTCCTGCAGGGCTGGTGGGAACTGGGCGATCCACTCGCGCAGCTTTCTCGCGGCCAGCTCAACGTGGTTGGCGTTGCCGAGGTTGAGCCCGGCCGCCGCCTCCTCCATGCCGAACTCAAACCCCGACGGGGCCTTGGCCGCAAGCTCCTCCCATTGTTTGAGGGCGTCCGCGCCGGCGGCTCGGAGAAACTCGTCGGGATCCTTGGCCCCCGCGACGGTGGCCACGCGCGTCCTCATCTGGTGGGCCGCCGCGAGGAGGACCGCCTTCTGGGCCGCCTGGCGGCCCGCCCGGTCGGCGTCGAAGACGAGTAGCAGCTCATCCGTGAAGCGCTTGAGCAGGCGGACCTGGTCCTCGGTCAGGGCAGTGCCCGAACTGGCGACGGTGTTCTGGATGCCCGCGCCGTGGGCGGTGATGACATCAAACTGGCCTTCCATCAGGACTGCGTGGCCCTTGCGGGCGATGTCGTCCCTCGCCAGGTCGAGCCCGAAAATGACCCGGCCCTTGACGTAGGCGGGGGTTTCGGGCGAGTTGATGTACTTGCGCTGCTCATCCGCCCGCACGGTCCTCGCGGTGAAGGCCAGTGGCTGGCCTCGCTCGTCACGGATGGGGATGACCAGGCGCTCGGCGAAGAAGTCGGCGCCGTCCCGGCGCAGGAGACCTGCCTCCTGGGCATCGGCCAGCGAGCGCTTCTTGGCTCGCAGGTACTCGGCAAACCCACGTCCGGCCGGCGCGTAGCCGAGCTGGAAGCGTCGAGCGTTCTCCTCGTTCACCTGACGCTCGGCCAGCAGCCGGCGGCCTGGCTCGCCCGCAGGCGTGGACCACAGGACGTACTCGTAGAACTGCGCGGCTAGCTTGAGCATGGCCAGCAGGCGCTTGCGCATGTCGGAGCGCTCCTTCTGTTGAGGGCTCAGCTTTCGCAGCTCGACCCCGGCTCGTTCGGCGAGAAGCTGGAGTGCGCCCCGCTTGTCGGTCTTCTCGATGAGCTCGACGAACGTGAAAACGTCGCCCGAGCGCTCGCAGCCGAAGCAGTACCAGGACTGCATCTGCGGGTTGACCTTGAAGCTCGGACTGTCCTCTTGGTGGAAAGGGCATAGGCCCCAGAAGTCCTTGTTGCGCTTGGTCAGGCGGACATGCTCCTGGACGACCTTGACCAGGTCGACCTTGGCCTTGACCTCGGCGAAGGCGTCATCGGTCGCTGGGGTGGGCACTGCATCTATTGTCCGACGCCCACAGGTGCGACAACGGTCCGACTGTTAAGAGTTCCTGGTCCTGGAGCCCTTATGGCCGGATGTTCGCGTTGAGCCTGAATACGTTGTCGGGGTCGTAGGTCCGCTTGAGCCCGACGAGACGGTCGTACTTTTCTTTTCCGTAGATCGCCTGGACCGAGTCGACATCCGACTCGACCGCGTCGTTCACGTACTGCCCAACCGTGGTGAACGGCTTCAACGCATTCATCGCGCGCCGGTTCCAAGACTTGATCGTCTCGTCGAGGGCAGCGCCTTCCCACGCGGACTCCATGCCGATCCACCATGGCGCCGACCGACCGGTAAAGGCCATTGCGTCGTCCGCCACCCGTGCGATCGCCCCTCCTTGAGCCCACAGGGAAACCCCGCACTCGCCGCCGAAAGGCACATCGGCCATCTGCGCCGTGCAGACCGCGATCGCTTCATCGCTGAGCGCGCCCAGGAAACCCCCTTTCATGTAGAACCGCTTGCCCCATGCCATGGCCTCGTCGTTCATCCCCTGCACGTCGACGTATGCGCGCGGTGCGAACGTGTCCATCAGCGGCACCATGCCCTCGCGCAGAGGTCGAAGGTCGCGCCCGGCAGCGTCGAGAGAGCCTGAGTGCGTGACGCTCACCATCACGATCGGCATGCCGGCCTGCTCAGGCAGGAACGGGGGATCGGTCGCGGTGCCGAAGTTCATCGACAACCAGGCCTCGTCCGGAGCGGTGGCGATGAATTCGCGGACCATGGCCGCGACTTCGCCGCTGCGCTCGATGGGAAATGCGACCCATCCATGGGTGATTGTCCTCTCGAGGGGATGCAGCCGAAATTCGAATGACGTCACCACGCCGAAGTTGGCGCCGGCGCCGCGGATGCCCCAGAAGAGATCGGCATTCTCGTCATTGCTGGCGCGCAGGCGCCTTCCTTCCGCAATGACCAGCTCTACCGACAGAAGGTTGTCGATCGTAAAGCCAAACCTTCGCTGCAGCCGGCCCATGCCGCCGCCGAGGGTGAGTCCGGCCACGCCCGTGTGTCCGACCACACCGACCGGGCACGCCAGGCCGGCCGCCTGAGACTGTCGGTCGAGCTGCGAGAGGTGCGCGCCTCCTTCGAGGCGTGCGGTCCGCTTTGCGGCGTCGATTGTCACATCCCGCATGAGCGAGAGGTCGATGACGATGCCGCCATCACACGTCGAGAAGCCGGCCACACTGTGGCCGCCGCCTCGCACTGCTACGACAAGATCCTGCTCGCGAGCGAAACGGACCGCGGTGATGACGTCATCGACTCCGGCACATCGCGCGATCAACGCAGGGCGCTTGTCCGCCATCGCGTTCCAGACGATGCGCGCTTGATCGTATTCAGGGTCGTCGGGCCGGACGATCTGTCCTGTGAACCGGTCGAGGGTGGCCGGCACTACCTGTCTTTGCTCGTGTCGCCTATCGCCGCCTGGGCCGCGGCCAGACGCGCGACCGGGACGCGGAACGGGCTGCACGAGACGTAGTTCAGTCCGAGTTTGTGGCAAAGATGGATGGAGTCTGGGTCACCCCCGTGCTCGCCGCAGATTCCGACCTCGAGCTTCGGCCGCGTCTTGCGTCCCTCGGCCACCGCGATCCCCATCAGCCGGCCGACTCCGTTCTCGTCGATGGTCTCGAACGGGTTGCGGGCGAGGATCTTCCGCTCCAGGTATCGCACGATGAAGTGCCGCTCGGCGTCGTCGCGCGAGTAGCCGAAGGTCGTCTGCGTGAGGTCATTGGTGCCGAACGAGAAGAACTCGGCCTCGCTCGCGATCTCGCCCGCGACGAGCGCCGCGCGCGGGATCTCGATCATGGTCCCGAACTTGTACGGCACACGAATGCCCTTCTCCTTCTGCACCAGCTCCGCGACCGGCTTGAGCTCCTGGTTCACCGCCTGGAGCTCGGCGAGCGTGCCGGCGAGCGGAATCATGATCTCAGGCTGCGCGTCGATCTTCCGCATGCGCAGGTCGCAGGCAGCCTCCATGATCGCCCGCACCTGCATGCGCGTGATCTCGGGGAACAGGATCGAAAGGCGGACGCCGCGCAGGCCGAGCATCGGGTTCGCCTCGTGCAGCTCCTCGACGCGGGCCATGATCTTCTCGAGCTCCTTCAGCCGCGCTGGGTCCTTGCCGGTCACCTTGAGCTCGGTCGTTTCACGGATCAGCTCCTCGAGGCTCGGCAGGAACTCGTGCAGCGGCGGATCGATGAGCCGGATGATCACCGGCAGCCCGGCCATCGCCTTGAAGATGCCCTCGAAATCGCCGCGCTGGATGGGCAAGAGCTTCGCCAGCTCTTTCTCGCGCTCCTCGGTGGTGGTCGCCAGGATCATGGCCTGCACGATCGGCAGCCGATCCTGCTCCATGAACATGTGCTCAGTGCGGCACAGGCCGACGCCCTCTGCGCCGTTTTCACGCGCCTTGATCGCATCGCGCGGATAGTCGGCATTCGCCCACACCCCGAGGCGGCGGAACTCATCCGCCCAGCTCAGGATCGCGCTGGCGGCCTTGTGCTTGTTGAGTGACTGCGCCTCGATGGTGGGCACCTTGCCGACGTAGACCTCGCCGGTGGTCCCGTCGATGGTGATCTCCTCTCCCTCTTTGATCGTGGTTCCGTTCGCGGAGAACATCCGCTTGTGGACGTCGACGTCGATCGAGCTCGCGCCGACCACGCACGGCCGGCCCATTCCCCTCGCGACCAGGGCGGCGTGGCTGGCGGTGCCGCCGGTCTGGGTGAGGATGCCCTTGGCCTCGACCATGCCGTGCACATCGTTGGGGTTGGTTTCGACGCGGACGAGGATCACGGCCTTGCCCTGCCTGCCCCACTCGACCGCGGTGTCCGCATCGAAGACGGCGCCGCCGCTCGCTGCGCCCGGCGAGGCGGGCACGCCTTTCGCCAAAGGCTGCACCTTCGCGGCCGGGTCGACGCGCGGGAAGAGGAGCTGCTCGAGCTGACGCGGCTCGACGCGGGCGACTGCTTCCTTCTTGGTGATCAACCTCTCGGCGACCATGTCCACGGCGATCTTCACCGCGGCCTCGCCCGTGCGCTTCGCGGAGCGGGTCTGCAGCATGTAGAGCTTGCCCCGCTCGACCGTGAACTCGAGGTCCTGCACGTCCTTGTAGTGCTTCTCGAGCTTGCGGGCATAGCCCTCGAACTCGGTGTAGACCCTGGGCAGCTGCCGCTTCAACGCCGAGATCGGCTCGGTGTCCCGCACGCCGGCGACGACATCCTCGCCTTGGGCATTGGGAAGGTAGTCGCCGTACAGCTCCTTTTTGCCCGTGATGGGGTTGCGCGTGAACGCGACTCCAGTGCCGGAGGTCGCGCCCATGTTCCCGAACACCATCATCTGCACGTTCACCGCGGTGCCGAGGTCGTCGGGGATGCGCTCCATGCGCCGGTAGGTCTTGGCGCGGTCGGTGTTCCATGACTTGAACACCGCCTCGATCGCGGCACGCAGCTGGACGACCGGGTCCGAGGGGAACTCGTGTCCGGTCGCGTCCTTATATATGGCGAGGAACCTGGCCACGAGCTTGCGCAGGGCGTCCGGCTTGAGCTCGGGGTCGGTCTTGACCACTGCGCGCTTCTTGGCCTCGCTCAGGACATGCTCGAACTTCTCGCCGTCGATGCCCATCACCGTCTTGCCGAACATCTGGATGAAGCGCCGGCGAGCGTCAAGGGCGAATCGCTCGTCGCTGGTGAGCTTGGCCAGGCCCTTGGTGGTCTCTTCGTTCAGGCCGAGGTTGAGGACCGTGTCCATCATGCCCGGCATCGAGAACTTGGCCCCCGACCGGACGCTGACCAGGAGGGGATTGTTGGGGTCGCCGAATTTCTTGCCTGTCTTACGCTCGAGTGTCTTGAGCGCGGTGGTGGCCTGCTCCCACATTCCAGGCGGGAATTTGCCGCCGTGTGCGAGGTATGCGCGACAGGCTTCGGTGGTGATGGTGTAGCCAGGCGGGACCGGCATGCCCGCGCGCGTCATCTCGGCCGCACCGGCGCCTTTGCCGCCGAGGAGATCGCGCATCTTCGCGGACCCCTCGCTGAAGTGGTAGACCCATTTGTGATTGCGCCGCGAATTCCGAGGCTTCGCCTTGAATTCGCGAGGACCCCTGCTTACGGCCATCAAGGAAATAGTATCGGGCGCGGTCAATGGACAAAAAAAGCCTCGCGGTCACACCCGCGAGGCCTGGCGACTCAGTCGTTACGTGCGGCGGAGCACTCCGCGTCCGACCAGCGCCCTGAACAGGAAGATCAGGATGCAGGCGCCGATGAATGCCACGATGACCTCAGCCAGCACGCTGCCGACCGCGATTCCGATCAGGCCTGCGAGCCAGCCACCGAGCAGGGCGCCGAGGACACCGACCACGATGTCCCAGATCAGGCCCATGCCCCTGCCCGTCATGACCCTGCTCGCCAGAAAGCCGGCGACCAAGCCCACCAGGAGCACCACGATTATGTTGTCCATGTCGTGCCAAACCTCCGATGCCGCTCTGCGGCGCCGAAATTCGAACGGGCCTCTTCGTTAGCCAAAACGGTCAGGTCAGAGCGCCTACCCGGTAAATAGTGGTTAAGCCACCTCGAGCGCCGGTTCGGGGGCGGGTTCGATCTTGAAATCGCCCAGGCCGGCCCGGTCGTAGAGGCGGCGCAGCGGACGCGGAGCCCACCAGTTCCAGTCGCCGAGCAAGCGCATGACCGCCGGCACGACCAGCGCCCGGACCAGAGTGGCGTCGATGGCAACGGCAACCGCCAGGCCGATTCCGATCGCCTTGATGATCACCACCTCCGCCAGGCCGAAGGCGAGGAACACCGTGACCATGATCGCGGCGGCGCCGGTGATGAGGCGGGCCGTCTTCTCGAGCCCGCTCGCGACCGCCGCCGTGTTGTTGCCGGTCTTGACGTACTCCTCATGGATGCGGCTGACGAGCAGGACCTCGTAGTCCATCGACAGGCCGAACACGATCGAGAACAAGATCACCGGAATGCTCGGGTCGATCGACTGCGGCGTGAAGCCGAGCACGTTGGCCAGATGCCCCTGCTGGAAGATCCAAACGAGGGCCCCGAACGACGCGCCGATGGAGAGGAAGTTCAGCAGCACGGCCTTCAGCGGCAGCACCACCGATCCGGTTAGCAAGAAAAGCACCAGGTAGGTGACCGCCACGACGAACCCGACCGCGAGCGGGGTGCGGTCGGTGATGAACTTGATCACGTCCAGGTCGACGGCGGTCTGGCCGCCGACGAGCACCTGACCGCCCACGACGCCCTGGTCCGCACGGATCGCGTTGACGATCGCGCGGGATGCGTCCGAGGTCGCAGGCGACGCGGTCGTGGCCTCGATCAAGACGATGTGCTTGCCCACCCCGGCCTCGGTCGTGTGGAGCACGCCCGGGATGGCGGCGATGCGCTGGGTAAGGCCGAACTGGCCGGCAATGCGATCAGGCGTCTGCGGCGAGCCGTCCGGGTAGTTGACCACGATGTTGAACGTCGTCTGGTCCTGGCCCGGGAAGTTGGCGATCATCTGGTCGTAGCCCTGCCTGGCCTCCAGGCGCGAGGGCAGCATGTCGACGTCGCCGTTGGCGAGCCGCAGCTGGATGAAAGGCGAAGCCGCCAGGATCAGGAACCCTGTAGTGGGCAGAAGCACGACGAGCGGGCGGCGCATGACCCACGTCGCCAGGCCGTGCCAGAAACCGCGGCCGGGCGTCGCGCGCCGAAACAGCGGTATGCGCAAGCGGTTGACGGCGGGACCGACGATCGAAAGCAACGCGGGCAGGAAAGTGAGGCCGTAGACCACGGCGACCGCGACCACGATCGCACCCGCCGCACCCATCGACGCCAGGAAGGTGCCCTGGAAGAACAGCATCGCGGACAGCCCCACCGCGACGGTGATACCGGAGAACGTGATGGCGCGACCCGCGGTCGCCATCGTCGCGGCGATCGCGTCCTCTCGACTAGCCCCATTCACGAGCTCGTCGCGGAAGCGGTTGACGACGAACAGCGAGTAGTCGATCGACACGCCAAGGCCGATGAGCGTGACGATGTTGAGCGCGTACTGAGAGACGTCCGTGAAGCGGTTGAGGAAGAACGTGCCGGCCAGGCCGCCCACGATCGTGAGCACGCCGACGCCAAGAGGCAGCCCCGCTGCGACCAGCGAGGCGAAGATGAGGACGAGCAGGATGAGGGTGACCGGCAGGGTCACGAACTCAGCCCGCTGAAGGTCGCTCTCAAGTGTCTTGTTGAAGGCTTCGTTGATGGCGACGAAACCGGTACCGGTCACATTCAGCGTGTCGGAATGGACTCGCGCGCGGAGGGTGTCGTAATCGGTGCGCGCCTGCATGCCGGTCGACTTGAGGTTGATGGTGACGAGGGCCTGGTGGCCGTCGGTCGAGGTCAGGGCCTGCGCGACAGTTGGGCTGGGCGCGTTGTACGGCGTCACCAGCGTGCTGATCCGCGAATCGCCTTCGATCGGTGCCAGCGCGACCGTGACGGCGTCCTTGAACGCGGGATCGCTGACCGATTCGGTCTTGCTGGAGAGGATGAGGACGAAATTCGAGGTGACCTTGCCGGTGGAAAGCTCAGACGAGATCAGGTTGCCGGCGCGCGCCGATTCGAGATTGCTTGTCAGCGGGCCACCACTCGTGAGCGTGCCGCCCATAAGCAGGCCGGCGATGGAGATGGCGAGTAGCACGCCGGACCCGGCGAGAGTGGCCCATCGATACCGGTACACAAAACGACCCCAGCTGGCGAACATTTCCCCTCCTTATTGCGGCGCTTAGGCGCGCTGACCTGATGGATAGACGGCTGACAGAGCCATGGCCGCGAGGGCATCGACTGCCTCGTCGGCATTGAACTCGGGATCGATGCTCTTCTGGACCATGATTCCGATGACCCCTGCCCACACCACCGAAGCGATCGCGCGGGACGGGCTGGGATCGGTCTCGCGCTCTGCGAGCACCTGACGTGCGAGATCTTCAACGTGGCCACGCTCCATACGGATGTTGTCGCGGATACCAGCGCCTATCTCCTTGTCATGGAGACCGACGCCCATAAGCTGGATGTAGAGCGAGTGAGCATCGGGCTGGGTGCGCAGCAGAACCTTGAAGTTCTCGAAGGCTGCCAGCGCGCCGGCCGTCCCCTCGGCCGTGTAGACGTTCATCTTCTGGCAGACCTCGAACAGGACGGCCAGGACCAGCTTCTGCTTGGACTTGAAGTAGTAGTGGACCAGGCCCTGGGCGACGCCGGCTTCCTCGGCGATGTCGTGGATCGAAGTGTTTTCGTAGCCCTCGCGGCTCAGGACGGCAAAAGCGGCCTGGAGGATCTTTTCTCGGCTGTCGCTAGGCAACTTGGGGCCCATTCTCCTTCGGAAACCGGTGCTGGTTGAATGGTCAACCAAACTTGGTTGGTCATTCAATCACAGGAGATGGGCGTTGTCAAGCAAGGGCTGGAGTCAGATCGAGAAACGGGCCCGGCGGCGGGGCGACCGCCGGCGCGCAGTTGGGGAAGGGTTCCGCCTTGCCCCGTAGGCGGTTGGTTATCGAATGACGACGGCTGCGGGAGGCGTGATCATTTGCGGATCACCTTCCGAATGGCATGAACGGAGGCCGGCCGCCAAACTTGCGGCGGGGGCCGAAATGGAGACAGCTAAATGACTGAGCCGAGGAAGATCGCCCACTACGGCTGGATCCCCGACCTCCCCGACGAGCGCGACCACATCTACGCCGCGCCGCCTCGATTCCTCAGCGACCTGCCCCCCGCCACCGACCTGCGGCCGCACTGCCCCGCCGTCTACGACCAGGGCATGCTCGGCAGCTGCACCGCCAACGCGATCGGCGGCGCCGTGGAGTTCGATCGCATCAAGCAGGAGCTCGCCGACTTCGTGCCCTCGCGCCTCTTCATCTACTACAACGAGCGCGTCATCGAAGGGACGGTCGGTTCAGACAGCGGCGCCCAGCTCCGCGACGGCATCAAGTCGGTGGCGAGCCAGGGGGTCTGCCCGGAGCCGGAATGGCCGTACGACCTCGCGAAGTTCACGCAGAAGCCGCCGGCAAAGGCTTACGCGGACGCCAAAACCGACCGCGCGGTTTCCTACCAGAGCTTGATCCAGGACCTGAACCAGATGAAGGGATGCCTGGCATCGGGCTACCCGTTCGTATTCGGCTTCACGGTCTACGAGAGCTTCGAGAGCATGGAGGTAGCGCGCGGCGGGCATGCGCCGCTGCCGGCTCCGAGCGAGCGGGCGATCGGCGGCCACGCGGTAATGGCGGTTGGTTATGAGGATGCCCACCAGCGTTTCATCGTCCGCAACTCATGGGGCCTCGGCTGGGGCATGGAGGGCTACTTCACCCTTCCGTATTCGTACCTGATCCAGTCGAGTCTGTCATCGGACTTCTGGACCATCCGAATCGTGGGCTCGTGAACGGCTAAACCAGACGGTAGACTCCCAATCCGCATGACCGACCTGATGAGCCTGCTGACGCTGGCCACGACCCTGTTCGTGGCCGCGATCGTGCTCGGCTTTGCGGCCAGGCGCTGGCGCGGCCTCAGGGTCGTGGTGGCCGGAATTGGACCCGTCTGTTCGCTGGCTGTTCTCCTCTACTTCCTGATCGAAGGCACGACCAGCTACTGCACAGGGACAGGCGCCACGTTCCGCTGCAGCGAGGTGACCTACGCCTCGACGTGGGGCGTTCGCGGCTCCGCCGCGGTCGCAGTCGTGGTGGTCCTGACCATGGCGCCGGTGGTGTCGGCCTGGCTCCACAACCGGGCGCCGGCGGTAGTGGCCGCCATCGCACTACCGGCGATGCTGGGGTTGTTTGGTTTCGAGCTGGCGGCGTGGATACCTGCATGGGCGGGCGTGCTGGCTGCGGCTATCGCGGGCCCACCATCCACCGAGCCGGCGGCCAAGGAGACCGTGCCGAGGATCTAGGTATGCGACGCGGAGGCCAGGTGCTTTTCGAACCAGCCCTCGATGCGCTCGAGCCTGTCGACCCTACAGTCAGGGCGCCCGATCACGACCTGGTTGAGGAGGTCTTTGGGCCGGAATGGTTGGCGCTGCGACCTTGCCTGGGCGTTCGATTTCGTGCTTGTTCGTTCGATCGTTTTTGCCATTCGCGCCTCCTCCCTCCCGCTTGCCAAACGAGCGCAGCGACTAGCATGCCACGCGCCCGAGGCGTTAACGCTGCTAGCTTGGAGGTATGGCTGAAACGAAGACTTCGCGTTCCGCACTCCTCGCCGCCCAGTTCACGGCTGCCCAGGAGAGCTTCATTCGTCTGGTCGAGTCGCTGTCGGACGAGCAGTGGTGGTTTCAGGGCGTGAACACGCCGGACCTTCGGATCAATGACGAGGACGAGACCCGACGAGTGGGCGTGATCGCGCATCACGTGGCGATGAACCAGGTCTGGCAGATGGATCGGATCAAGGCTGTCCTCGAGGACAAGCCGACGCCGCCTGTTGATATCAAGGTGGTCAACTCTCAGCACGCGATCGAGCACGGCGACGCGACGAAGGCCGAGGTGCTGACTTTGTTGCGCAACCAGGGCCCACAGATCGCCGCGGATATTCGATTGATTCCCGATGAGAAGTTGGACATGGAGCGCCAGATTCCGTCGGGGACGATGACGGTCAAGGACCGCATCGAGCGCGTGCTGATCGGCCACATAAAGGGGCACCAAGCCTCGATCGAAGCAACGATCGCCTAAGCAGCTGAGACGGTCGATCGCTTGGGTCAAGGACGAGCCGTTTGGTGTCGAGTTTGCCGATGTGGTGCTCGAACATGATCGCCTGACGGCGACAGGCGTCGCCATCGGCAGCGAACCCGAGTCATATCGGCTGGATTACAGGCTCGAGACGGTCGCCGGGTTTGTCACTTCCCGCATGAATGTGACTTCGCGCGGGCAGGGATGGACGCGATCACTGGATCTGCGGCGTTCGACCTCGGGGATGTGGACTGCGACCAGCGATGCCGACATTGAGCTACCTTCTCTCGCCGGCGCAGTGGACTGCGACCTTGGCCTGTCGCCTCTGACCAACTCGATGCCGGTCCTACGCCATCACCTCCTTGCAGGCGGCGGCCCGCTCGATTTCGTGATGGCGTGGATATCGGTTCCAGACCTCACGGTTCATGCAAGCAGACAGCGCTACACCTTCATCCGCTCGCAAGACGCCAACTCTTTCATCCGCTACGAGTCCACCGACTCCGACTTTTCTGCCGACCTCACGTTCCACGAAGACGGCCTGGTCATGGACTACCCGGGCATCGGCCGCCGCCTCTAGACGATCAGAGAAGCTGTTGAAGCCGGTCCGGCAGGTCCGCTATCGGCACGCGCTCCTGCTGGGTCGAGTCCCGCTGCCGGATCGTCACCGCCCTGTCGTTGAGAGTGTCGAAATCCACCGTCACGCAGAACGGCGTGCCGATCTCATCCTGCCGCCGGTAGCGCCGGCCGATGTGACCGCCCGTCTGGTCGTATTCGACGCGGAAACGACCCTGCAGCGAAGACTGCACCTCGCGCGCGACCTTGATCAGACCTTCCTTCTTTGACAGCGGCACCACGGCGACCTGAACGGGCGCCACGTTCGCGTGAAGGCGGAGGACCACTCGCGGCTCGTTGTTGATCACGTCCTCGTCGTACGCGTCCAGCAGCAAGGTGATGAAGATCCGCTCCAGGCTCACCGCCGGCTCGATCACCCAGGGTAGGTAGCGCTGGTTCGTCTCCGGATCGAGGTAGCTCAGGTCTTCTTTCGAGTGCTCCTGGTGGACCCGTAGGTCGAAGTCGGTGCGATCCGCCACTCCTTCCAGCTCACCCCACCCGAACGGAAACTCGTACTCGATGTCGGTCGTCTGCTTCGAGTAATGCGACAAGGATTCCTTCGGATGTTCATAGAAGCGCAGCCGATCGGGGCTCAGGCCGAGATCCTCTACATACCAGCGCCTGCGTTCCTCTCGCCAGTACTTGAACCATTCGTCGTCCTCGTTCGGCTTGACGAAATACTCCATCTCCATCAGCTCGAACTCGCGCACGCGGAACACGAAATTGCCGGGCGTGATCTCGTTCCGGAACGCCTTACCTTGCTGAGCGATACCGAATGGCACGCGAACCCGCGTCGAATTGATGACGTTCTTGAAGTCGACGAACATGCCCTGCGCGGTCTCCGGTCGCAAATAGACCTCCGACGCGTGGTCCTCGACCGGCCCCACGTGGGTCTTGAACATCAGGTTGAACATCCGCGGCTCGTCCAGCGGCCCGCCGCACTCGGGGCACCGGTCACCCTTGACGTGATCGGCCCGCCAGCGCTTCTTGCACTGGCCCAAGCACTGCCGCAGAGGATCCACGAAATTCTCCAGGTGGCCCGACGCCGCCCACACGGCCGCGGGCATCATCAGCGTCGACCCCGAGATTCCGCCGTAGATCTCGCTCGATGGAAAGATGAAGCCGCGCCGCTTGGTCAATGCGACAACTTTCTCCATGAGCTGGTCGCGAGCGACAGTCAGGGGCGAATCCTCATCTGGTGAAGGAACTGTAGCGACTTCAGGCGACGGTCCAGGTGATGCTCGAGCTGCGCCGTGAGCACCCCCTCGATAGACTCGATCAGCTCACCGTCCAGCTTCAAGCGCCGGTAGGTCGCCAGGTCGCCGCTCGCCATCAAACGGAGCACCTTGATCGCGGAGAGGGGGACAACAGGGGGTGAGGCCAGAGGCGCCGCGCAGTCGTCGCAGAGGAACCCGCCCGCCGTGGGGCTCAATACCGCCGGCTTGGCCGCCAGCGGCTTCCCGCAAGACGCGCACTCCATCAGCTGCGGCGCATACCCGAGCAGGTCCAGCGCGGCCATCAGGAAGTAGGCGGAGGCGCGACGCGGGTCGGTTTCGCGCGCAAGCTCATCCAGCGCCATCACCGTCAACTCGTACACGCCATCAACCGGGTGCCGGTCCTCGCACACGCGCTCGGCAAGCTCCGCGATCAGCGCCGCATGCGACATGCGCTCGACGTCACCTGCGATGCGCTCACCGGGCATGCGCTGCACTTGCGCGACTACGTCGAGCTCTCCCCGACCCTTGGCCAGCAGAACGTCAACGTGTCCGTAGAGCTCCAGCGACGGGCCCAGCTTGCTCTCCGGCCGCCGCACTCCTTTCGCGATCGCCCCAACCTTGCCGTGCGTGCGAGTCAGCAGGGTGAAGATGCGGTCGGCCTCGCCGTAGTCGAGCTTTCGAAGCACGACCGCCCGGTCACGATATGTGGCCAGTCGGTCCCTCCAGTTGACCCAGGTTGGTCGCCTGACCTTCACCGGCGCGTCCATCGGACTGCGCCGCATTCAGAAGGCCGGCCGCGATGAGTGCTTCCTGCGGCCAGGGCTGGTCTGATTTCAGGCGGACCATCTCGATTCGCCGGCCCTTCACCTTCTCCACGGTCCAGAGCGCCCGGCCACCCCGAAACGAATCGCCGGCGACCGCCATCTTTCCCAGCATCGCATGCACGTACCCGCCGACCGAGTCGTAGTCGCCCGACTCCTCGATCGCCAGCCCGAGTCGTGAGTTGAGCTCCTCCAGCGGAAAGCCGGCATCGACGCGCGCTTCGCGCTCATTGAGGACTTTGAGCATGTCTTCCTCGGCGGAGTCGTACTCGTCGCGGATCTCGCCGACGATCTCCTCGAGCAGGTCCTCCAGCGACACGAGCCCGGCGGTGCCGCCATACTCGTCGACCACGATCATCATGTGGACCTTCTCGGTGCGCATCTCATGCAGCAGCTCATCTACCTTCTTCTGCTCGGGCGTGAACTTGATCGGCCGCAGGATCTTGGCGATGTCGAACTCCTGCGCATTGTTGAGGGTGTAGAAGAGCAGCAGGTCCTTGGCATGGAGAAGACCGACGATGTGGTCGAGATCCTCCTCGTAGACCGGCATCCGCGTATGCCGGAACTCCTTGAAAACCTTGACGATGTCCTTGAGCGTCGCGGTCTTCTCGATGGCGACGATGTCGGTGCGCGGGATCATGATCTCGCGCACGGTCTTGTCGCCGATCTCGATGATCCCGTGGATCATTTGGTGCTCCTGCTCCTCAATCACGCCCGCTTCCTCGGAGACGTGCAGGAGGGTGAGGAGCTCTTCCTCAGTGAGGAACGGGGCGCGTGCAGCACGGCCGCCGGTGAGGGCGCGTGAGATCAGCGTCACCGCCCAGAGGATTGGGCCAAGGAACGTCGCCAGCCTGTCGACCGGTCCGGCGGTCCACAGCGCGACTCGCTCGGCGTAGCGGATCGCGAGCGTCTTCGGCGTGACCTCAGCAGCGATCAGAAGCACGACCGAGAGCACGAACGACACTGCCAGCGCGAGCCAGAGGCGCCACGCAACCGGCACGCCCCAGTGCGTGAACAGCGAATCCGTAAGGAGCGTGGTCGCGGTCGAGGCCACGATGAGGGCGAGGGTGTTTGTGAAGAGGACCGTAGAGAGGTAGCGATTCGGGTCTGCTCGAAGCTTCTGCAGGATTGCCGCGGACCTGCTCCCCTGCTCGGCAAGGAAGCGCACGCGCAACCGTCCGACCGAGGTCAGCGCGGTCTCAGTGCCGGCGGCCAGCGCGGCCGCTAAGAAGCAGATGACGAGGACGACGACTTCGATCCATTCCTGGGCGTTCATGACGGTAGGACTATCTGAAGAGCTCGCTGACGCTCCGGTTCTCGTGCACCCGGATGATCGCTTCGGCGAGCAACGGCGCGACTGACAGAATCGTGATCATTGAATCCGGGCCCAGCTTCTCGCGGGCGATCGGCACGGAGTCGGTCACGATCACCTGCTCGACGTCCGCCCGCTTCAGCCGCTCCACCGCGTCGCCGGTCAGAACCGGGTGGGTGGCGGCGATGAAAACCCTGCGTGCGCCCTGCTTGTGAAGAGCCTGCGCCAGCTTGGAGATCGTGCTGCCGGTGGTGATGATGTCCTCGACAACCACGCAGTCGCGGCCCTTGACGTCACCCGAGACCGCTATCACCTCCACCTCATCGTCGGCCGAACGGCGCTTGTAGCCGAACGCGATCGGCGCCTGAAGCTGGTTGGCGACAGCCTCAGCCCTCCGGCCACCACCCGCATCTGGCGCGACGATCGTGAGGTGCTGCAGATTCAGAGTGCGCAAGTGGTCGGCGACGATTCGATGCGGAGAGAGATGGTCGGTCGGCACGTCGAAGAAGCCTTCGATGGCCTCGGCGTGGAGGTCGAGGAGGAGCAGGCGGTCGGCGCCGGCGAGGGTGATGAAGTTGGCGACCAGCTTCGCCGAGATGGGTTCGCGCGGCTGGGTCTTGCGTTCCTTGCGCGCGTAGCCGTAGTACGGGATGACCGCGGTGACCCTTCCGGCCGATGCGCGCCGGAGGGCGTCGAGGATGATGAACAGCTCCATCAGGTGCTCGTTCACCGGCGGCGACGTGGGCTGGATGACGAACACGTCGTGCCCGCGCATCGAGTCCTCGATCTTGACGTTGATCTCGCCGTCGGGGAAATGTCGCAGGCGAGGGTCGGTCAGAGGCACGCCCAGCTTCTCCGAGATGCGTTCGGCCAGCTCTGGGTTGGCGCTGCCCGCGATGAGCTTGAGCGCGCCCCAGGGCGAGGCTTCCTCACCGGTGAACTCGACGGCTGTGGTCAACCTACCGATCATTTTTCTTCCGTATCACCCTAGCTGGAACTCCGATGGCTGTCGCGCCCTCGGGAACGTCTTTCGTGACGACCGAGCCTGCCCCGGTGCGGGCGCCCTTGCCAAGTTTGACGGGAGCGACCAGCATCGTGTCCACCCCGACGAAGGCCCCGTCGCCGATCTCGGTCCGGTTCTTGTGCACGCCGTCGAAGTTCGCCGTGATCGTGCCGGCGCCGATGTTGGCGTCCTCGCCGAGGTCGGTGTCGCCGAGGTACGAAACGTGGGGCACCTTGCTGTTCCGGCCCACCTTCGTCCTCACCAGCTCGGCGAAGCTGCCGATGTGGACGTTCTCGGCGATCTCGGTTCCGGGCCTGATCTTCACGAAAGGGCCGCAGTCGGAGCGGTCGCCGATCCTCGCCTCCTCTATGTACACGTGAGGGCCGATGCGGCATTCGGTGCCGATCGCGGTGTGGCCTTTGATCACCGAGAAGGGCTCGACGACCGAGTCCTGGCCGATGGTGACGGTCGCGTCCACGAACGTGGAGTCCGGGTCGGTGATGGTGACGCCGCTTTCCATGAGGCGCTCGAGGATTCGCCTCTGCATGATCTTTGTAGCCGCCGCCAACCTGCTGCGGTCTTTGATGCCCATCGCCTCGTTCGGATCCGCCAGCTGGACGACGTTGACCGGCTGCATGTGAAGGAAGACGTCGGTGAGGTAGTACTCGCCGGCCTTGTTGTCGTCCGAGATTTTCGCGAGCGCATCCTTGAGGCGGCCGCCGTCGAAGCAGTAGATCCCGACGTTGAACTCGTGGACATTCTTTCTCAACTCGTCGCTCGCGTCCTTGCGCTCGACGATCTTCCTGAACTCTCCGTCGTGGCCTCGGACGATCCGGCCGTCATCGCGCCTGGGATCAACGACGCTCGCGATGGTCGCGGGACGTTTTGCTGTTCGATGCGCTTCGACGACGCGCCGCACGGTATCGGCGGTCAGCAACGGTGAGTCGCCGTTGACTACCAGGACGTCGCCGATCAGGGCGCCAACCTGCTGCAGGGCGTGGGCAGTGCCCCTTGGATCGCGCTGGTAGACGACCTCGACCTTGCCGTCCAGGTGCGCGGCCACCTCGGCGTGATGGGGATTGACGACCACCTTGATGTCGCCCGCGCCCCCGTCGCGCGCGGCGTCGATGACCCAGTCGATCATGGGACGGCCGCAAAGCACATGCAGGACCTTGGGAGTCCGAGACCGCATGCGAGTGCCGTGACCGGCGGCCAGGATGACGGCCGTTAGCGGTGAGCTCAAGATTTGACCCTTGCGGGCTGAGCGAGATTATACGGGCGGGAGGTTCCGGGCCTAATTGAGCGAGCACCATCACGAGGCTGACTTCGAGCAGGGCGTCATGGTCGACGTGGGGCCTGGGGCGGGAGCGCTCGTCATCTATACCGGCGACGAGCTGAGGGGCCAGGAGATCGAGATCAGCCCTGCCGGGCACGACTCGCAGCGGGTGCACACCGACGTCTTGCGGCGCAAGACCGCCGGCGGACACCTCTGCGCTGCGGTTTTCGGGTCGCTTGCCGAGGGCGATTACCGGATTTGGCACGAGAGCCGTCCGGGTCCGGTCGAAGTTCGGATCGTGGGCGGTCAGGTCACGGAGCTGGATTGGCGCTGAATATCGGACTCCCCACCCGGGCGCGGCCGCTTGCGCGGCCGGGCCCGACCTCCTCACGGGGTGGGGAGGCTAGAGCACGTCGAAGCCGCTTTCCGGCGTGTTGAGGTAGGGGAAGCTGCTCAGGTAGGAAACCGGAGGCGTGTTGCCGGCCGGATTCTCGACGTCGTAGATCGCTCCGGCGGCACCATCGGCGGTGAACACCGTGGTTCCGTGAACGACCTGGTACGTGAGGCCCGCCACGGCGCGAAGCTCGATCGTGACCACGTCATCGAAGACGCGCCGGCCGTTGGGATAGCCGGCGGCATCGCCACCAAGCAGTCCGAGGATGCTCGGCGAGTGGTTGGGGGCGATCGCCATGTTCAACCGCAGCATGTCCGCGGGCGTCGTCCCGGTGAAGTTCTGGAACCCGGGGATGATCCCCGACGGAATGCCCGTGAGCAGGATCGCGACCAGGTCGTCCCTGGCTGCGGCCAGCCCGGCGAGCTTTGGAAACACGCCCGGATAGAGGACGGGAAGCAGCTTGGCCAGCTCCGGGTGCTGCACGTACTGAAGAAACTGTGAGTCGGCCGCGGGCTGCAGCGAGTTCCAGCGGTCTTTCTTGCTCATCGGCACGATGACCTCGTTGAAGAGCGGATTGCCGAGGCGGGACACCTGGACCCATGGCCCGCTCTCGACGTCTTCGCCGTCACCGCCCTCGTCGGCGTCGGGGCGGATCCTGGCCTGCCGGCGATAAGCCGCAGTCCAGACGCCGACGACCGCCTTCGAGTCTCCGGTGCCGCTGAAGGTGCCCGATCCGTCCTTCGTAAGGTCGCCTATGGGGACCTGCAGCGCGATGGTGTGGACGTTCAGGTGCTTGGCGCCGTTGACGCCCGGAGTCACCGCCGGGAGCGGGATCAGGTGCAGGTTCTGGAACGGCCGGAGCGCGCCCAGGTCGAAGATGGAGCCGAGGTCGACGAAGAAACCCTCCTGGCGCTGGCCCGCGAAAACCTTGCCGTGCCCGCCCGAGAGGCTGTGAATTCCGCTCTGCGCGAGCGCCGCATATGCGGGCGTTGAGCGCGGACCGACGTTGCACGGAGGACACGCGAGTCCCGAGCCAAGCGTTGTGGCTTGTCCGTTCTGTGTTCGGGTCACGGAGTAGAACTGCGGGCGGTTCCAGCTGGCGCTGTCGATGGACGTGATCTGGCCGGTGTTGTAGAGGAACGCCGAACTCGAAGAAGTTTGGTCCCCCGTCGGGGCCTTCCAGCGGGATGTAGTTGGCGATCAGGGTCACGGTGCCGGGTGCGTCGGGGCTGACGAACGCGTAGAGATCGGTGCTGTCGGCGACCGGGTCTTTGGCAATGGCGGGTGCTTCGCGATGCGATGACATGTTTCAGCTCACTCCCAGATCATCTCGCCCGCGCCGCCGAATGCAAGCGCACGGCGAGCTCACGGTCGCGGATGATGAACCGCTCGGTACCGACGAGAAATGCGATCTCGCCGGTGGCGAGGTCGCGAACATGTGCGATAACAGGGCCGTCTGATTTGTTGCCGAGGCCGACCTTCGATGTCGCGTTCGGCAGCTTCAGGGCGGCAGCCACGCCGGGCACTAGCGCCAGCGCGCCGGCAAATGCGACACCGATGGTGCTATGCGTCAGGAATCTCCGACGGGTCAGGTCCTTCATCTCCCCTCCTTCGAAACCGAATGACTTGTCGCTTCTGATACGAATCCGTACGGCCGGCGGATCATCCGCAGGTCTTTGGGAATACTGTGTTGCTGTGAGCGAGATGCCGGCGGTGAATCTGGAGGGGATCGTGCCTTCGCACCTTCCGGTGCTGCCGCTCAAGTCGACGGTCGTGTTCCCGCGGATCTTCATTCCGCTCTCGGTTGGACGCCGCCGCTCGCTGCAGCTGCTCGACGACCTGCCTGGTGCCGAGCGGCATATTGCCGTGGCCACGCAGCTCGACGAGACCGCGGAAGACGTCGGGTTCAAGGACATCCACCACGTGGGCGCGATGGTGCGGGTTCAGCACATGCTCAAGCTGCCGGACGGCACCGTTCAGCTGGCCGTGCTCGGGCTGCACCGCATCAAGCTGCTCTCGTCCCTGGCCGAGGAGCCCTACCTCAGCTGCCGCGTGGAGATGCTGCCCGAAACGCCGGACTCGTTGACTCCGATCGAGCGCGAGGCGCTGCTGCGGCGCGCGGTCTCATCGTTCCAGCAGCTCGTGACGCTTGCTCCTCACCTGCCCGCCGAGCTCGCGAGCGCCGCGGGCGCGATCGATGACCCGCTTCACCTCGCCTACTACATCGCCAACCACATCCGCCTGACGACCGAACAGCGTCAAGCGATCCTCGAGATG
Source organism: Chloroflexota bacterium (assembly GCA_005879945.1). Classification (GTDB taxonomy): domain Bacteria; phylum Chloroflexota; class Dormibacteria; order Dormibacterales; family Dormibacteraceae; genus UBA10449. The sequence goes on along the minus strand of VBHX01000095.1, from coordinate 6,027 downwards.
GATTCGGCCAAGGAGAAGCTGGAGCGATTGTTAGGCAACCTCGCGCATGAGCTCGAGGTGCTGGAGCTGGGTCGGAAGATCCAGTCGCAGGCGGAGGAGCAGATGGGCAAGGCCCAGCGCGAGTACTTCCTGCGCGAGCAGCTCAAGGCGATCCAGCACGAGTTGGGGGAACTCGACAGCGAGCATGGTGAGCTGGCCGAGCTGCGCGAGCGAATCGAGAAGGCGGGACTGCCGGCGGAGGCACGGCGAGAGGCCGACCGCGAGCTGGCGCGTCTCGAGCGCATCCCATCGGCGTCTCCCGAGTCGTCGGTCATTCGCACCTATCTGGAGCTCATCGTGTCCTTGCCGTGGAACACCTCTACCGGTGGCGAGGTGGACGTGGCGGCCGCACGAAAGATCCTGGACGCCGACCACTACGACCTGGACAAGGTCAAGCAGCGAATCGTCGAACACCTCGCGGTCCGGCGCCTGAAGCAGCAGCGCGGACTCACGGAGCGCGGCCGGGAGCCGATCCTGTGCTTTGTCGGTCCGCCTGGAGTCGGCAAGACCTCCCTCGGTCACTCGATCGCGCGCGCGATGGGGCGCAAGTTCGCACGAGCTTCTCTCGGCGGCGTGCACGACGAAGCGGAGATTCGCGGCCATCGCCGGACGTACATCGGGGCGATGCCTGGACGGATCTTGCAGGCGATCCGGCGCGCCGAGTCGAACGACCCCGTGTTCATGCTCGACGAGGTCGACAAGATCGGCTCGGACTGGCGCGGCGATCCTTCGTCGGCCCTGCTCGAGGTCCTCGATCCCGAGCAGAACAAAGACTTCCGCGACAACTACCTGGACGTTCCGTTCGACCTGTCGAAGGTGATGTTCATCACGACGGCCAACACCCTTGAGACGATTCCGGCCGCGCTGCGAGACCGGATGGAGGTGCTTCATCTCTCCGGCTACACGGAAGAGGAGAAGGTCCAGATCTCCGAGCGATTCCTTGTGCCGAAGCAGCTTTCTGCGCATGGTTTGCGCGAGGGCGAGGTCGGCATGACAGAGGAAGCCGTGCGGCTGATCATCCGCCAATACACTCGCGAGGCCGGCGTGCGCAACCTGGAGCGTGAGATCGCCTCGGTGATGAGGCGGGCGGTGGCGGACATGGCGGTCGGCAAGCGGCCGCGCCGCGCTGTGGACGTCAAGCGGGTGCGTGCTGCTTTGGGTAAGCGTCGATTCCACGACGACGTCGCCGAGCGAATCGACCGCCCGGGAGTCGCGACCGGCCTGGTGTGGACGCCGACGGGCGGTGAGATCGTGTTCGTCGAAGCGGCGCTGACGCCGGGCAAGGGTGAGCTGCGATTGACCGGGCAGCTGGGCGAGGTGATGAAGGAGTCGGCGTCGGCGGCGCTGTCTTACTTGAAGGATCGTGCCGCTGCTTTGGGGATCGATCCTGAGTTGTTCGAGAAGAACGACATCCACGTCCACGTGCCCGCGGGCGCCCAGCCCAAGGAAGGGCCGTCGGCGGGCGTGACGGTTCTGACCGCGATGGCTTCGATCCTCACAGGGCGCCCGGCGCGCGACGACGTGGCGATGACGGGTGAGATCACGCTCCGCGGCAAGGTGCTGCCGATCGGTGGCATCAAAGAGAAGGTCCTCGGCGCACACCGGGCGGGGATCCGGCGAGTGCTTCTGCCCGCGCACAACGAAGCGGACCTCGACGACATCCCGGCGGACCTGCGCAAACAGATGCAGCTGGTCTTGGTGGAGTCGATCGACCAGGTATTGCGGGAGGCGCTGGCGCCTGCTCGCGTCACCGGCAGAGCTTCTTCTTCGACTGTGCCGGTCGCGATCAGGTCGAACGGCGCGGGGAAAGCGCGAGCGGCCGCTCGTCGGGGAGTGAAGGCTCCCAAGCGCCCTGTGCGGCCTTCTTCGCGGTCTTAACAGGCAGGGTTCTCACCGCCTTAACCCTCCAGGATGCTGCTGCGTGCAGTGCCGCTTTCTCGCATTCAGCTCGCGCGATACCTCCGCCGCACGATGAGCGGCGTCGAGTGGGATCTGTGGTCGTGCCTGCGCGCGCGCCGGCTCGACGGGTTCAAGTTTCGCCGCAAGGCTTTGGTCGGACCGTTCATCGTGGATTTCGTCTGCCTGTCCGCGCGGGTGGTGGTCGAAATCGATGGTGAGCCGTTTGGGGGCGGGGCGGCCGGCGATGGCGGCCGGTTGCAGTGGCTCGAGTCGCACAGCTTTCGAGTCGTGCGGTTCACCAGCCTGGACGTGTCGCAACGAATCGACTACGTGCTCGGCGTCGTCAGCGCTGAGCTCGCGGGCCGTCCGGTGTTTTTGCCCGAGCGAGGATCTTTTCGTGGGCGGCCAGCTCTGCCGCGTCGTCCAGAGGCACGAGCTCCGTGATGCCACGCCGCTTGAGGGCGCTCCGGATCAGGTGGTCGGCGAGGTGCGGGTTCTTGGGCAGCAGCGAGCCGTGCAGGTAAGTGCCGATGACGCCGCCCTGCAGGCAGCCCTCGGTGTGGTCCTCACCGTTGTTGCCGAAGCCCATGCGGACGCGGCCGAGCGGCTTCGCCTTCGGACCGAGAAAAGTGCGCCCGCTGTGGTTCTCGAAACCAACTAGCGTCGGGGGCTGGACGTCGACAAGCGATGTGTCGACGATCACATCGCCGATGAAGCGCCGTTTGCCGGCGTCGGTGCGCACGTCGATCATGCCGATGCCCGGGAAGCGTTCGCCCTCACCGGTCTGGTAGTAGTGGCCGAGGAGCTGGTAGCCGCCGCAAACGGCCAGAACGCCGGCGCCGGCGGTCACCGCGCGCTCGAGCGGCGCCTGCTTGGTCTCGAGGAGGTCTTCGTACACGAGCGCTTGCTCGCGATCCTGACCGCCCCCGAAGAAGAAGATGTCGACCTCGTCCATGCGCTTGGAGCTGCCTCGGCCCAGTTCGATGAGGCGCGCCTCGAAATCGCGCCACTCGGCGCGCTTGAGCAGGGTGAGGATGTTGCCGCGATCGCCATAGATGTTCATGAGGTCCGGATACAGCCATCCGACGGTGAAGGTCTTCTTGTGCCTGGCCATCGTCTTCTCTAAGTTTCCCAGTACGGCTTGGCCCAGCCGCGGCGGACGAGCTCCGTGCGCAGATCGAGCATCGCGGTGTAGGTGCACAGAAGGTGCGCGGTCTCGCCCGTCGGTGTGGCTGAGATCAGGGCATTCAGCGCGCGGGCGGGATCACTCTCGGGCGGCGCCCCTTCCACTCCGGCGTATTTGAGTCGCACTGCGAGGTCATTTGCCCGGTTTCCCGCCGGCACCACAACCTGCGCACGGCCGCGGAGACGCTCGAAATCGACGTCCCAGATCCAGGAAACATCGGTGCCATCGGCCCGCCGGTCGTTCAAGCCGATCAAGAAATACCTGCCGCCCGCCAGGTCGATGGCCGTGCGCAACGTTTCATTGAATCCCGCGGGGTTCTTGGAGAGCACCAGGTTGAGGCGGCGGCCATCGGCCTCGAGCCGCTCTTGCCGGCCGAAGGCGGCACGAACGCTGCGGAGACGATCGGCGATGAAAGCCTCGTCCAGCCCGAGCGAGATGGCCGCCGCGAAGGCAGCCAGCGCGTTGTAACAGTTGTACAGACCGCCGAGCGGCAGCTCGATGTGGGCGCCATCGACGTCCATCGCAAGGCTCTCGAAGCCGGTGAGCACGATGTGGGTCGCGGCAATCTCAGGCGCCGGTCGCGCGAAGTCCCCATTCGGACATCGGTACACGCCATCGTGGCCCACGTACACCGCGTCGAACTGAAGGCTTGCGCCGCAGCGCGGGCACGTCCTGGCATCGGCGGCATGAGGAAGTTCACGCATCGCCACGGACGTATCGTCGAGCCCAAACCACAGCGGCTTGCGCGTCAGATTCATGCCGATCTCGGCAACGCGGGGATCGTCGGCGTTGAGGACTGCTCGGCTCTGTTCTGGAAGATGTGACATAGCCGTCTCGATCCTCTTCGCGATCGACTCCAGCTCGCCGTAGCGGTCGAGCTGGTCGCGAAACAGATTGAGCACGATGGCGGCGCGCGGCTGGATTTCGTCGACTGCCCGCTCGAGGCTGGCCTCGTCGATCTCGAACACGCCCCAGTCAGCCTGCAGCCGCCCGTTGACGCCGGCGCGTTCAAGCGCGGCTGCGGTGGCCCCGAAGATGAGATTGGCGCCGGCGCGATTGGACACGACGCTGTGCCCCGCGCCCTCGAGCAGCCAGCTGATGAGACGCGAGGTGGTGGTCTTGCCGTTGGTGCCGGTGATCACGACGGCTCCATGTTTGAGGTCGCGCGAGAGCTTGCGAAGAACGTCCGGGTCGATGGCGCGGGCGACATCGCCGGGCAGCGTCGTGCCGCCGCCGCGCCGGCTGATACGGGACAGCGCGCCTGTGGCCTTGCCTGCCCACACCGCTGCCGTGCGGCGCATCAGGCCCACACCCCGACGCTGTGGGTGACGGTGGTCCAGCAATCGAGCGATGCAATCGCCTTCAACGCCACCTCTTCGTCTGCGCACCGCCTGAAGAAGGCCGAGCCGCTGCCTGTCATCTGCCAGTCACGACCCAGGCGGTCCGCAAACTCGCGGACGCGCAGGTCGGCGCGCCCGGCCGCCTGGAGCAGCTCGTTGGGCGGCTCTCCCCTGATTTCGTCCCACGCACCGTAAACGGTTGCGGTCGACAGTTCGATATGGGGCCAAGCGATCGCGTACCAGGCGTGCTCGGTTGGGAGCGGGCTCAGGCGCTCGCCCGTGCCCTCGGCCAGCGCGCAGCCGCCGGCGACAAAAAACGGCACATCGGCGCCGACGCTGTGGGCGATCTTGGTGATGTCGGTCTCAAGCCCGTGAACGAATTTCAACGCCCGGAGTGCTGCGGCCGCGTCGGAGCTGGCACCTCCAAGACCCGCGCCTGGAGGGATCCCCTTGTGCAACCGAAAATGCGTCGGGAGCTCGCGGCCAACCACGTGCTCGAGCGCAGCGTGCGCTTTCAAGACGATGTTGTCGGCACCCTGAGGCACCGATAAGCCGTCGATTTCCAAGGCCGTGTTGCTTGCCGGCTCGGCCTGGAGGAGGTCGTGCAGCGCAACCGACTGCATGTGCGTCCTTATCTCGTGAAATCCGTCTGCGCGCCTTTTGATCACTTGCAGGTCGAGATTCAGCTTGGCGCGCGCGGGCAGCGCGACCTTCAACTGCTGCCGGGTCGGAGATTCGCTCGGTACTTGCCGGCGCGATTCTGATAGTGCTTGGCGGCGGTGGCGACCCAAGTGTGCGCAGATCCGTCGAGCGGCTTCTTCACGATGGCCGGAACGCCCGCGGCCAAATGGCCGGCCGGCACCGACTTGCCCTCGCCGAGGACCGCCCCTGCCGCGAGCATCGAGCCCGCGCCCAGCCGGCTTCGCTGGAGCATCGTGGCGCCCATGCCGACCACCGCTCCCTGTTCGACAATGCAGCCCTCCAGCTGTGCGGAGTGGCCAATGCTCGCATCGCGCTCGATGAGCGTCGGGAGGTCGGTGGCGCAGTGGATGACCGCGTTGTCCTGGACGTTGGCGCCGTCTCCGACTTTGATCAGCGCCTCATCCCCACGCAGCACTGCGCCAAACCAAACGCTGGCGCCGGCACCGATCTCGACGTCACCGATGAGGACTGCGGTCGGCGCGATGTACGCGTCGGGATGCACCTTCGGGCGCTTCCCGCTGAGCTCGAACTCCACTGGCCTCTATAATCCTAGCTTCGTGCTCTTCTCCCACCTGGAATCGAAACGTGGCTAAGCGGACGGCTTCCGCCAAGAAGCAGGCGCGCGCCAGCGTGCGCCGGACGCAGCGCAACCGGGCGGTGCGCTCGGAGGTCAAGACTAAGGTCGTCAAAGCACGCCGTACGTTGACGGAAAGCCCCGTGGCGGAGTCGGAGCGCTATGCCCTCGCCCTGGATGCGATCCGAGCACTCGATCGCGCAGCCGCGAAGGGGGTTCTCCATCCCAACAATGCCGCGCGACGCAAGGCCCGGCTGACACGACAGCTGGTGAAGGTCAGTGGGGCT
>VBHX01000094.1 GCA_005879945.1 Chloroflexota bacterium | reverse complement strand
CGATGAGGCTCGAGATCTCCTTTCGGTGGAGAAGCAGCTTGCGCGGTCGCAGCGGCTCGTGGTTCATGAGGTTCGCCTGTGCGTACGGCGAGATGTGCACGTTCTCCAGCCACGCCTCGCTGCCGTCGATCCGCACGAAACCGTCGCGCAGGTTGGTGCGGCCATTGCGCACCGACTTGACCTCGGTGCCCGTCAGCATGATCCCCGCCTCGAGCTTCTCGTCGATGAAGTAGTCGTGGTACGCGCGGCGGTTGACCGCGACGTCGCGCGCGCGCTCATCTTTTTCAGGCATCGCCGAGCACCTGCTTCGCCGGAGCCGGTTTCCGGCCGGGCGTCTGGACGACATCGGGGACGTAACGATCGCCCTCGACGTGCCCGCTCAGCACCTTCACGCGCCCGCGGGAGCTTGGAAGCGTGGCGCCCGGCCAGGGCTGGAATGCCCGCACCCGTCGATCGATCTCCTCGGCGCTCATTGTCCAGTCCAGCTCGCTATCGTCACGGCGCAGGCGCGGCGCCACAGTCGCCTGAGCATGCGCCTGCTCGCGCGGCTCGATCCCATCCAGCCGGGCCACGGTCTCCACCAGCAGCTCAGCCCCCATCTCGGCCAGACGGGAAGTCAACGCGGCCGCGTCCTCGCGCGAGCCGATCGCTGTCTCGCGCGTCGCGAGAACCGGGCCGTGGTCGAGCTGCTCATCCATCCGGATGATGGTGACGCCTGTCATGCGGTCGCCGGCAAGGATCGCGTGGGCGATCGGCGCCGCCCCCCGATGGCGCGGCAGCAGCGAAGCGTGCACGTTGACAACACCTCGCGCGGGGATGGCGAGCACATCCCGCGGAATGATCTGCCCGTAAGCGACCACAACCAATAGATCGGGCGCGAGCTCGCGCAAGCGCTCAACCACGGACGGATCGCGGATCTTCTCGGGCTGCAGCACGGGCAGACCAAGTTCCTGTGCGGCGACCTTCACAGCCGGTGGGGTCACCTTCATCCGGTGGCCGGGCCGGTCGGGCTGGGTTATCACCAACAGGATCTCGTGACGTGTGGAGTGCAGGGCTCGCAATGACGGCACGGCGAAAGCAGCCGTGCCCGCGAAAACGATCCTCAGGAAGTTGGCGACCTAGCCCGAGGCCGCCGCCGCGGCCGCTTCCCTTTCCTCCGCCTCCAGCTCCTCGACCCGGCGGAGCGTGTCGAGGCTGGTGAGCCGGTCAATGAAAAGGACGCCGTCGAGGTGGTCGAGCTCGTGCTGGAAGGCGCGAGCGGTGAACCCGGTGGACTTGATGCGGACCTCTTTGCCACGCCGGTTGCGCCCCTTGACCACGACCGTCTCGTGGCGGGCAACCTCGCCAACCCAGCCCGGGTAGCTCAGACAGCCCTCGTAGCCGACCTGCACCCCATCGTGCTTCACGATCTCCGGGTTGACGAGCCCCCAGATCTGGTTGTCGTCGCCCTTGACGACGCAGACGCGCAGCGGGACCCCGATCTGGTTGGCGGCCAGCCCCGCGCCGGGCGCGTCGAGCATCGTCTCGGTCAGGTCGTCGATGAGGCGCTGGATGGAGGTGTCCACCCGCGACACCTTCTTCGCCTTCTCGCGCAGCACCGGATGCTCGAACGTCAGGATCGGTCGGAGAGCCACGAGTTCGATTCTACCCGGCGAGGTCTCGAACCCAAACTGAACTCAGTTCAGCGGCGGTGGGAGCCTCGGAAAGTCGACCGAGCCAGACAGCGCGGTCTGGACGGCCTCCATCACAGCAAGGATCAGGTCCTCACGGTTGGGCCGGGCCGCGACCTGGACGCCCACCGGCAGGCCCGAGCTGCCCCTGTCCACGCGACGCGCAATACGATCCGTTGTATCGACCCAAGCTGTACGGCGCTCTGTCTCGACCGGCCGCACCCTGGTCACCGGCACGACTCCGGCGGGCCAGCCGAGGACGCTGTAAAGCGCTGTGTAGCTGAGGCCGGCCGCCCCGAGGTCCCCGCTGGCGCCGTGCGTGAGCGCCGGCAGCGCATTGGGCGGGCAGATGAGCACGTCGACGCCCGCCTCCCCCAATGCCAACTCGAAGCGCCTCCGATATGCGTCGCGCCGCGCGATCAGTGCTTGCGACTCGTCTGCCGTGCGAAGCCCTGTCGTCCTTATCAGGTGGGAAAGCCTTCGTTGGCCGGCCGCCAGCAATCCGATGCCGAGTGCCGGCCGCTGCCAGGTCGTAAGGGTCGCGAGCTGCATGAGCCGGCGGATGCGCGGATCGAGTTGCTCGCCGTCGAGCAGCTCCAGGTAAGCGGCCGCGCCGTCTGCGGTGAACAGCCCGTAAAAGACATCGAGCGCCTCCAGCACCGATGGCGGCTCGAACGGCACGACGCGCGCGCCCGCCGCCTCGAGAACGACGGCGGCCTGGTGCGCCGCCCGGCGCACTGCCGCGGAGGCGGGCATGAAGCCATCGTCGTCGTACAGACCGATGACCATGCCCTGCAGACTTGCCTCGGGGACCGGAGCTCCAAGGACCTCCATCGCCAGCCGAAGGTCGGCCACGCTGCGCGCGAGCGGACCCGCCGAGTCGGGTATCCCGGAGGACAGGTGGCCGAACAGCATCTGGTCGGCGGTGCCGGCCAGGCTCAACGCTCCGGGCGTGGCGCGGAGCCCGCAGAGGCCGCAGTAATGGGCCGGCACCCTCACGCTGCCGCCGATGTCAGTGCCGAGACCCAGCGCCGACCCTCCCGTAGCCACCAGCGCCGCCTCGCCACCACTGCTGCCGCCGGGCGTTCGCTCGAGATCCCACGGGTTGTTGGTCCGGCCATAAAGCGGGTTATCCGTTTCCACGTACAGCTCGAGCTGCGCCAGGTTGCTCTTCGCGGTGACGATCGCGCCCGCGTCGCGGAGCCGGGTCACCATCTTGGCGTCATCGGCCTGCAGGTGCGCGGCCCTCCCGACGAGCCCGGCGGTGGTCGCCGTGCCAACTACGTCGAAGCACTCCTTGACCGTCACCGGCACGCCGTAGAGCTTCTGGCCATTTTCCGGCCTCCCCTGATCGGCGGCCTTCGCAGCCGCCATCGCCTGGTCGTGGAGCGCAATGGCGACCGCGTTGAGATGTGGCTGGGTCTCGTTCTGGCGCTCGAGGTGCGCCAACACGACTTCGCTCGCCGAGAACTGGCGCGCGGCAATGCCCCGCGCCAGCTCGGCGGCCCCCATCCCCGTGAGCTCAGTGACCTCGCTCACGGCGGGTAGCTTAGCTACTAAGTCTGAGGATCGACGTCGAAGCTCCACCCGCGACCACGCGGCGCGAGGTGGCGCGCGCGTTCCAGGCCGTCACCTTTCAGTGTCACCTGCCACCGGTATTCGCCGCGCAATCGGTGCATGAAAGCGGGCGACGGGCCCATGACCCGAATCCCTTCGATGCCTTCCTTCAACAGCCCCGATGCGATCGATTCCGCCGCCTCCCGCGCTGACGCTGCGGCGCGTACGTCGTCGGAGTCTGACCGCGTAAGCACCGCGAGGTCGGCGAATGGCGGGAACGTGAACGCCTTGCGCGACGGCAGCTCCGCCGCATAGAAACCCTCGTAGTCACCGGTTGCGGCGCAGCGAAGGCTGTAGTGCTCGGGGTTGCTCGTCTGCACGACCACCGTCGACGGACGGCTGTCGCGGCCCGCGCGCCCGGCGACCTGCACGATGAGCGAGAAAGTGTTCTCCGCCGAGCGGTAGTCCGGGAAATGCAGAGGCAGGTCCGCGTCGACCACACCCACGCACGTCACCGCGGGCAGGTCGAGGCCGCGCGCGACCAGCTGCGTGCCGACGAGGATGTCCGCGCGCCGCTCGCTGAAGGTCTCCCAGATCTGGAAGTACGCGTCGGGCCCGCGCGCCGCGTCGCTGTCGAGGCGAAGTACACGAGCACGCGGCCAAAGCTTCTTGACCATGCTCTCGAGCCGCTGCGTGCCCATGCCCATACCGCGAATGTTCCGGCTGCCACAGTGATCGCAGGTCGAAGGCATGGCTCGCGAGTAGCCGCAGTAGTGGCAGACGAGCCCTTCGATCTCGGCGTGCTGCACCAGCGACACGGAGCACCCAAGGCACTGCACCGAACGCCCGCAGTCGCGGCACATCACGAAGGTCGACATGCCGCGCCGATTCAGATAGAGGATGACCTGCTCCTCGTTCTCGAGCGTCCGATTGACGACCTCGAGCAGCCGTCTCGAAAGCGGCTGCCGGTTGCCGGCGGCGAACTCGTCGCGCATGTCGACGAGCTCGACCTCGGCCTCATGCCCACGTACCCTCTTCGTCAATTTCGCCAGCGCCAGCTCGCCTTGCTGCGAGTCGTGGTAGGCGACCACGCTCGGGGTCGCCGAGCCCGCGACCAGCCGCGCGCCACTAACCGCGGCCAGCTTGCGCGCGACCCAACCCGTCTCGTATCGAGGCGTCCGATCCTGCTTGTACGCGGCCGATCCCTCCTCGTCGAGGCAGATCAGGCCCAGTCGCGGGATGGGCGCGAAAACAGCCGACCGGCTGCCGAGCACAACCTGCGCTTCGCCGTGCCGCACGCGCCACCATTCCTGCGCCCGTTCGAGCTCGGTGACCTGGCTGTGCAGGATCGCGATCGGCGCCCGCAGGCGCGCCCTCACTCGCTCGACCAACTGAGGCGTGAGCGAGATCTCCGGGACCAGCAGCAGCACGCGGAGGTCCTGCGCCAGGGCCTGCTCAGCGGCGGCGAGGTAGACCTCGGTTTTGCCACTGGCGATCACGCCATGAAGAAGCGTGAGCTGGTTGGTCGCGATGACGTCGAGGGCGGCCTGCTGCTCTGCGGTGAGGACGGCCTTGCTCGTTTGCTCGATGGGCGCGGATGCGAGCTCGAGCAGCCGGCTGTGACGGCGCTGCCGCGTCGAGGCGCCCGCCCCGCTGGAACCCGCGGAGCGAACGCGCGGCGGCAGCATTGCGCGGAGGCACTCGATCAGAGGCACCCAGTAGTGGTCGGCGACCAGCCGCGCGAGGGCGACCTGGTGCGGGAGCAGCAGCGGCTCTCGCCCGGCGCTGCTGATCGGCTTGGTCTCCACGCCTGGCTCATCTGTGCCCAGCGAGACGACGTAGCCGAAGGTGGTGCGCCGCCCAAACGGCACCGTCACGCGGTGGCCGGGCACGACATCGACGCCCTCGGGCACCGTGTATGAGTAGGTCTCGCGATCCAGGGCGCGTGCCGCCTCGACCGCTACCTCGGCGTAGAGCAAATCCTCATGACTCTAGGTGTGGGCGCACCAGGTCGAGGATACGATCGGCCATCTCGCGCTTGGTCATCCGCGGCAGCTCCTCGCGCGTCCCGTCCGCAAAGAGCATCACGCCCTCGTTGTACTCGCTGCCAAAAGCGATGTCCTTGCGCGAGATGTCGTTGGCGACGATTGCATGCAGCCCCTTCCTCTTCATTTTCTCCGCCGCTTTCGCAGCCAGGTCCGAGCCTTCCGCTGCGAAGCCGACCCTGAACACTCTGTCCGCTCCTGTCTCTTTGCCCAGTGATGCGACGAGGTCCTGGATCTGCTCGAGCTCGAGCGTCAGGTGCTGAGTTTCCTCCCGCCGGATCTTGTGGTCGGCCGGTCGCGCGGGCCGGAAGTCGGCGACCGCCGCGGCCATCACGAGCACGTCGGTGCCGGCGAGGTCGCGCCTCAGCTCTCGGAGCATCTCCTCCGCGGTCTCGACGCGACGGACCTCGATGCCGCGGTGGTTCGGGTGCGAAGCGGTCGACACCAGCGTCACGCGCGCCCCGCGGTCCGCGGCAGCTGCGGCAATTGCAAATCCCATCTTCCCGCTCGAATAGTTGCCGATGAAGCGGACGGGGTCGATCGGCTCGCGCGTTCCACCCGCGGTGACGACGACCCGACGGCCGGCAAGGTCGTAGCGAGACCGCACCGCGTCCGCCATCGCTTTCATGAGCGCCGCGGCGCCGGCGAGGCGGCCTGTGCCGACGTGACCGCTCGCGAGATGGCCGGATTCGGGCTCGACCACCACGATGCCTCGCGACCGCAGCGCGCCCAGGTTTTCCTGGACCGCCGGCTTCGACCACATCGCGTCGTTCATGGCCGGCGCCACCACCACCGGACCTCTCGCGGCGAGCAGGGTCGCGGTGACGATGTCGTCGGCCTGGCCCTTGGCCACGCTGCTGATGACGTTCGCCGTCGCCGGGGCCAGGAGCGTTACCTGCGCCCAATCCCCGAGGTATACGTGAGGCTCTGGCGCGCCGTCCGCCGCCCAGAGACCGGTCAGAACCGGGTTGCCGGTCACGCCCTGGAAGGTCGGTGGACCCACAAACCGGGTCGCCGAGCCGGTCATCGCCACACGCACCTCGGCGCCGGCCTGCGTGAGCGCCGAGGCCAGGTCGACGATCTTGTACGCGGCGATTCCGCCCGCCACCAGCAGGGCGATGCGCAGGCCTTTCAGCTCATCCGGGACGGGTGTCGGGTCGAGTGGCACGAACTAAGTTTGGCGCTGGCGCGCCTGCTGGATGCTCGCCAGCACCTCTCCGACCGCCCGCTCGAGGTCGTCGTTGACCACTACGTGGTCGAAATGTGAGGCAAGTTCCATCTCGCGGTTGGCGATAGCCTGCCTCGCCGCCTGGTCGCGCTCGTTCTCACTATGCCGCTCGGTGCGGCGTCGCACCAGCTCGTCCATCGACGGCGGCGCGAGGAAGATGCGCAGCGCGTCGGAGGCGCGCTTACGTACCTGCTCGGCGCCCTGCACGTCGATCTTGAGCACGATGTCATGGCCGGCCGCGCGCACGGCGTCGAGCTGGGCGATCGGCGTGCCGTAGAGGTTGCCGTCGTAGGTGGCGTATTCGAGGAACGCGCCCTCTTTGATAAGCCGCTCGAACTCATCGCGGCTCACAAAGAGGTAGTTGACCCCGTCCACCTCGCCGGGCCGCGGACGCCGTGTGGTGTACGAGGTTGAGTAGCGGAGGTTGGGGTCGAGCTCGAGGAGTCGTTTGATGAGGGTGTCCTTGCCGACCCCCGATGGCCCGGAGATAACAATCAGCAGACCCCTCCCCGCTGTGCGGGGAGGTCGGCGCGCAGCGCCGGGTGGGGAGGAACTCATTTCACGGACGCCCAGAATTTCGCAAAGTCAGCCGGCGGGGCCACCTCGAAGCTCATCTCCGCCTTTGTGCGGGGATGGCGGAGGCGCAAACGCCACGCATGCAACATCGGCCGGTCGGGTTCAACCGGACCACCGCCGCCGTACTCCGTGTCGCCCGCCAGCGGGTGACCAAGCGCGGCCAGGTGGACGCGTATCTGGTGTGTGCGGCCGGTCTCGAGGTCACAGCGCAGGAGTGTATGCGTGCTGCGTTTTTCGACGACCTCGTAGCGGGTGCGCGCAAACCGGCCGGTGGCGACGATCGCCATGCGCTTGCGATCCTTAGGGTGGCGGCCGATCGCGCCTTCCAGCTCACCCGCGTCGGTCTTCATGCGTCCGCGCGCTATCGCCAGGTATGTGCGACTGAGCGTCCGGTCGCTGAGCTGCGCTGACAGGGCGCGATGGCTGGCATCGTTGCGGGCGACGACGATCAGGCCGGATGTGCCTTTGTCGAGGCGGTGCACTATCCCCGGCCGCGTCTCGCCGCCAGCCGCCGACCAGGTCCCGCCGCGGCCTAACAGCGCGTGGACCAGAGTGCCGGAGTGGTGGCCGGGCGCGGGGTGCACGACCATGCCCGGTGGCTTGTTGATGACCACGAGATCCTCGTCCTCGTAGACAACCTCGAGAGGGATGGCCTCTCCGGTGGCGGCCGCGGCGTAGGCCTCGGGAACCTCGAACTCGACAACGTCGCCGGGCGCGACGCGATCGGCAGGATCGGCCGTTTTCCCGTTGACGCGCACGAGATGGCTCTTGATCAGGCGTGCCGCCGCCGCACGGCTCAGGTCGCTCGCATGCTCGGCTATGAAACGGTCGAGGCGGGGCGCGGCCGCTTCAGCGATCAGGCGGCGTTGGTTGGTTTGCGTAACAGGTACCCGGCGACCAGCAGCAGCACGCCGATGGTCACGGCGGAGTCGGCGACGTTGAAGACTGGCCAGAAATGGAAATTGATGAAATCGGTCACTCCGCCGCCGTTGATGATCCGGTCGAAAGCGTTGCCGAGAGCTCCGCCCAGGATCAGACCAAGAACCGCGTCCGCGCGCACGTCGCCCGGATCGCGCATGACGTAGATGACCAGTCCGATCGAAACCATCAGCGATGCGGCCAGGAACACCCACGGCCCGACGGGGGCGAAGCCGAAGGCCGCGCCCGCATTGCGGATGTTGGTGATGCCGACCAGGTGGCCCATCACCGGGACCTCGGTGCCGTACGGGATCGTCGCGTTGACGATGCTCTTGGTTATCCGGTCCAGGACGATCACGACCACCGCGACCACCAAGAAGATCAGTCGTCCCGCGTTGGCGGACCTCAGGTTCGTCTCAGCCCGATCCAGATCTGCTCTCCTTCGAGCATCAGCTGCTCACCGTCGCAGCCGTCGCCCTTGCCCGGCTCGATTGCGACGGACAGTGTCTCGTTCTTGATGTAGTCGGCGTGCTTCTCGATGGCCCGAACGATCATGCCATCGGCCACATAGCACGTGTGGATGCGGTCCTCGACGTTGAGACCGAGCTTCTTGCGGCGGTCCTGGATGAGACGCACGATCTCGCGGGCGAGGCCCTCCAGGCGCAGCTCTTCGGTGATCTCGGTGTCGAGCTTGACCTCAGCCGCTCCGAAGACAAGGCTCTTCACGTTGAGCTCCTCACGCACGATCGCGGCGATGTCCTCTGGCAGCGGGTTGCCCGGCAGCGTGATCGACGCGAGCGGCTGCCGGACCCTGATGCGAGCCGAGTCGCGGGCGGCCAGGCCGGCTTCGACCGCTTGCCTCGCCAGCGCCATGTTGGATTCGACCTCGTGGTCAAGCACCGGCTTGGGTTCGGGGAAATCGCTCAGGTGGACGGATTTCCCCTCCGAGAGGTTGCGGTACATCGCCTCTGCCATGAACGGCGCGAAAGGCGCGGCCAGCCGGCCTAGCGTCGTCAGGGTCTCGTACAGCGTCTGGTAGGCGGCGAGCTTGTCGCGGTCGGACTGCGACTTCCAGAACCGCCGCCGCGACCGGCGCACGTACCAGTTGGACAGCTCGTCGACAAATTTCTGGATCTTCCGGGCCGGCTCGTTGGCGTCGTAACGGTCCAGGCCGGCCGTCACCGAGTCGACGAGCCCGCTCAGCCGCGACAGCAGCCAGCGGTCGAGCACATGGCGCTCAGCGACAGGCACCTGGGGCTGCGAACTGTCGAAGTTGTCGAGGCGCGCATAGGTGACGAAGAACGAGTAGCAGTTCCACAGCGGAATGAAGAACTGCTGCACCGTCTCCCTGAGCGCGGCGTCGCCGGTCCGGTAGTTCTCGCCGACCTGCGTGGATGTATAGAAGTACCAGCGGACCGCGTCCGATCCGAAGTTGTCGAAGAGGTAGTTCGGATCGAGCACGTTGCCCCGTGACTTCGACGCCTTCTTGCCCTTGGGGTCGACCACCAGCCCGAGGCAGATGACGTTGCGGTACGCGTTTTGCTTGAACAGCAGCGTGGAGATCGCCAGCAGCGTGTAGAACCAACCGCGCGTCTGGTCGATCGCCTCCGAGATGAAGTCCGCGGGGAAGGTGTCCTCGAATTCCTTCTTGCCCGTGCGCGGGTAGCCGCGCTGCGCGAACGGCATTGATCCGGAGTCGAACCAGGTGTCGAGCACCTCCGGCACGCGACGCATGACGCCACCGCATTTGGTGCAGGGAAGCGTGACCGCGTCGATGTAGGGCCGGTGGAGGTCGGCGTCCTCGGCCAGACCGATCTCGGCCGCTGAGCTCACGCAGCGCTGCTCGTCGCACTGCTCACAGACCCAGAAGGGAAGCGGCGTACCCCAGTAGCGCGAGCGCGAGATCGCCCAATCGATGTTGTTCTCGAGCCAGTCACCCATGCGGCCGGTCTTGATGTGCGCCGGCACCCAGTTGGTGGCGGCGTTGTTGGCGATGAGCTCAGCCTTGCGCTCGGTCGTCCGGACGTACCACGAGTCCAGCGCGTAGTAGATCAGCGGTGTCTTGCACCGCCAGCACTCGGGGTACGTGTGGAGGATCGTGCCGGCCTTGTACAGCAAACCTCGCGCTTTGAGGTCGTCCTCGATGAGCGGGTTTGCCTCTTTGACGTGAAGTCCCGCGAACTTGTCCACGTAAGGAAGGAACCGACCGTCGAGGCCGACCGTGTGTTTGAACGGGATGCCCTTCTCCTGGCACAACCTCAGGTCGTCGACGCCGTACAGAGCGGACGTGTGGACGACGCCGGCGCCTTCTTCGGTCGACACGAAATCCGCGTCGACGACGTAATGCGCCCTTCCCTCGCTCGGGACCGAGTAGGGGTAAAGCGGCTCGTAGTCGAGTCCGACGAGGTCCTTGCCTTTCATGCGCTCGACGACCTCGTAGTCGCCGTCGAGGACCTGGACCCGTGACTCGGCAAGGATTAGAAACTCGTCGCCTTGTCGCACCTTGACGTAGTCGACATCGGGATGCACCGCGAGCGCGACGTTGCCTGGCAGCGTCCACGGCGTGGTGGTCCAGGCAAGGATCGAAGTGCTGGGATCTTTCTTGAGCCGAAACCGGATATAGACGCTCGGGTCGGGGACGTTGTCGCGGTAGCCCTGGGCCAGCTCGTGGCTGGAGAGAGGCGTGGCGCAGCGTGGGCAGTAGGGCGCAACACGAAATCCCTTGTAGACGAGGTTCTGCTTCCACATCTCGCTGAGGGCCCACCAGACCGACTGGATGTAGTCGGACGTCAGCGTCCAGTACGCGTTGTCGTAGTCCTGCCAGAACGCCATGCGCTCGCTGAACTCGACCCAGTCGGCCACGTACTCGTACACGCTTTCGCGGCACAGCTGGTTGAAGCGCTCGATGCCGATCTCGTTTTCGATCGCGAACTTGCCGGAGATCCCTAGCTTCTTCTCGATCTCGATCTCGACCGGGAGACCGTGGGTGTCCCATCCTGCTTTGCGCTCGACGTAGAACCCCTTCATCGTCTTGTAGCGCGGGAACAGGTCCTTGAACGCGCGGGCAAGGATGTGGTGTGTGGCCGGCTTGCCGTTCGCTGTCGGCGGCCCTTCGTAGAACACGAAGCGCGGGCGGCCGGCACGAAGCTCGAGCGATTTCTGGAAGGTGCCTTCTTCCTTCCATTTCGCGAGCACCTGCTTCTCGAGGTCCGGGAAGCTGACCTTCTGGTCTACCTTGTCGAACAAATTCACTCCCAGAGAAATATCAAGTGATCTCTGGGACGAGCCTTGGCGAAGACCCGCGGTACCACCCAGATTCCCAAGGCTGCCACCTCGGACGCTCTCGGTTTCGGCTCGGGAGTGATCTCGAATCCCGCCGTCGGCCGCCCGTTTTCAGCTTGCCGGAAGTGCGCCCTGCGCGCGCCCGGCGGCCGGGCTCTCTGTCGACCGATCAGACGGGCCTACCCGTCTCCGTCATCGCCGAACGTCAATTCTACCGTCAGAAATTGCGGAGGGCGGCGATGAGGAAGTAGGCGATCAGGATCACGACGATGAATGACAGGTCGATTCCCGATACCGGCGGAATCCAGCGCCGCACGGGCGCCAGCACCGGTTCGGTCACCTGCCAGGCAAACCGCGACACAGGGTTGGTCGGCACCGGGCTCACCCACGAGAAAACGGCCCGGATGATCATCACGATGATGAACAGGTACAGCGCGTAGATCAGCAGCGTTGCTATGAAGCTCATTCCCCACATAACGATAGAACGAGCTCAGACTCGAGGCCGGGGACCGAACAGCACCTGGCCCAGCCGCACCATCGTGCTTCCCGCGGCCAGGGCCGCCTCGAAATCGCCGCTCATCCCCATCGACAGCACGGGCAGCGGCTTGCCGATTCGCTGCTGCGCTTGGTCGCGCAGGCCGCGCAGCTCTGCGAAGGCCGGAGTCGGGTCGCCGGATGACGGACCCATCGCCATGAGGCCGCGCAGGTCGAGCATGGCGGCGACGGTTGCGATTACGTCGAGCGCTTGGTCCGGGTCGGCGCCGGATCTCTGCGGCTCGCGGGCGACGTTGACCTCGACCAGTACTTGCTGCGCGGGTGCGTGGGGGGCGAGCGCTTCGGCGAGGCGCACCGAGTCGACCGACTGGATCAGCGCGAAATGACCCGCGGCAAGGCGCGCCTTGTTGGTCTGGAGGTGGCCGATGAGGTGCCATTCGACGTCTGGCAGCTGCTCCATCTTTGCCAGCGCCTCCTGGACGCGGTTCTCCCCGAGCATGCGCAGGCCCGCGTCCAACGCCTGGCGACACACCGAGACATCGAATCCCTTCGTGACCGCGACGATGGCGACCTCGTCCGGGTCGCGCCCGGCGCGGGTTATGCGTTCGCGGACCTTCGCCAGGTTCTCGGCAACCGTCACCGGATCGCGACGATGGCGGCAAAGCGCGTGCCGTCGGGGTTGCGACGGTGCGATGGGAGGTAGTCGGTCTCTTTCGTGCACAACCCAAGCACGTGCACCTCACCAACCCCTTCAGCCTCGAGCTGCGCGCGGTTGGCTGCGGCGAGGTCGAGCACGAAGCGGTCGCCTTCGCCTTTGCGGACGAACTGCGCGTCGAACTGCGACGCGACCTCCTCCCCCACCTCGTAGCAGCGGCCGCAGATGCCGGGCCCGATGCCGGCCTTGATCCGCGCCGGTGACGAGCCGTACTCGCTGCGCAGGGCCTTGAGCGCGGCCGGGCCGACGCGCGCCACCGTCCCGCGCCATCCCGCGTGCGCGAGCGCGACGCATCTGTGCTCCGCGTCCCACAACACGATCGGGTAGCAGTCGGCGTACGTGGCGAACAGCGCCACCCTGCGCTGATCGGTGACCAGGGCGTCCACTCCCCGGACCACGTCGTGGTGCTCGTCGATGCGAGCGACGTGAGACCCATGGACCGCGCCGGCGACGGTCAGCGACTCCGCGTCGATTTCGAGCGCGCGTGCGAAGTGTCGTCGCGACGCCAGCACCGCCTCGGGATCCGGAGCCTGCGTGAGACCCATGGTCCCGAGCGAGATGGTCGAGAAGCCGTGCACCAGGCCTGGCTCCGCCTCGAGGGCCGGAATCGTGAGGACCTGGGGCGCTGCGCTCACCCAGTGAGCTTACGAAAGGGCGTTAGCCCGGTCGGCGGGAGCTGAGAACCTGCTCGATCTCGCGCTTGACCTGCTGGAGGTCCATGAACTCGCGATACACGGATGCGAACCGGATATACGCGACCTCGTCGAGGTCCCGCAGCCGGTCCATGACCATCTCTCCGATCTCCCCACTCGGGATCTCGACCCGGCCCGACCGCCGCAGCTCGGCCTCGATGTCATCGACGATCGCGCGCAGCCGCTCCGGCGAGATGTCGCGCTTCTCGGTCGCCTTCTTCAGCCCGGTGAAGAGCTTCTGCGGGTCGAAGTCCTCCCGCCTGCCGTCCTTCTTGGTGACGTAGAACGGCACCGCCTCGATTCGTTCGTACGTGGTGAAGCGCTGCCCGCACTGCAGGCACTCACGCCTCCGGCGGATCGCCTCCCCGACCTCAGAGTCGCGGGAGTCGACCACCTTCAGGTCGTGGTGGCCGCAGTACGGGCAACGCATGGTCTACGAAGTATTCCTAGATTCGGTTGCGGAGAAACGCGGGGATATTGATGTCGCCCAAGTCTTCGGTGCCGAACTCCGGGCGCTCGTAGGTCGTGATCGTCCTGCCCTTGACCTCCTGCTTGGCCTCGGACTGGGTCTTGCCGCCGAAACCGGTGGCGATCACGGTGATCTTGATCTCGCCCTGCATGGTGTCGTCGCGGACGACGCCGAAGATGATGTTGGCGCCTGGGTCGGCCGCCGCGCGTACGATCTCGGCCGCCTTCTGCACCTCCTGCAGGGTGATGTCCTTGCCGGCGGTGATGTTGAAGAGGATGCCCTTGGCGCCGTCGATCGACGTCTCGAGCAGCGGGCTGGAAACCGCCTGCTTGGCGGCGTCCTCCGCCCGGGAGTCGCCGGCGCCGTGGCCGATGCCCATCAGCGCCTCGCCGGCGTTCTCCATGATCGCCTTGACGTCCGCGAAGTCGAGGTTGATGACGCCCGGCTGGGTGACGAGGTCGGAGATGCCCTGGACGCCCTGGCGGAGGACGTCATCCGCCATGCGGAACGCCTCCTCTAGGGTCGTCTTGGAGCTGGCGACCTGAGCGAGCCGGTCGTTGGGGATGACGATGAGCGCGTCGACCTGGCTGCG
>VBHX01000093.1 GCA_005879945.1 Chloroflexota bacterium | reverse complement strand
CTGGAGCATCCCGCCGAGCTGCTCGTTGAACATGGTCTGGCGGCGCCGTTGGAGGTAGTTGACGACGAGCGGCGGGACGACGAAACCAACCGCCGCGATCACGATCGGGCCGATGGAGATGCCGAATCTGAACAGCCCGATCAACGCCCCCAAAGCCACCGCGCCGATCCGGATCAGCAGGTATTCCGGCGGCGAGATGTTGAGACCGGCGCGCGCCAGGTCCTCGCTCAGCGTGGGCCGGCCTTGAACGCTGCGTCTCAAGCTCAGGGAGTCGGCCGCCGGGCGCAGCAGCCTCTCGACCAGCTCGCGCGGCGTCGCGCGTAGTGTGCGCGGGACCGTGGGCGCCTCGACCCGTTCCTTGCGGACGCGATCCAGGCTCCAGAAGAACACGGCGATCGCCGCCGCCATTGGCACAGCAACGGCCAGGAGACTTACAAGGTCCATTGGTCCTAGGAGAAGAGCCTGGGGAACGCCTGCTGGACGGTCGGCAGCGTGACCCCTTTCGCCGCGTCCACGTTCTGGCAGTTGGGATCGGGAGCGGGGCTTCCCTGCGCATAGTCGTGGTAGGACTCGAGTGAGTATTTCAGCGAGGCGTAGGTCAAGAACCACGTGATGAACTCGGCCCTGCATTGGGTGACGACAACGGTGAGGCTCGTCGCCCCGGCTGACCCTGTCGCGCCGCTGGTACCAACCTTGATCACGTGCACGTTGGTGAAGATCGTCATCGAGTCGACCTTGGAGCCGCTCGAAACCGTCGCGATCACCGAGATGTAGTCGTCCGGCTGAATGTAGTCGGCGACGCCTTGCTGCTCGCTGGTCGGGATGGTCAGGGCGACGTAGCCAGATGGGATCGGCAGGTACGCCGAGAACGATCCCAGGGCCTGGGTCGGCTTGACGACCACGTTCGAAGTGATCGCCTCCCCAGAGAGGATCGTTACCAAGGGGACCATGCCCTGCACGTCCGACACCTTGGTGAAGTAGACCTGTGGATAATCGCCCGGAACCGGAACCCTCTTGATCTGGATCGAGGAGCCGTCGATCGCGAGGCGGGGCTGGAGGTCCTTGGTGGCGACCACCACCGACAGGTACGGGACGTTGGTGCCCGTGCTGGCGTTCAGCGCCACCAGCACGAACGCTGAGATCACCAGAAGAGCCAAAACGATGCCGAGGATGGTGAACGGGCGCCTGGATGTCAGGCCTCTAAAAGTGCTCAAGGCCGACCCATCATAGGCAAGATATCCGCGGTGCCGTCCCTCTTAAGGTCCAGTTCTCGTCCCGCCAAGAACCGCCAGGCTGGGCAGTCGCTCGTCGAGTTCGCACTCTCCTCGGTGGTCCTGCTCGTGATCGTCGGCGGGCTCGTCGACATCGGCCGGGCGGTCTTCGTCTCGGAGGTTCTCTCGAGCGCCGCCCGTGAGGGAGCGCGCCACGGCGCCTTCTTCGATGCGCCCAACCGGGGGCATCCGTTCCTCACGGATACGCAGATCAAATCGGCAGTCGACGCCGAGCTGGCGACGATCTCGCTCCCGGCCTCCGTGCTCAAGAACCCGGGCAACACCTGCCCCTCCCCGACCGACGGGAACACCTACCACAACCCGCCCTACGCCAACTCGGCCTACCCGACGACGGCCAATCAGCCGTGGCTCTACATCTGCTACGACAACACCCCAGGGGACGACTTCGCCTCGCCGCCTTCAGGCCAGGGCCAGCAGGACCTCAATGTCATCGTCCTTTATTCGTATGGAGCCCTGACGCCGCTCATCACCGCCCAGCTCGGCTCCTTCCACCTCGCGGCCAACGAGCACATCACGGTGCAGGGCCCATGAGCCATCGCCGGCCGAGCCACTCGGAGCAGCGATCACAGGCCCTCATCGAGTTCGCCCTGATCTCGCCCGTCCTCCTGCTCCTTCTGTTTGGAATCGTCGACATCGGGCGCGCGGTCTTCTACTACGACACGATCGGCCACGCGGCGCGCGAGGGTGCCCGGACGGCGGTCCAGGCGCCCAACCGATTGCCGACGGACGGCGATGTGCTGACCACCGTCATAGCTCAGCTCGTCGGCATCCCGGCCGCAGCGCCGTGCCCGCAGGGTCCTCTGAACGGCGCGACGCCGCCCAGCAACACAGCCTGGGTCTACATCACCGAGCCCAGCCCACCGTCCTCAGCCGAGACCAATCCGCCGATGAACGCGCCGGGTGGCGAGTATTCGGCCGCCGCAAGCGGAGGGTGCAGCGCCGTGAACCCCGCATCCGGAAATGCGAACCTGCAGGTGACAGTCCGCTTCAACCTGGTCCTCATCACTCCGGTGATCGCGCAGGCGACTGCGAACCACATCATCCTGACGGCCTCGGCGATATTCAGGACGGAGTACTGATGGCCGGCCGTCGAGCACAGCGCGGGCAGGCGATCGTTTTGATCGCGATCATGCTTGCGGTTGTCGTGGGGATGGCCGCGCTCGCCATCGACGGCTCGCGGGCCTACGCGCTGCGCCGTGACCTCCAGGCCGCGGTCGACGGAGCGGCGCTGGCCGCAGCGGACAACTTCCAGCAGACGGGAAGCTACGTCTCGGCGGAGCAGGCTGCAACCGCGAACTTCGGGGCCAACGCGAGGCTTTACAACAGCCCCTCTTGTGCACCGGCCTATGGATCGCCAGGCGCATCTCCGTTCACGGTGACCTGCACCTACAGCGAGGGCGCTGTGCTGACACAGGTGGTCTCGGCGCTAGGGGCGGCGGGCAGCCAGTTCGCCATCACCGGATCCAGGTCGCTCGCGCTCCAGTTCGCCCGCATCCTCACCAACGGGACGACGCCGCGCCTTTCGGCGACGTCGTCAGGAGGCGTCAACAACCTGCTCTACGCTCCGACGATTGCCGCGCTGAATCAGGCGGGGTGTGGCGGAGCAGGGGGCAGCGCTGTCACCGTTAATGGGAGCGGCAGCCTGATCCTGTCGGGTGACCTGGTTGCCAACGGCGCGATAACTGTGGAAGCGGGTTCGCTGAATGTCGCGGGTGACGTCTATGCCCGGTGCCAGTCGTCTGTGGCGGGGTCGACGACGAGCTGCTATCCGAGCGGAGCGTCTGGTCCATGCACATTTCCGGACGTGATCGGGGCTACGAAGTCTGGTTACCGCCTGGCCGACCCGAAGTACCCACCGCCGCCAGTCGTTGGTGGCGGCCAGCCGTCACCCGGAGTCAACATCGTCCTCTCGCCCGGTACGTATGCCGCGAACCCAAACTTCGGCGCACGTCGCTGCTACTTCCTGAGCTCAGGGGTCTATAAATGGCCGGCCGGCTATTCCAACAACGGTGGCCTCGTCAGCAACGAGCTGAAGCCCCCTGACGAACCTCTCGCCACCGATAACACGAGGCTCGCCGCGGTTCAGTTCTGGAACAGCGACGGAGCCAACTGTGCGGGGTCATTCCAGGTGACTGCAACACCCGGGGGCGGTACGCCTGTGGGCACATGGGGGCTCGAGCTCACATCTGTGAGGACCGACACTTATTCGGGCTCGAGCTATTTACGCGAAAGCGCACCTTCTCGGTGCCAGTCGCTTACCGTGCATTCGCTTGCGACGATCACGCTTCAGGTCAGCAACGTGCCGGGAGCGACCTCCTACAACATCTACGCATCGCCCAACGCTTGCTCGGGCCCATTCGGGCTCGTGTTCAACCTTCCCGTCAGCGGGGCGGTTCAAAACACGGATACCAGCGGGTGCCCGTTTGGTAGCGGCGGCACCTGCACGCTTGGCGGCGAGGCGACCCTCCCGGTCCTCGGACTGGCCTTTTCTTCGTTCCCCCCGCCCAACATGTTCGCGCCGCCGGGCACGATCGGCGCGTATCCCCCGGACAGCGAGACCGCGCCCATGGCTGCCGGCCTTCCCAACCAGAACCCTGACCGAGCCACCGCGCCCGCGGGCGATCGCGCGAATGAGAACCAGTGCGACACCGTCGGCGGCGTGCTCACCACGTGCGCCGGCCCGATCACCCCGGGCGGCGTCGCTTTTTACATCCCCAGCGGAGGCTGCCTCGCCGACCCCAACGGAGGCGACAACTACGTGTTCAGTGGATATCAATTCAACTGGATGGCGATTTACGAACCCGGCCAAAACAACCCCCCGGCCAACACCTGTGCCAATGTCATGGGTGCGTCGACATCGTCCGCGTTCATCGGGCTCGTCTACGTTCCTGCAGCCTCGATCAACATTCCGACGAGCTCGGGGTTCAGGGTTGAGGCGACTGGGGGTGTGATCGCCGACACGATCACTTTTACGGGCCAGCTGCCTTCGATCAGCGGCAGCTCGGCCTACACGCCGGTGCCGCCGGCGGCTCGCCTTACCGGCTGAGCGTCCTAGGTAACTTCGGCTTCGCGCGGCGCGGCCGGCTCGTGTGCCCGAGCCCGGCCGTCGGTGACCGCTCCGTTGGCGCTGAGCTCGTCCAGGTTCTGGTGAATGCCTTCGGCCGCCTTGGCATCGCCGAGCTCCTCGTAGCGCCCAAGCGCCCCGGTCCATGCCGCCTTGGCGTCGCTGTTGCGCGACAGGCCCCAGTACGCCTGGCCCCGCAGCGCGAGCGACTCCGCCCGCTCGCGGATCTTGTCCGCGGGGAGCAGCTGAAGCGTCTTTTCGATCAGTCTCAAGACCTCTTCGAAGGCCCCCACCGCCATCGCGTTATGAGCCGCCTGCAGCGTGTAGCCCGAGGTCCGGACCGGGTCGGCTGAAGTGCCGGCCTGGTAGAGGTGGTATGCGATCTCAGCCGCCCGCTCGCTCGCACTCTTGCCGTAAACGCGCTCGAGGGTATCGGCCACCGCAAGGTGGTATGCCTGTAGGCGCGGCAGCGGAAGCGCGGCGATAACGCGCTGCCTGATGAGGTCGTGGCCAAACCGATATCGGTCCGTGCCGGCGGCCACGAGGAAGTGCCCGCGCTTGGCCTCGTCGATGGCGTCGCGCAGCTCGTGACCCGAAAGCTCGCCGAAGGACTCGAGCAGCGAGACGTCGAAGTCGCGGCCGATCACAGCCGCGGCGACCAGCATTCTCTGCGCGGGTTCGCTCAGGCGTTCCAGCCTGCGGCCGATCAGCCCGCGCACGCTCTGCGCCAGCTCGAGGTCTTCTTCGGTGAAGCTCGACTGCACGCGGCCTCCGCCGCCGAGCATGGTCTCGGACTCTGCCATATAGAGGTATGAGTGCTCGACGAAAAGCGGGTTGCCTTCAGTCGCGGCCTCGATGCCGATGATCTGAATGGGCGTGAGCGGCGTTTCGCTCATCCCCGCGACCATCTTCTCGACGTCGCGGTCGGTCAGGCGGCTGACCGCGACGCGCTGCGCTCGACGCCTGCGCAGCAGCCGCGAGGCGGCCTGCGTGAACGGCCGGCCCGAGTCGAGCTCGGTGTCCCAGTACGTCCCGAGGATGACGAGCTTGCTTCCGCCCAGGCGCTCCGCGATGTCGCGCAGCAGCAGGACGGTCTCGTCGTCCGCCCAGTGCAGGTCGTCCAGCGCGACGAGCAGGGGCCGCGTGCCCTGGCATGCGGTCAGGAAGTCGAAGATCGCGCGGAACAGAGTCTCACGCGCCTCGTTCGGCGGAACCTCCGATGCCGGCGGCATCCCGCGCAGCTTCTGCCTGAGCGCGGGTACCAGCTGCGCGAGCAGCGGGCCATTGCTCCCGACCGCGTCCTGAAGCGCCTTCGCCCCGGTCGCGGCCACGGCCGCGCCGAGCACGTCGCGAAACGCGTTGAGTGGCGCGATGTCCTCATCCATGCAGCGGCCGCTCAGCACCCACCAACCCTTCCTCGACGCATCGGCGGCAACCTCTGAAGCGAGGCGGGAGGCGCCGATCCCTGGAGGTCCGGCGAGGAAGAGGATGCCGCCCGAGCCCATGGCGGCGCGGTCGAGCACCATGCGGATGTCCAGGCGCTCCTGCTCGCGCCCGACGAAGCCATCGCCGCTCGGAAGCACTGGTGTCGGCGAAGGCGCTTCACCCGGCGTCACGTCGTGCAGCCGGAACCGATCGGGGAAGCCTTTCAGCTTGTAGCGACCGCGGTAAGCGAATTTCATCTCAGAAACCGGACCGACCAACTCTCGCACCACTTCTGAGACGAGGATCTGGCCGCCCTTGGCCTTGCCCGCGACCCGCGCGGCGACGTTGACCGCGGCGCCGAATATGTCACCGGCCTCCTCGACCACTTCGCCGGTGTTGATGCCGATGCGGATCTTCAGCTTGCGCTCGGGGTTCTGCTTGCTGTACTCGGCGATCGCGCGCTGGATCTCCATCGCGCACTCGACTGCGTGCCTCACAGAACCGAAGCTGACCATCACGCCGTCGCCGAGGCCTTTGATGCGGCGCCCCGCGTGCTCGTTGATCTTGTCTTCCATGATCGATTCGTAGGCCTTCATGATTTCGTGCGAGAGCGTGAAGCCCCGGCTCGACAGCATCTGGGTCGAGCCCTCGACGTCCGTGAACATGATCGTCACAGTGCCCTCGCTCTGACCTGCGGAGAGGCTGCTGATGATGGTCTCGGGCGTGAGCGCCTGCGCGGCGTTGACCGGCTGGCCCAGCCCTTCTGCGACCGACTTGAGTAGGGCGGCATCGGCGCGGAAGCCGGCCTCGCCTTGCGGGTACTTGATCAGCTGCAGCAGCCCGGCCTCGACTGCCTGGCGCAGCTCGCGCCCGGCGGATTCCTTGCTCAGCTTGTTAGGGGCGGCGTAGTCGCTCGCCTTGAGCTCCGCCCCTTCAAACGCCTGGGTGATGGCCGGGGCGAGGCGAAGGTTGAGGCCCTTCCGGGTGATGAGGCTCTCGACTACGGCCTGGATCCTGCGCGTCGCGCCAGTTCCCGCCGGCCCACCTGTGTGTGTGACCGGCAGCATGCCGGAGAAACCGCTGGTGGCCGCGGCGGCCATCTGACCGAGGGCGCTGGTGGCGCGGGCCATGGCGGTGGCGGCCTGGAGAGCCTGCGAGGCGGCGGCCGCGTTCTCGGCCGAGCTTGGCGAATACTGCTGCTGCCCAGGCGTCGCCTGCTGGCCGGAGGCCATCGATGCCTGCGCCGCCGCGATGAGCTCGGGAGGCAGCGTGAACTGGGCCTGTGAGGGTGCCTGGTGCTGCTCGTAGACCGGGGCAGGCAGGGGCGGCGGTTGAGCCGGAGCAACCGCTTGCAGGTCGGCGACCGCGGAGCGGGCCGCATCGATCAGCTTGCGCATCTCTTCCTGCATCTCCGGCGTCGACGCCATCGTTGACGCCGGCGCCGCGTCGGAGGCCTGCACCGTATGCGATTGCTGCCTCGAGTCGCCCGGGCGGTCGGAGCTGAACGGCACCACGACAACCTGGCGGACCACGTTCTCGCCGCCGCCGCGCGCGGCGGCCATCAACGGATCCTTGACGACCGGCATCATGCTGTCTGACCCGGCCGGCACAAATCGCGACTTGGCCGGATCGAAGAGGTCCCTATCCACCTGCACGCCATAGAAGGCGGCCTTGTCCAGCGAAGTGGGCACGTAACCAGTGGCGTTGTACTCGAGCCGCAGGTCCGATCCCATGCCGAGCAGGAAGATGTCGCGGAGGATCGCGCCGTTCTGGTCGTAACCGACCACTTCCGCGATCTGCGCGATCTTGCGCCTGCCATCCGGCATGCGCGCCTGGTGAACGATGAGGTTCAGAGCTGATGCGATCTGCGCGCGCACAGCTTCAAACGGGATGTCGATCGAGGCCATCATCACCATGGTCTCGAGGCGGGACAGCGCGTCGCGCGCAGAGTTGGAGTGGATCGTCGACATGCTTCCGTCGTGTCCGGTGTTCATGGCCTGGAGCATGTCGAGCGCTTCGGCGCCGCGGACCTCACCGACGAGGATGCGGTCGGGACGCATCCGAAGGCTGTTGCGCAGCAGCTGGCGGATGGTGAGCTCACCTTTGCCTTCGACGTTGGGCGGCCGGTGCTCGAGGGCGATGACGTGCGGGTGGTCGATCTGCAGCTCAGCCGCGTCTTCGATTGTGATCACGCGCTGGTTGCCCGGGATGAATCTTGCGATGACGTTGAGGCTCGTGGTCTTGCCGGAGCCCGTGCCGCCGGACACCAGGACGTTCATGCGGCCGAGCACCGCGGCTTTCAGGAACTCCGCCATCGCGGGACTCAGGCTGCCCTCACGCGTGAGGTCGTCCATGCCCAGAACGGCATCCTTGAACTTGCGGATCGTGAGCGCGGCACCGTGGATCGCCGCGGGCCGGATGATGGCGTTGACGCGGCTGCCGTCCGGTAGGCGCGCGTCGACCATCGGGTTGAGGCCGTCGATGTGCCTCCCGGTGGTGGCGACCATGCGCCGGATCGTCTCTAGCAGCTGGTTCTCGTCCTCGAAGCGCACCTCGGCCTTGGCGAGGACGCCGCGACGCTCGATGAAGACCTGGTCAGGTCCGTTGACCATGATCTCGCTCACGGAGCGGTCGTGGAGCAGGCCGTCGAGCGGTCCGTATCCGACCGCGGCGCGCAGGATGATGTCGGCGAGCGTCGTCTTCTCGGGGGCGCTGAGCTCGATCCCGTCCTCGGCGAGAAAGCGGTCGAGGTGCGTGCGCACCGCACGCGAGAATGCGAGAGTGTCGCCGGCCGTCAGGCCGACGTCGCGTATCAGCGCCAGGCGATCGCGAAAATCGTTGGCGAGCTTGTTGAGGTCGCGGCCCTGCCGCGCGGCCGCCTCCATGATGTCGCTCCTGCGCCGATGAGGCATCGCCACATCCGTCTGGCTGGCCCACTGATCGACGAACTGCATCTCCAGCAAGGCTGCCGACGCAGCTACCGCGGGGATCACCCGCTGGCGCTCGGTGAGGCGGATTTTGATCGCAAGGCCGGCGCCATCCGCGGCCTGGCCCTGATCCATGTAAGCAGCGATCCACTCGCCGTCGCGGAACCTCAGGATGGCCTTGCGGGCCGAGCTCTTGTCTCCGGGGTCGACCTCGAGGTTCGGGTCGTCGACCGTCCCCAGCACCACATATTTGATGTCGCGCGCGGGAATCCAGCGGGCGCGGTCTGAGTCAGGGGGAGTGAAGATCGGGAACCCCTCGGCGGTGAGGATGCGCGCATCCGACTCGCCATCCTCGAGGCCGCCGTCGAGGCGATGCACCGAAACCTTCACGCGCGTTCCGTGCTTCGGCTCGGGACGCTGCGGAATGGTTGGTGCGGGGGTGGCGGCCCCGGTCGAGCTGGGTTCTCCGTTGGCGGGCTGGTTCATCTCCACGTCACTCATGGAGCGGCAATCTCCGGGATGATAGCTCCGGCCGGCGGCCCTTCAGCCCGCTTAACAGGGGGTCGATGCTGCTCATCGCGAGTTCCCGTGGCGCTCGGGCGGCCGGCGCCGGTCCAGCACCCATTTCGATCCTGGCATGCGCTTGGCGACGCCCTTCACCTCGGCGGCTCGCGCGGACAGGGCCGCCGCGCTCGCGTAGCTGTCCGGCTCCGCGATCACGATCCCGATCGACACCGAGACAAAATCGGCCCGGATCTTATTGCCGCTCCGCTCCTCGTATTCGATCCAGCCGCGCTCGCGGTCGACCAGGTCGTAGAGCGCGGGCACCGCGGAGTCGAAGCGTTTGGTGATCTCGTCCGCGACCGGCTCCGCGAGCCCCGGCTCGGTGAGGATGACGAAGTCGTCGCCGCCGACGTGGCCGGCGAAATGCTTTCGCGATGGATTCTCCTCGAGGACCTCGAGGATGATCGTCGAGAGCGTCTTGATCACATCGTCACCGCGCACGAAGCCGTAGTGGTCGTTGTAGCTCTTGAACGCATCGATGTCCGGATACAGGACCGCGAAGCGTTCACGAGTGACGAGCCGGTTCGTGATCTCTCGCAGGATGTCGGAGTTGCCGCTCATTCCCGTCAGCGGGTTGAGCTCGCGCG
Organism: Chloroflexota bacterium; assembly: GCA_005879945.1. Classification (GTDB taxonomy): domain Bacteria; phylum Chloroflexota; class Dormibacteria; order Dormibacterales; family Dormibacteraceae; genus UBA10449. Next base: position 22,153 of record VBHX01000093.1, on the reverse strand, counting down.
TGGTCGTGGCTCGCGAGATCACTGCCCGCAGTCGCGCCACCAGCTCTTCGGGGATGAAGGGTTTCGTCACGTAGTCGTCGGCACCGTTGAGCAGGTGCTCGACCTTGTCCTTGAGCGAGCTCCGGACTGTGAGGAAGACGATCGGGATCAACCGCGTGCGGAAGTCCTTGCGCAGCTCCGCGAGGATCTCCTCACCGGTGGTCGCGCCGAGCATGAGGTCGAGGAGGATGATGTCCGGCCGCCAATCCACCGCCGCTTCATGCGCCTCGCGTCCATCGCCGACCGCGACGCACTCGAATCCCGCGCGCTCGAGCACTCGCTTGACGAGCTTGAGCATCTGCTCGTCGTCGTCGACGACCAATACCAGGTCGCGCCCGGGTTGGGGCGCGACGGCAGGGACTTCTTTGGCGGGACCCGCCCTCTTGACCGCGTTCATCCCTTGTCCGGGGCGGGCTCCGAACTCGAGGCCCCCGGCGTCCGGTGGCGCAGCTTTTCGGTGAGCTCGATCGCGCGTTCCGCGGCCATTCGGATCTCGGCGATGTCGGCCCTGATTGCTTCGGGGTCCGTGGTTTCGGCGGAGATGAGCTCGCAGTAGTTGACGATCACGGCGAGCAGGTTTCGAAAATCGTGGACGAGCACCCGATCCGGATCGGGTTTCTCCTCCCCGCCGCCTACAGCCGCTTCACCAGTCGCCACGTGTTCACCTCGCCTTCGCGTTGGTATCCCAGCTCATCGAGCACCTTGCGTGCGATCGCGAGGCCACGGCCGGCTTCGCTCGACGAAGGCGGCATCGCGCGGGTGAGCTGATTATGAAGTGGTGGTCCCCAATCAGTTAACACTGCAGTGACCGTTTCTGAGTCCAATTTGAGCTCGAATTCAGCCTTCGGTTCGTTCGAGCCGTGAGGGTGGGCGTAGCGCAGCACGTTTGCGCCGATCTCGGACAGCGCGAGCTCGAATTGCATGAGCGCGAGGTCGGAAGAAGCGCGTCCGATGCGCCGGCGAAGCAGCTGCACGGAGGCGTGCAGGGTGTCCAGGCCGCGGTCGAGATGGGTCAGCGTTGCGTGGAACTCGAATGACGGCGCTTGCGCCGTCGGCTCAGAAATCAGACAGGGCTTCTTCGACTGTGGCGTAGTACGGGAACACCCGATCCAGTGTGGTCAGCTCAAGGACCACCCGAACCTGTTGGTTCGGCGCCGCCAGTCTCAGATCCCCCTGCGAGCTTCGTAGCTGCTTGAGCGCGGCAACCACCGAGCCGAGACCCGAGCTGTCGACGAAGCTCACCCCTTCCATGTCGATGACCAGGCGCGGCTTGCCGTTCTTCATCGCCTCGCTGACGGCGTCCTTCAGCGCAGGCGCGCCCGCAACGTCGAGACGGCCGGTCGGGGCCAGAACCGTGACGCCGGAGTCCGTCTGCCGGCTTTCGACGTCGAGGCTCACCCGGTCCATGACTCCATGCGGTCAAGCCTATATCGGCCGGAGCCCGATTCACCCCCCTTACACTCCAGGTTCAATGGTGACGGACGCCGTACGGGGACCCCGGCTGCTGATCGTCGAAGACGAGCCGCCGCTGGCACAGGCCATGGCCCGCATGCTCCGCAGCCGGGGCTTCGAAGCCGACATCGCCAATTCAGGCGCGGAGGCGCGCGAGCGATTCGGATCGGTCGACTACGCGCTTGTGCTCTTGGACATCCGGCTGCCCGACGAGTCCGGTTACGGGCTGCTGAGCGAGCTGCACAAAAAGCAGCCTTCGCCGGCGGTGGTGATGATCTCTGGGGTCGACGACCCTGAGCTTGGCAAGGCGGCAGTCGAGCACGGGGCGTATGGCTACTTCGTCAAGCCGGTCGGGGCCACCGAGGTGTACCTCGCCGCGGTCAACGCGCTGCGCCGACGCAGCCTCGAGATGGAATATCGCTCGAACCTGGAGCGGCTGGAGGCGATGGTCGCCGAGCGCTCAGACCAGATGGCGCGCGCCGCCGCGCTCCAGGCCGGAATGCTCCCACCCTCGCCGCTCAAGGGTCAGAACTTCGAGGTGGCCGCACACTTCACGCCGGCGCGGGAGATAAGCGGCGACTTCTATGACTGGCACCAACCCAACCCGCGCTTCATCGCCGTGACCCTTGGCGATGTCATGGGGAAGGGCCTTCCCGCGGCGATCTTGATGGCGACAGTTCGGGCAGCGCTGCGAGGCTCCGCGCGCCTCGAGGACATGGAGGAGGGCGTCCGGCGCGCGGCCAAGGTGATGGCGACCGCGCTCGAGGTCAACCATGCTTATGTGACGCTCTTTCATGCCGTTTATGACTCCGACACCGGGGACCTCCACTACATCGACGCCGGGCATGGATACACGCGCCTGCTGCGCGGCGCGACCGGACAGGACCTTCTGTTGGAGCGCAGCGCGCCCATCGGGCTGTTTCCTGACAGTAACTTTGCCGTCGGCACCGTCCACCTCGACCCCGGCGACACCATGGTGGTGTTCTCTGACGGCCTCATCGAGCTGCGTCCCGACCTGGCCACCAAAGACGTGCACCTGCCATACGACGCCCGTCGCGCCGCCAACGTCCAGGACATGGTCGACATCCTGGCGCAGGGGTCGCGGAGCCGGGAGCTGGCCGACGACGTGACGGTCCTTGCATTGCGTCGCCTCTGACCTTCAAACAAATGCCGGGTGGGGCTCTAGGCCGGATTCATTCCGGCCGTCCCCCAAGCGTGCTATGTCCAATCGCCTCCCAACATGGCCGAGGAGAGGGCTGGGTTCCGCGGCGGGGGACCCTGTCCCCCCGCGAATCCTGTCCTGGCACTGCGCCGTTTATGACCATGAATCAAGCGCTCAAAACACGCCCGTTAAGGGGGCTCTGGGGAACCAATACCCCCTTACACTTTGCGTCCTGCGCACCTTCCATCCCGCCAGGGGGGGCGAGGCTTACGGGGTGTTGCCAGGGCAAAGTCCGCGGCTTGGGGTCGTGCCGATCAGGACACGAGGCCTGGTCCGTCGAGTCATACCCTTCGTAGGAATCGCCGCCGTTTTCGCGGTCGCCGTCGGCACCGGCGCACCCGCACTTTTGGCTTTCCCGCTGTTCCTCCTGGCCGTGCTCACGGTCGCGCTTTTCGACGACAGCGGACAGCTGCTGGCGGTCGGCGGAGCGGCGTCGCTCGCCATCCTCATCATCACCGTCACCCAGCTTGGTCCCGCGTCAAACCTCGCCACCGCCCTCTTCGAGATCGCGGTGCTCGGCATCGTCGCCACCTCGGTGCACGAGGTGGTGCGGCAGGCGAAGCTGGGGGAGGAAAACGCGGAGAGAAAGGCGGTCGAGATCGAGTCGATCGACGAGCGGCTTCGCCTGACCCTCGAGGCTGCGCTGATCGGGCTCGGCCTGGTGTCGGCGGACGGCCACTGGGTGCAGATCAACGAGAGGCTGGCGGGCATGCTCGGTCACGGCCGCGACGAGCTGATGCACGCGAACCTATCCGACGTCGTCGCGGAGACCGACCGGCAGCATGTCGAGGACGCGCTAGGCCAGCTCGAGCGCCGAGAGATCATGCGGTGGCAGAGCGACGTCCAGCTCGACGGCGCGGCCGAGACGCATATCCCAGTCAGCCTGGTCATCGCCTCGGTCAGCGACCATCATCCAAGCGAGCCGTTCCTTCTCGTCCAGGCGACCGACATCTCGGCGCGCAAGCGAATCGACGGCATGCGCGAGACACTTGTCGCCGTCCGGCAGGTGATCGTTACTGCGAACAGCTGGGACCAGGCATCGCCGGCACTCCTCGGCAGCTTCTGCACCAACCTGGCGTGGGACCTCGCCCAGCATTGGAGCGTCGAGGCCGAGCGGCACGACCTGCGCCTACAGAACACGTGGCACAGGGAGGGTTCGAACCTCGAAGACTTCAACGACCCCGCCAGGAACCTCTCCATCGAGGTGGGAGGCGGACTGGTCGGGCGGGTGTGGCAGTCGGGCGTCGCCGCCGCGATGGACGACCTTGCCGGGAATGACTACGAGCAGGCCAGCGCGGAGCGCCGGGTCGGGCTGCGTTCCGCAGTCGCGTTTCCCCTGATCACCGCCGGCACGACCATCGGGGTCATCGAGCTCCTTGGACGGCAGGTCCGCCACGTCGACGACGAGCTAATCACGATGCTCTCGACCGCAGGCGTCGAGATTGGGCAGTTCATCCAGCGCTGCGAGACGGCGCAGGCCCTCCGCCGCAGCGAGGCAGATCACCGGGCGATCTACGAGCGCTCACCAATCGGAATCGCGCGCGTCGGTGGCGAGGGCGAGCTTCTCGAGGGCAACTCGGCGCTCCTGCACATGCTGGAGCACGACGTCGACACCATGCGATCGCAGGCGTGGCCCGACCTGGTGCGTGCATACGACCAGGCCGCGGGCCGGGCGCGGCTGGCTCCGCTGCTCGCGGGCCTCCCCGACCAACGCAGCGTCCAGGTACGCGCCGCGACCGGCAGCGGGCGCTGGCTGTGGCTGCAGATGACCGCAACATCGATCCCCGACTCAAGCGGCCGGCCGGAGCACCTGCTCGTGATGGTCGAGGACGTGACCACCGTGCGCGAGACGCAGGACAAGCTCGCCGAGGCGCTCGACTCTCAGCGCGGCGCCAACGCCACCCTCGAGAAGCTGGACCGCACGAAGACGGAATTCCTCTCCATCGTCAGCCACGAGTTTCGGACCGCGCTGACCGGGATCCAGGGATTCAGCGAGCTGATCCGCGATGGCGGCATCGAGCCCGACGAGGTGCGCGCCTATGGCGGATACATATTCAATGACGCGGACCGGGTCAACCGTCTTATCGGGGACATGCTGGACCTCGACCGCATGGAGTCAGGACGGATGAGCATGCGGCTCGCGGACGTCGACATCAACGATGTGCTGAGCGACGTCATGACCAGGGCCTCGTGACCGCGATCGCCTGGTCCAGGTGGTGAGCAACCTGGCCAACAATGCGGTCAAGTACTCGCCCGACGGGGGCATGGTCACCCTGTCGACCCGCGCGGAAGGCGGATACGCCCTGGTCAGCATCACCGATACCGGCCTCGGCATCCCCCCGGAGGAGATCGGCCACGTCTTCGAGCGCTTCCGGAGGGTCAGGAGCGGCGCCGCCCAGGCCATACCCGGGACCGGCCTCGGCCTCACGATCGTTAAGCAGATCGTCGAGATGCATGGGGGCAAGATCTGGGTCGAGAGCGCGGTTGGTCACGGTTCGGCGTTCCACTTCACCATCCCACTGGCCGCGGAGCACGCGACAGCGCAGCACCGCCATGGCTGAGCCCATGCCGATGGACGGAGTCGGCTCGTCAATGGTCCTGGTGGCCGACGACAACGAGGTCGCCCAGCGGTTGTGCCGGCGCGTGCTGGAGAAGGCCGGCTACGGGGTCCTCGTCGCCGCCGATGGACTGCAGGCGGTCGACCTTGCGCTGGCCCAGAACCCGAACGTCATTCTCATGGACGTCGCGATGCCCGGAATGGACGGTCTCGAGGCCATGCGCCGAATCAAGGCCGAGCGGCCGGAGATGAGGGTCGTGATCGCGAGCGCTCACTCGATGGCCAGCGATCGCGAGCGCTTCCTCGCGGCCGGCGCCGACGACGTGCTTAGCAAACCGTTTCGACTGGGCGACCTCGTCGCCGTTGTGCAGAGGTTGACGGCCAAGCCGGGCGCTTAGATGAAGGACCTCACTGGGACCAGGGTCGGCAGCTATGAGATCGTCGAGCGCCTCGGCGGAGGCGGCATGGCGGTCGTGTACCGAGCAGTCCAACAGCCCCTTGGCCGCGAGGTGGCGCTGAAAGCTCTTTCGCCGGAGCTCTTTCAGGACGACGGATTCGTCAAGCGGTTCGAGGCCGAGGCCAAGACGCTCGCCAAGCTCGACCACCCGAACATCCTGCCGATCTATGACTTCGAGCTCGGCGAAGGGATGGCGTACCTGACCATGCCGCTGATCCGCGGCGGCACGTTGCGGGACATCCTCAACCGAGGACCGCTGGACACGCTTTCGGCGTGGCGCTACTTGCGCGAGATCGGCGACGGCTTGCAGCACGCGCACGACGCCGGCATCGTCCATCGCGATCTCAAGCCGACCAACGTCCTCATCCACACCGACGGCCGCGCGATGCTCGCGGACTTCGGGTTGGCGCGCGGCGCAGGCCAACCGACCCACCTGACCACGGTCGGCCTGGCCATCGGCACGCCCGGGTACATGGCGCCGGAGCAGGTCATGGGCCACGACGTCGACCGGCGCGCTGACATCTACGCGATGGGCGTGCTCACGTTCGAGATGCTCACCGGCCGGCTGCCGTTTATCGGCGCCAACCGCATGGAGGTGGCCTACGCGACGGTCAACTCGCCGATCCCATCGGCGGCCAGGCTCAACGCGGTCCTACCAGACGAGCTCGACGTGCTGCTCGCGAAGGTGCTTGCAAAGGACCCGGCGCAGCGGCCCCAGTCGGTAAAGGACCTGCTTGCGCAGATGGCGAAGCTGCCGCAACGCCGGGCGGCGGCGAACTCGCAGGGAGCGTCCGCTGCAGCGGCCATGGCGCGGCCGATTGCGCAACCGCAGGCGCCAATTCCGCAGCCGGAAGCCGCGGCCGCAGCCCGTGTCGTCTCTGCTCCCCCGCCCCTGCACGGCTCGCCGCCGCCGACCCCGAGCACCGGCTCCTCGACCGGCTCCTCGGCCATCCGAACGCTGCAGCTGATGGGCGTGAAGCCGGCGCGGGCGCGCGGGCGGTTCATCCTCAACTCGCATGCGGCCAACCTCATCCACGTCGCCCGTGACGTGACCGGCGTGCGTTGGCCCGAGATCGCATGCACGGCGGGGCTGGCGCAGTACGTCGACCAAGATCCGCCGAGCGACGAGCAGCTCGCGACACCTGTCGAGTACCTCGGCCGGCTGAACGAAGCCTTCGAAACCAGCTACGGTCCCGAGGCCGAGGACCAGCTGCGTGCGTGGGGCCGGCGCGCGACCGAGCGCTGGCTGGCGGAGGGCAGGCACGGGATGGGCGGGCCGCGATGGCTGGTACCAGGCCGGCAGCGCAAGCTGGCGGGAATCGTCAAGAACTTCAGCGAGGCGATGGACAACGTCCGCGGCGAGCACACGCACGCATGGCTTCAGGTCGACGAGTACCAGTTCTGGCTTGTCAACTTCTCCAACATGTTCGCGCTCGGGCGCATCAAGACCGTGAAGTCCTGCCACATCTGGGTCGCGACCATCGAGGCGATCCTCCGCTGGGCGGGCCTGGCCAACGACTGGTACGTCGAAGAGGTCGAGTGCGGCTGCGTCACGGGCACGTTCGACTGCGTCTTCGCGATCCGCTCGGTCGAAACCTAACCCAACCCCCGCACAAAACAAAAAAATGCCAAGTGGAGCCTGAGGCCGGATTTACTCCGGCCGTCTCCCCGCACGTCACTTTCCAGACGCCTCCCAGCGTTGCCGAGGAGAGGCGTGGGTCCCGCGGCGGGGGACATCTGTCCCCCCCGCGATTAAATAAGAAGGCCCTCCACCGCCGGGCGAAGGACCTTCAGAAAGGAGGGAGGGCAAACTCAGGCGGGGATTCCGCCACCAGATTTTAACTCCGGCCGACCCCCGGGGTCACCATGACTTAACAATTGACAGATGTCTTGTCAAGCAAAGGCCCCTGAACGCGCCAACAGATAGAGTCGGCTGGTGCCCCGCTTCGCAATCGACGTCACCGCGTGCTGGAGAACTCAGCGGGTCGGCATGCTCACGGTCGCGGTCGAGCTCTCCAAAGCCCTCGTGGCCGGCCGCAATGGCGACGAGTTCACCCTCCTCTGCAGCCGGGAGCGGCCGGCCGCCTTGACCAACCTCGACTGTGACGCCGTATTCGCGCCCTACCGGCACGAGGTCATCCTCAAGACCCGCTGGCTGCCTGCGATCGAGTCGCAGGTGGGCTGCGACGCCATCCTTTATCCGTACTGGCCGAGCCCACCCCGGCGGCGGCCTGAGGCGCCACCGGCGGCGGTCTACGTCCACGACCTGGCATTCCGGCTGCGCCCGGCCGAGGTGCCGTGGCAGCAGCGCGCCTACCTCGGCACCGTCCTCGCGCCGGCGCTGAAGCGCGCGAGCGCGGTGCTCGTTCCGTCCGAGACCACGCGTCGCGACCTCCTGGCCAGCTACCCGCTGCCCGGCCTCGAGGGCCGCGTGAGCGTCGTGCCGGAAGGCTTGAGCTCGCCGGCCGCCCCGGGCAAGCTGCCAGAGGGGATCGAGCCTGGGTTCATCCTCGCCGTCGGCACGGTCGAGCCTCGCAAGAACTACCCGCGTCTGCTGGCCGCATACCGTAGGCTGAGGAGCCGGCCGGGCTCGCTGCCGATCGTGATCGGCCGGCGGGCGGGGGTGCCACAGCTCGTCATCGCCGGCCGCCCGGGCTGGGCTTATGGGGACACCCTGCACCGAATCCAGGTGGAGCCGGGTGTTCGATACCTGGGCCACGTCGACGAGCCGACCCTCGCGGCGCTGTACGAATCCGCGTCGGTCCTCGCTTTTCCGAGCCTTTACGAGGGGTTCGGTCTGCCCCTCCTCGAGGCGATGGCCCACGGAGTGCCGGCTGTGATCGGCAGCTCGGGCGCCCTTCCCGAGCTGGCCGCCGGCACCGCCATCGAGGTCGATGCCCAGGACGTGGACTCGATCGCGCGCGGGCTGGAGACGCTGCTCAGCGACCCGGCGCTGAGGACGAGGCTGGGGGCTGAAGGCATGCGCCGCGCGGCCGACTTCACATGGGAGCGTTCGGCGGTCGCGACCCTGGCGGTCCTTCGCAAGATCGGTGCACCCGGCTGAGCGTCGTACCATCACCGTCGATGCGAAGTCGTGTGGCCGTGCAGGCGCTGCTCGCCGGCCGATCTCACGATTACATGCGGCTGGCCAGACCCCTGCTTCGTTCGCTGGAACTGACGCATCACTTCGACTTCGAGGTGATCACCGACCCGGCCGCACTCGACCCTGGGCGCTCGCGCGTGATCCTTGCGGCCAGCGACCAGCCTCTCGTGCCGGGCCAGGCCGAGGATCTGACCGGTTTCGTCCGCGCGGGCGGCGGGCTCGTTCTGCTGGGTGGAACCCTCGCAGCGTGGATCGCTCAGGACGGACTCGGCAAGCTGGCGCGCTGGGCGCCCAGCGGCCCCGGGCCGATGACCGAGCTCGTGATCCGAGCCGAGCTGTCCCACCCGGTCACAGCGACACTTGGAGCCGATTTCCGGCTGACCGACGAGCTCTATCTTTCCGAGGGCCCGCCGGCGGAGGCCGCGGTCCTGCTGAGCACCAGCTGGCGGAACACCGATCAGGTCGTCGCATATGAGCGAGAGGTCGGCGAAGGGAGGTTCTTCCACGTCGGCCTGGGGCACTCGGCGGCCACATATGAGGACGCGTGGTTCCAGAAGCTCATGCATCGAGCGCTCCTTTTTGCGGCGGGCCACAGGCCACCCGCCCCCGCCGGCGTTGGGCTCCTCGGATATGGAGCGATCGCCCGCGACCACGCGTCCTTGATCGCGCAGGTCGCAGGGCTCCGCGTGGGCGCTGTTTGCGACACCTCGGACGAGCGCAGGGAGCTTGCCGATCGCGAGCTGGGCGTTCCGGTCTATGCCGCCGCTCGCGACATGTACGACGACCCCGAGATCGGGCTCGTCCTTGTCGGCACTCCGCCCGCCGCGCACGCCGCCGCCGTGCTCGAGGCGCTGGCCGCCGGCAAGGATGTCGTCTGCGAGAAGCCGTTCGCCCTGCGGGTGGAGGAGGTCGATCGCATGGTCGACGAAGCCGCTGCTCGCAAGCGTGTGCTGACCGTGTACCAGAGCAGACGATGGGATCCCGACTACGTGGCAATGCGCGATGTCGTCCGGTCGGGTGGGATCGGCGAGCCCTTCTACATGGAGTCGTTCATCGGCGGCTACTCGCACCCTTGCGACTTCTGGCACAGCCACGAGCCGATCTCAGGTGGAACCATCTACGACTGGGGATCGCACTACTTCGACTGGATCCTGCAGCTGTTCCCGGACGCGGTGAAGCGGATCGCGGCCAACGGACACAAGCGCGTATGGCACGACGTCACCAACTCAGACCAGGTGCGTGTCGACCTCACTTTCGCCAATGGCGCCCAGGCCACCTTCCTTCAATCCGACATCGCCGGCGCGATGAAACCGAAGTGGTACGTGTTGGGCACGCGCGGCGCAGTGGTCGGAGAGTGGCGCGATGAGCCGGTGCCTGCCGACTTCCCGGCTCGGGTGAAGGTTTTCCGGCCGGCCGATGCTGGAGGCACGCACGAAGAGACGCTCGCCCTTCCAGTGCGCGACGAGCTCGGGTTCTATCGCAACCTCGCGGACCACCTCGCGTGGGATGAGGCGCTTGCGGTCCCAGCGAGCGAGGCCCGCCGCACGGTCGCGGTGATGGAGGCCGCCACGCGGTCGATCGCCCACGGAGGCGCGCAGATCGAGGTCGACATTTAGCTGATCGTGGAACGCATAGGGTGGGGGATTCTCGGCGCCGCATGGATAGCCGGGATCGCTGTCGTCCCGGCCATCGAAGCGTCGCGAAACGGCCGCCTCGTCTCGATCGCGAGCCGCGATCCGGCCCGCGCACGCGAGCTTGCATCGCGGCATGCATTCGCCAGGATCGTGGAGTCGTACGACGCCGTCCTCGAAGACCGCGAGGTGGACGCGGTCTACGTGCCTCTCGTCAACTCGCTTCATCGCGAGTGGACGCTGCGCGCGCTCGCCGCCGGCAAGCACGTTTTGTGCGAGAAGCCGCTGGCCATGAACGCTGCCGAGGCCGAGGAGATGGCGACCGCCGCGGAACGCGCTGGGCTGCATTTGATGGAGGCGTTTATGTATCGCTTCCACCCTCGGACGCGCGGCTTCGTGGAGAGCGTGCGCGATCCGCTTTACGTGCAGGCCAGGTTCGGTTTCACGCTGGATAAACCTGCGGACTTTCGAATGCAACCATCGCTGGGAGGCGGAGCGCTTCTCGATGTCGGCTGCTACACGGTCAGCGTCGCGCGCTGGATAGTCGGCGAACCGTCAGCCGTGACTGCGCGCTCGCAAATGAAAAATGGGGTCGACGTGACCACCAGCGCCCTGCTCGAGTTTCCTGGCGGCCAGACCGCGGCCGTATGGGGAAGCTTCGAGTCGGCGGAAGGCCAGGAGGTCGCGGTGGTCACTAACGCCGCCGTCCATCGATTGGAGAATCCGTTCAGCTCGCGCGAGAAACCCGACCAGTATCAGCTGATGGTCGAGTCGTTCGCGGACAGCATCACCGAGAACCGCCCGGTCGAGATTCCGATGAGCGAGTCGATCGCGAACTTGAGGGTGCTCGACCGGATCCGCGAGTCTGCGGTGGCCGCGTAGCTCAGCCGGTCAGTCGGAGCGGGATGTCGGCCTCGAGGTAGCCGGCCTCGAAGTGCATCGACGTCCGAGGCGAAAGCCCCAACACCAGCGCCTGCGCGCGGCGGTTGTCGCCGAGCATGGTCGCGTGGAACGATGCGATGCCTCTCAAGCGCGCGATGTGCGCGAGGCGCCTGAGCAGGAGGCTGCCGAGCCCGCGGCCCTGCCAGTCATCGGCCACCACGACAGCGACTTCATGGCTGGTCCCGGATGGAGCGGCGCCATACCGCGCGACGCCGGCGATGCCCTGCTCATCGAGCGCGATGAGAGCGTCCCGATCGTGATGATCGATGTCGACGAGCCGCCCCACAAGAGCTTCGTTGGGCAGCGTGATGGCTGAGAGGAAACGGCGATAGATCGTCTCGCTGGAAAGCCGTCCGTAGAACTGCCGAATGAGGTCGGCGTCGCCGCGTTCGAGGAGCCGCAGCCTGAGACGGCGGCCGGCGATCACTGTGCTCGTCATCGGTTGAACACCAGGCAGGTCGTCGTTCCGTGGGCGAGCAGCTTGCCGCTTTGCTCCGCAACCAGCCTGCCCTCGGCCGTGGCGATCTTGGCTCCACGGTGGACGACGACGCCATCGCAGCGAAGGCGTCCAGTCTCGAGTGTGATCGGCCGAACAAAGTTGACCTTGGTCTCGAGCGTTGTGTAGGCCTCACCTGCTGCAAGCGTCGTGTGCACGGCGCAACCCATCGCGGAGTCGAGAATCGTCATCGCAAAACCCCCGTGCACGACCCCGATCGGGTTGTACAGGTGCTCGCCTGCCTCGCCGTTGAAGGTGACCGCGCCCTCGCTGGCATCACCGCCGGTGAAGCCCATCGTGGCCGTGATCGGAGGCGCGGGCAGCTTGCCGCTGAACATGGCCCGGATGAACTCGAGGCCGCTCATGCCGCCGGCTTCAGCCAAGGCGGCCATGGGGTCTTCCCACGTGATCGTTCGAGTCCGCGAGGTCACGCGCAATATCGTGTCACCCCGCCAGCTCGACCTCTGGAACCGCGATGGGGATCGCGGGCTCGCTCTTGATGCGGCCGATGGTGATCGCCGCGATCGCGCTTGCGATCGAAGCCGCCATCATCACCTCCCATCCGTTGCGGAAGCTGGCCAGCGCTCCGGTCTTGGCGGCGCTGCTCAGCACCGCGATCAGGACGGCGACCCCAAGCGCGATGCCGAACTGCCGCGTCATGCCGTAGACGGCGCTGCCGGTTGCGAAGCGCGCCCGCGGTAGCGAGCCGGCGACGGCGGTTGCGAGAGTCGGGATTACAAAGCCCACGCCTGCGCCGCCCAAAAGCATCCCCGGCAGGAAGTCGGTCACGTAGTGAGCCTGAAGACTGATGTGAGTGAGCCACCAGGCACCACCGCTTGCGAACAGCAGGGCTCCCGCCGCAGCAATGGCGCGCGGGCTGGACCGTCCTGCGAGGATGCTGCCGGGCACCGCGAACGCGGCGGCCGCGATCGGTCCGGGTGAGATTTGCAGGCCCGCGAGCAGGATGTCCTCGTGCCATACGCGCGTGAGGAAGAGGACGTTCGCGAGTAGCATCGCGCCGAACGCGCCGAAGAAAAGAACGCTCGCGATGTTGGCGGCGCTGAAAGCGCGAGACCGGAACAACCCAAGCTCTAGCACCGGCGCTGCGTGCCGCGTCGATCTGTAGATGAAGGCTAGGGTCAGCACCACCGAGCCTGCGAGCAGGCCGACGATCCGTACGCTGGCCCAGCCCCAAGACTGGCTCTGCACGATCGCGAGCATCAACGCGCTCGATGCGAGAATGATGAGGCCCGCGCTGACGAGGTCGGGAAGGCGGCGTGCGTCGGGGGCCCGCGACTCGGTCAGCATCCGCGCGGCGAGCACGACGGTGACGAGGCCGACGGGCAGGTTGACCAGGAATACCCACCGCCAGCTCGCCTGCACCAGGAGACCGCCGACCGGTGGTCCGGCCGCGGCGGCGATGGCTCCGGTTGCTGACCAGACCGCCACTGCGAGCGCCCTGTCGCGCGGCGGGAACTCGGCCAGCAGGAGAGCCAGCGAGGCAGGCATCAAGATGGCGCCGCCGGCCGCCTGCAGGACCCGCGCGGCGATCAGCCAGCCGGCGCCCGGCGCCGCCGCGCAGAGGGCCGAGGCGAGCACGAAGATGACCAGGCCTGCGATGAAGAGTCGCTTGCGGCCGGCCAGGTCGGCGAGGCGGCCCGCGGGGACGAGCAGGGCCGCGGTGACGATCGCGTAGCCGCTGAGTACCCAGGAGAGGGTCGCATCGCTCGTGCCGGCGAAGTCACGCTGGATGCTGGGGAAGGCGATGTTGACGATGAACAGGTCCAGGCTGGCCACGAAAGTGGCCACCGAAACGATCACCAGGACGCGGTAGCGGTGCGGCACAGGGTCCCCCAAGGTGGTCGGTTGCTTGACGCCACGCACTCTACCCCAAATAGTTGCGTGATGCAACTCACTGCACTATGATCGGCTCACATGCTCGGACGCACGTATGAATCGCAGGTCTGCTCGGTAGCCGGCTCGCTCGAGCTCGTAGGCGAGCGGTGGACGCTGTTGATCGTGCGCGACGCTTTCATGGGCGCCCGGCGTTTCGAGGACTTCCAGCGGAGGACCGGCATGGCGCGCAATGTCCTGACCGCCCGCCTGGGCGGGCTCGTCGAGGGGGGCATCTTCGAGCGGGTTCCGTACCAGAAGCACCCGATCAGGTACGAGTACCGGCTAACAGAGAAAGGCATCGACCTGTGGCCCGTGATCGTCTCGCTGCTGCAGTGGGGCGACCGTTACGTCTATCCGGGGCGGGCGCCGGTGCTGCTCGTGCACAAGCGCTGCGGCGGCGCGGTCGACGACCACCGGATCTGCGAAACGTGTGGTGCGAAATTAGGTGCACGTGACGTGGAGGCGCGGCAGGGCATTGGCAGCGGAATGGTGGTCCGGGAGAGAGCGGCGGTCTAGGTCTCGGCTGCCAACGCTCTGAATCGAGCGTCGTTCTTCAACGGTTCGAGGTCTTCGTCGCCAGCCAACAGGTCTCGCAGGTCCGGATGCATGTCGAGCGCTTCTTCCAGCAGCGGCAACGCTTCATCTGTCCGGCCCTGACCAACGCGAACGCAGGCCAGGTTGTAGATGACGATCCCGAGCGTGATCGGAGGAGCACCGACCTGTCGCATCTCGTTCACACCCTCTTCGACGAGGCGGTGCGCATCCGATGAATCACCGTTCTCCAGCAAGTACTCGTACATGTGCTGGCGCGGATGGATATAGCTGTTGCGTATCACCGCTTCGGTCGTCGTTCTGGAGATCCTCCACGAAAACGGCCGCTCGCCGACGGCGTCGTACAGGTCGATGATGGCGGCGATTGCGATGTCCGAGCGAGCAGCCGCATCCTTGAGCGAAACCCCTGCACCATCGGGCAGCTCGGCGTCGTTGAACTCGTCCGTGTTCTCGGGAGGCAGCGTCTGAGGCCGTCCGGCTCGGACGTCGTCCAGCGCCTGGCGCATCCGACCTCTCCACTGGGCTAGGTGAAACATCAGCAGGGATGCCGGCCAGCCTTTTGGATTGGACTCGTTTGCTTCGGCGTGCGCCACAAAGTGCAGCTCGGTTTCGCGCTCGAGCTCCAGCAGCCGGCGCATCGAATTCATGGGCAGATCAGGCGGCGGTCTTGGGTGCGCTTTCCTGTGACTGAGCTGCCGCATCCTGGGCGGCCTGGGCCTGCAATTGCGCGACCGGTACCACCTGCCGGAACTGTGCGACCGCCGATGCCCAGTTCGCGAGCATCGAGGCAGCGCGCGGGCTGCCGGTCCGGCGGTGGTGCTCCTCGATGAGCGCCCGCAGCTCGGCCTCGTCTTCTTTCGGCACCTCGCGTGCAACCACACTGTCTGCGTTGAGCTGCCGCCAGTCGGTCAGATAAACGACGCCGCCGGTCATCCCGGCGCCCGCGTTCCAACCGACCGCGCCGAGGGCGACCGCCACACCACCGGTCATGTACTCGCAGAAGTGATCACCCGCGCCTTCGACCACCGCCATCGCGCCTGAGTTTCGCACGCAGAAGCGCTCGCCGACTCGACCGGCCACGAAGAGCCGGCCGCCCGTGGCGCCGTAACAGATGGTGTTGCCGGCCAGCACTGGGTCGGGTGACCTGTCCTCTGCAAATGGACGGATAACGATCACGCCGCCGCCCATGCCCTTGCCGACATAGTCCTGCGCCTCGCCCTCCAGGCTCAGCTCGACGCCATCGTCGATGAACGCACCGAAGCTCTGCCCGGCGCTGCCTCGATACTCGCGCGAATCGCCGGCCGCAAGCGCGGCGCCCACCGTGCGCTTTGCGTTGTCGATGACCCCGCTCGGTGGCGGCGGCGCGGGAGCGTCGCCATTGCGTTCCCAGACACGCCGGCGGGGCATGGAGGCATCGGTCGCGTTGAGGACGAACGAGAGATCCAGCGAGGAATCAGGGGATGCCTCGAGCAGGTCGACCCGGCCGACCGCATCGTCGAGCTTTGTGAGGCCGAGGGCGGCGAGCTCCTCGCGCGCCTCCTCCGCGATGTGGAACAGGTGATTGATCACGTGCTCCGGGCGGCCCTCGAATTTTGCGCGGAGGTCCTCGCGCTGCGTCGCGATGCCGGTCGGGCAAGTGTTGAGGTGGCATTGCCGCGCCATGTCGCATCCGAGCGCCACCAGCACGCCCGTCCCGAAGCCGAACTCCTCCGCGCCAAGGAGCGCGGCGACGACGATGTCGCGCCCGCTGCGAAGTCCACCATCGGTGCGCAGGCTTACGCGCTCGCGAAGGCGGTTCGCGACCAGCACCTGCTGCGTCTCCGCGAGCCCGAGCTCCCACGGAACGCCCGCATTCTTGATCGATGACAGCGGAGACGCGCCGGTGCCGCCGTCGTGGCCCGATACAAGGATGTAATCCGCGCGCGCCTTGGCGACACCGGCGGCGATTGTGCCGACGCCCGCCTCCGAGACGAGCTTGACGCCGATGCGCGCGCGTGGGTTGACCGTCTTCAGGTCGTGGATGAGCTGCGCGAGGTCCTCGATCGAATAGATGTCGTGATGCGGCGGAGGCGAGATGAGCTGCATTCCAGGCTGCGCATGTCGCAATCGGGCGATGAGGCTCGTAACCTTCAGCCCGGGCAGCTGCCCGCCCTCGCCGGGTTTCGATCCCTGCGCGATCTTGATCTCGAGCTCGTCCGCGCGCTTGAGGTAGCGAGGCGTGACACCGAACCGTGCTGACGCAACCTGCTTGACGCGGTTGTCGCGCCGGAACCCGTCGCTGTCGTCATACGTCGCCGGGTCCTCGCCGCCCTCACCGGAGTTGGATCGCGCGCCGATCTGATTCATCGCGATGGCGAGCGCTTCATGCGCTTCCGGCGACAGCGCGCCCAACGACATCGCGGTGCTGACGAAGCGCTTGACGATCTCCGCAGCGGGCTCGACCTCCTCGACGTTGACTGGCGCAGCTGCGGCCTTGATTCGGATGAGCTCGCGCAGCGATTGCGGCTCGCCCATGCCGGACAGGCGTCGAAACTCGAGGAAGGCTTCATGGTCGTTTTCGCGAGCGGCCCTCTCAGTGCCATGGCTTGAATGTCATCGAGGTCCACACCGCCGATGTTCGACGGCACCGCGGGGAAGCACATCTCCATCACCTCGGCGCCGAGACCGAGCGCTTCGAGGACCTGCGCACCGCGGTAGCTGTCGACGCACGAGATGCCCATCTTGGCCATGACCTTGAGCAGCCCGACCTCGAGCGCCTTGCGATAGCGGGTCTCTCCGTCAGGCGCAGAGGCGGCTGCGGTCGCGAGGGCCAGGTAAGGATGAACTGCGCTTGCGCCGATGCTGACGAGGCAAGCGACGTCGTGAACATCGACGACATCACCTGCGATCGCGACCACGTCCTTGGCCATGCGCTCGCCCGACTTCAGCAGGGATTCGTGCACCGCGCCCACCGCAAGCGCCATAGGGACCGGAAGCCGGCCCGCAGCAGCGCGGCGATCGCTCAGCACGACCACACCAGCGGTTTCGCTCGCTTCGCCGCAGAGCCTGATGAGCGCGTCGCGCAGCGATTCGTCGTGCGAATACGTGGCGTCAAGCACCGTCGCGTCCTCGAGCACTCGAGCCAGCTCGGAGGCGCCGAGCACCGGCGACTCGAGCTCCAGCAAACGCTGCGTTCCGGGAATGGCCGGGTGATGGCTGCGCCGCAGCTCGCGATCGGCTCCGCCCTCCGGCTCGAGCGTGCCGCGTCGGGCGCCAAGCAGGATGCGGAGCGACATCACCGCCTTCTCGCGAAGGGAATCGATGGCGGGGTTGGTGACCTGCGCGAATCGCTGCCGCAGGTAACCGTAGACGCGGCGAGGCGTGCGGCCCAGGGCCGCGATCGGGATGTCGTCGCCCATCGAGTAAACCGGCTCGGCGCCGGTCTCGGCCATGGTCGCGACCACGATCTTCACGTCTTCCGAGCCCCAGCCGTGGAGCTTCTGCTGCGCTGCAATGTCCTCCGGCGCATCGATGTCGATGTGGTGGCGCTCGACCGGGACCAGCATTCGGTCGGCGAGGAGTCCGTAGTCATGCCGCGCGGCGGCGCGCTCCTTGGCGTCGCTGTCGCGTAGGACCGACCCATCGCGCGTGTCGACGAGGAGCATCTGCCCGGGTCCCAACCGGCCACGCTCCACGACGGATTCCGGAGCCATTGTGACCACGCCTGCTTCCGAGGCCGCGGCTACGAGCCCGTCGCGCGTGCGCTGCCACCGCAGCGGTCGCAGTCCATTGCGGTCGAGTGCCGCGCCCACCACCACGCCGTCGCTGAAGGCCAGAGCGGCAGGCCCGTCCCACGGCTCAAAGCGGATCGATTGGTAGCGATAGAAATCGCGGACGGCCGCGGCCAGGTCGCCGCGTCCCTCCCAGGCGTTGGGCACAAGGCTCATGAGCGCCTCGGAAACCTCCCAACCCCTCTCCACCAGGAGCTCCAGCGCGTTGTCGAGCGAGGCGGAATCCGAACCCTCCGGCCAGACCACGACGCGAAGCTCCGGCTCGAGCTCAGCCTCGCGCGCCCTGATCCATGCACGGTTGCCTGTGATCGTGTTGATCTCGCCGTTGTGCGCGAGCAAGCGGAAAGGCTGCGCGAGGCGCCAGTCCGGCATGGTGTTGGTCGAGTAGCGCTGGTGGAAGACCGCCAGCCGGCTCTCACACGCCTCGTCGCGCAGGTCGATGTAGAA
Source organism: Chloroflexota bacterium (assembly GCA_005879945.1). Lineage (GTDB taxonomy): Bacteria > Chloroflexota > Dormibacteria > Dormibacterales > Dormibacteraceae > UBA10449. The sequence goes on along the minus strand of VBHX01000093.1, from coordinate 3,589 downwards.
GTCGGCGAGCCGCGTGCCCGCCATCAAGCCCTTGTAGACGACTGTGCGGCTCGATAGCGAGGGCAGGTACATCCGCACCGACTCCTCGGTCGACCGCCGCTCGGCTCGGCGCCGCGCGAGATAGAGCCGGTGCTCCCACTCCGCGGGGTCGAGGTCGGGTCTCGCGATCAGGCCGTGCCAGACCACAGGCATCGTCTCCCTCGCGCGCTCGCCGAGGCTGTCCGGATCGACCGGCACCGGACGCCAGTCCGCGATCGCCAGGCCGGTGCCGGCGAGAGACTCGGCGACGATCGTCCGAGCGCGCTCGTCCCACTCGAAGAGGACTGCCACGGCAAAATCGCCACCGAGGAGGCGATGGGGGACCTGGATCAGGAGGCCCGCGCCGTCTCCGCTCTTGCCGTCGGCGTCGAGGCCACCCCGGTGAGACAGGCGAGCCAGCGCCTGGACCCCGAGAGCAACCACTTCGTGGCCGAGCTCGGGCGTGGCCACGAAGCCCATGCCGCAAGCCGCCCGACCGCCGGGCACATCCCCGGGCCAGGCGCGGCGCGTGGAAGTCGATGTCGGGGGCACTCCGAGGAAGGCTACCGGGATTCCTGAATAGCGGCTAGTGCGCTAGCGACAAAGAGATCCCGAAACGGTTATGCGACTCTCACATACTGGGAGTTCTGAGATCCGGGTGCGCCGCGCTGGAGCGGCCTAGGCGGCCGCGCGCCTTCGGCGCGGAAGCCAGCGTCAAGGGGCCCGGCGCAACGCATCCCCCGCGCTTCGTGCGGGGACCCCAGAGGTTTGCGCTCCTCCTAGCGCCACCCTTTCCTTGGCTCCGGCCGCCGATGCCGCTCGATCACCGGCATCCTCGCATCTCAGAACCCCAAGAGGGCCTGGACGCGCAGGGCGACGGCCAGGTTCAGGCGCGTCTCGGGGTCCTCGAGGTCGACGCCGCTGATCTCCCTGATCCGATCGAGGCGGTAGCGGAGCGTGTTGGGGTGGACGCGAAGCCGGCTGGCCGCCTGCTGCTGCTCGCCCGTCTCCAGGTACGCCCGCAGCGTCGGCACCAGGCTGCCTTTACGAGTGCTGTCGTGCTCCATCAGCGGCCCGAGGTGCCGGCGGCTGTAGTCGACGAGGCGCTCGTCGGTCACGGCGGCGAGGAGTCCGGTCAGGCCCAACTCGGGCACCGAGACGACCTGGCCCCAACGCTTGAAGCGGGCGAGCGAATCCATAACCGCCACCACCTCGCGCTGCGCGGTGGCCACGCCGGCCGGCGCCTCCATTGGCCCGCTGAACCCAACCGAAACCGTGAAACCAGGCTTCCAGTCCGCGATCACCTGGCGCACCTGCATCCCGAGCGCATGTCCTCGCGACTGGTAGTCGCCGAGCTCGGTGCCGAGGGGCAGCAGCGAAACCACGCTGTCGGAACGGCCCTGCACCAGAGCGCGGGGGTAGCTGGCGCGCGCCACGCCCGCGACTCGCCGCAGGAACTCGCGCTTGAGTGCCTGGATCGCGTCCTCGGTGATCTGGTGGGTGCGGTTGAAGCCGCGGAAGTCATCGATGTCGACGAGCATCACGATGTGGCTGCCGTGCAGCGGGTAGCCGAGGTGGCGCGCCCGGCGCTGGGCTGCGGCCTCGTCGCCGTACGTGCCGTGCAGCAGGTCCTCGAGGAACTCGCCGCGGACTCGGCCCTCAACTTCCGAGAGCTCGCGCTCCTTGGCGATGGCGAGGGCGAGGACCAGGGCGGCCTGCTCGATGGCCATGAACGCCAGCTCCTCGTTGTGGGGCGGGTGATCGAGGACCGAGATGTAGCCGAGTACCTGGTTGGCGGCCAGGATGGGAGCGATCAGACGCTCTCGTGACATGCCTACGTGCGGGAACGCCGGCACCTTCACAGGACCGCGCTTCGCCTCGATCTCGCGAAGCATCCGCTGGATCTGGGGGTCGAAGAGCACCCGCTGAGGCGTGCCCTGCCGGAGGATCGTCTCCTTGCGGTGGGGGTCGCCGGAGCCGCCAGCGTGGGCGAGCAGGTGGAAGCTGGCGTCTTCGATGCTCACGGCGCTTTCGAGCAGCTCGGCCAGCGTCTTGCAGATCTCGTTGACGCCCTTGCCGTCGAGCACGAGCTCGGTGAACCGGCGATGGATGTCGAGCGAGCGCTTGAGCCGCCAATGCTCGGCGTTGATGATCCGCTCGAGGAGCGGCGTCATGAGGTCGATCATCTGGACGTCGGCACCGATCGTGAAGACGGGCACATTCAGGCGGTCGGCCTCGGAGATCATCTCCGGCGAGAGCCTTCGCAGGTAGGGATACGGCCGCACCACCAGGCCGGCGCCGCCGCCGTCGGCGATCCGGCCGATCAGCCGGACCTGAGCATCGTGGTCATCCTTGATTGGGAACCCGGTCGTCAGAACGAGGTCGCCGGCCCGCGGCTTCACCTCTGGCGTCTCCATCATCCGTACCCATTCGATCGGCCGGTCCAGCCCCTGGGCGCCCGCGATCAGCTTGGCTGTTGCGAACGCGCCAAAGCGCATCGCCTCCCGCACGGTGGGCCGAGGCTCGCTGACCTCCTCGCCGGCCTTCTCCGCCTTCTTTGCAGCCATCTTTTACACATTATGTGTGTGCGCCGAGGACAACGGCTGGTCCGTGTACCTTGTGGCGGGCGCACTACGCTCCGCTCGACGCGGTGCGTAATCTTGGAGACGTGAGCTACGAAGACGCGCCGTCTTGCGAACGCCACGAGTCATCGGTGCCGATGAAGCTGCGCACGCTGCACTCGGACTCCACGCGTCCTGACACGCTGGTCGGGCTTTACGAGTGTCCGGAGTGCGGCCATGAGGCGCGGCGGCCGATCCAGACCGACAACGCAGCCTAGGGCCTGACCCTCTCGCCGCCGGCGCCCTCGGGCAGCGTCAGGTTGTGCACGACGAGTTCGTCGATCTCCAGGTGGCGCATGCGGGCGCGGCCAACTTCCAGCCGACCCACCGCAACGGCGCCGATCGCCAGCGCGCCGAAAGCCAGAGCGCCGATCGCCATCGCGCCCAACGCGCTCACGGCCCGTTGCCGGGTAGAGAGGTGGCGGCCCATTACTTGCCCGCGATCAGCTCGCGCAGCACCAGTGGCAGGATGCCGCCGTGGTGCAGGTAGCCCACCTCGGTGTCGTTGTCGACGCGAGCGTGGGTCTTGAACGTGGTCGTCTTGCCGTCGTCGCCCTTCGCCTCGACGTCGACCGTCTGGCCCGGCTTGATCGCGTCGATGCCGCGGATCGAGAACCGCTCGAGCCCGCTGAGCCCGAGTGATTGAAGGTTCTCGCCCCGTGCAAATTCCAGCGGCAGGATGCCCATGCCCACGAGGTTGGACCGGTGGATGCGCTCGAAGCTCTCGCCGATGACCGCGCGCACCCCGAGCAGTAGCGGACCCTTCGCGGCCCAGTCACGCGACGAGCCAGAACCGTACTCCTTGCCGGCGATCACGATCAGGGGCACGCCCTCCGAGCGATACCGCTCTGAGCCCTCATAGATGGTGAGCTCCTCGCCGCCGGGGAAATGTCGCGTCCAGTAGCCCTCGCGCTCGACGAGCTTGTTGCGCAGCCGGATGTTGCCGAATG
>VBHX01000159.1 GCA_005879945.1 Chloroflexota bacterium | reverse complement strand
GGTGACCGACGACTCGAATGCGGCCAGCTCGAGGTCGGCCCGATGCTCGTAGTGATCGACGACATCACCGCCGAACGCATTCGGTGCCGCCGCGTATTCTTTGCGCGCATGGACGTCAGTCATGCCCCCACCTCCAGTACCAGCTTGCCTCTCACCCCACCCCGCTCCAGGCGCTCATGCGCCGCGGCAGCGCGTTCGAGCGGAAAAGTTTCTGCAACCGTCACCTTGAGGTCGCCGGCCTCAATAAGGTCGGTCGCCAGCTCGAGTACGTGGCCGTCAGGCTCGACCAGCGGCTCCAGCACACGAAGGCTGCGCCTTTTCGCCTGAGCCTTCAGCTCATCCGAGGGACCGCCGGCCACCTCGAGCAGGAGACCGCCGCGACACAGCGTGTCAAGCAGCAAGTGGATGTCGTCGCCTCCGACCAGGTCGAGCACAACATCGACCTCGCGCGCATTCAGCGCCTCGCGATCCGCGCGACCGGTGGTCGCCATCACTCGAGCGCCGCGGGCCTTCGCGATCTGTACCGCAAGGTGGCCGACGCCGCCCCCCGCTCCATGGATGAGCACCTTCTGGCCATCCCGAATCTGCCCCGCGTCAATCAGACACTGCCAGGCCGTGAGCAAGGCGAGTGGTAGTGCCGCGGCCTCGATTGGCGGGATCGCCTTCGGGACACGGGCGAACTGGCGGGAAGGGGCCGTGACGTACTCAGCGTAGGCGCCGGCGGCCCGGGGAAATCGCGGCATTCCGAAGACGACGTCGCCGACGGCAAACCGCGTCACGCCATATCCCATCGACTCGACCACGCCGCACACGTCCCACCCGACGATAAAAGGCGGCGGCCCCACCCAGCGCGCTACGCCGTCGCCCCGCCGCGTCTTGCAGTCGACAGGATTGACGCCGGCCGCAATCACCCGAACCAGCACCTCGGTCGATATCGGTGAAGGCCGCTCCACCTCCGCAACTTCCAGCACGTCCGGACCTCCGAATCGGGTCACCAGGACCGCCCGCATTCCTCTTATGTCGTCGCGAGGAAGACGTTCTTGAGCTCCGTGTAGTGATCGAGAGCGTCGGGGCCGAGTTCGCGGCCGACGCCCGATTGCTTGAAGCCTCCGAACGGGGTGGTGACGCGCACCGAGGTGTTGGAGTTGATGGAGATCGTTCCCGTCTCGAGGCCGCGGGCGACGCGCATCGCCCTGCCCGCGTTGTTGGTCCAGATGGAACCGGACAGGCCGTAGATCGTGTCGTTCGCGATCCGGATCGCGTCCGCCTCGTTCTCGAATGGGATCACGGCCGCGATGGGACCGAAGATCTCCTCTCGTGCGGCGCGGTCGGTGTTCGAGACCGGCGAGAGCACCGTCGGCGGGAACCAGTAGCCCGGGCCGCTGGGCGCGCTGCCTCGAATGGCGACGCGAGCGCCGTCATTCAGATAGGACTCGACCTTGGCGCGCTGGTCCGCAGAGATCAGCGGACCCATCTCGGTCTTGTCGTCGAGCGGGTCACCAACGCGAAGCGCTTTGATCGATTTCTCGAGCGCCTGCATGAAGCGATCGAGGGCCGACCTCTCGACCAGGATCCGGGACCGCGCGCAGCAGTCTTGGCCCGCGTTGCCGAAGACCGCCAGCGGGGCGGACGCGGCAGCCTTCTCGAGGTCCGCGTCGGCGAAGACGATGTTGGCCGACTTGCCCCCGAGCTCCAGCGTCACGCGCTTGATCGTCGCCGCAGCGAGCGCACCGATGCGCTTGCCGACTTCGGTGGAACCGGTGAAAGCCACCTTGGCGACGTCGGGGTGCTGGACAAGCCTCTCGCCCACCACCCGGCCGGCGCCGACCAGGATGTTGAGGACTCCTTCGGGCAGCCCTGCCTCGAGGGCGATGCGCCCGAGCTCCACCGCCGTCAACGGCGTCAGGCCGGCCGGCTTGAGGACGACCGTATTGCCGGCAGCAAGCGCCGGCGCGACCTTCCAAGAGGCGATCGGCAGCGGGAAGTTCCAGGGCACGATGAGCGCGACCACCCCTAGCGGCTCGCGGAACGTCATATCGACCCCGCCCGCGACCGGGATCGTCTTGCCGAAGATGCGCTCGGGCGCGCCGGCGTAGTAGTTGAAGACGTCGGCGACCATGCCGACTTCGCCGCGAGCATCGCTGATGGGCTTGCCGACGTTGCGCGCTTCGAGCCGCGCCAGATCCTCCGCGTGCTTTTCGATGGCGGCCGAGATGCGGCGCATGAGGTCGCCGCGATCCTTGGGGCTCACCGCCTTCCAGGCGGGGTAGGCAGCCTTGGCGCGCTCGACCGCCTGGTCGGCCTCTTCGACCGTCGCTTCGTGAAGCTCGGCCATCACCTGCTCGGTGGCTGGCTCGATCACTCTCAACGTGCCGGTCTTGGTCGCCATGGTCCCCTCCCCTACTACGACCGGTATAAGGACCGGTCAGGCGAATGGGCCTGTTTGTGGTCCATTGCAATGATAGTATCGGTCCACTTCCAGTCTTAGTCGTCCATTCGCTGTGAGGGATAGGCGCGATGGCCGGAGCCAGGGAGGCCGTAGTCGTCAGTCAGTCGACGCACGTCCTGCCGCTGGAATTCAACCGGCGGTATCCAGTCGTCGTCAAAGGCGACGGCGTGTGGGTCGAGGACGCTGCCGGCAAGCGCTACCTGGACGCGATGAGCGGCGGTTCGATGGCCGCCACGTTGGGCCACGGCCGGCGCGACATCATCGCGGCTGCCCGCGCCCAGGCCGAGAAGCTGGCCTACGTCCACAACGAGCGGCTGACAAACCCTCCTCAGGAGGAGCTGGCGCAAGCACTCGTCGGCGTCGCGCCGAAGGGATTCACCCGGGTCCGGTTCGTGACCGGCGGGGCCGAAGCGAACGAGATGGCGATCCAGATCGCGCGCCAGTATCACGTCGATCGCGGAGAGCCGAAACGCTGGCAGGTCATCTCGCCGGCGCAGGCTTACCACGGCCCGACCATGGCGACCCTGGCGCTGACCGGGCGGCCGGGACTGCAGCGACCCTTCGAGCCATATCTGACCGTGCATCAGCACATTCCTCCGAGCACCTGGCGCTTCGACCCCTCGGGAGAGCAGGCGCTGCAGGCGCTCGACCGCGCCCTCGAGGCGGTCGGGCCGGACACCGTTTCCGCCTATTTCTGCGAGCCCATCAGCGCCGCGGCGCTGCCGTCCTACAGCCCTCCAAAGCGGTTCTGGGAAGGGCTCGCGGAACGCCGCGAGCGCCACGGATTCCTGATCTGCTTCGACGAGATCGTGACCGGCGTCGGCCGGACCGGGCACTGGTTTGCGGCCGAAAGCCTGCCCATCCTGCCCGACATCATCGCCACCGCCAAGGGGCTCGGCGCCGGCTATGCGGCCATCGGCGCCGTGCTGTGCGGCCAGCACCTATACGACACGTTCGCCCGCGGATCGAGAAAATTCACGCTCGGACACACCTGGGACGGCGCGCCGCTGTCGTGCGCGGTCGGGCTCAAGGTCATCGACATCCTCAAGAAAGAGGGCCTCGTCGCCAGGGTGCACGAGAAAGGACCCCGGCTGTGTGACCAGCTTGCATATGCCCTCAAGGATGTGCAGCTCGTGCACGAGGTTCGAGGCCACGGTTTCCTGCTTGGGATCGAATATGTCGACCCGCGCGACGGCAAGTCCTTTTTGCCCCCGGAACTGCGCACTGCTGGCAGGGTGGACGACGTCGCTTTCGAGAACGGTCTGATCACGTACTCGACGATGCCGACGCGTGACGGGTTCGCGGGCGATCAGACATTGTTTGCGCCGCCATTCACCAGCACCGACGCGGAGCTGGATGAGATGGTCGAGCGTTTCGCCGGATCGGTTCGGCAGGTGGCAGAGGAGCTCGAGAGCAAGCTCGAGCCGAAGCCGGTCGGATGAGCCGCAAGCTCAAGGTCCTGATCCTCCAGCACGAGGCGCCGACACCTCCGGGATATCTCGCGGATTGGCTCGACGAGCAAAAGGCGGAAGTCGATGTACATCGCATCGACCTACAAGAGGTGACTCGCGACCCTCGCGATTACGACTTCATCGCGTCTCTCGGCTCTGAATTCGCGGCTTTCGACGACTCCAAGCCGTTCATACCGCGCGAAGCTGACTTGCTTCGTGCGGCGACGAAGGCAGACATCCCGGTGCTCGGCCTCTGCTTCGGTGGACAGCTCCTGGCTCGGACACTCGGCGGCAAATCCTTCCGCTCGGATCACTCGGAGATCGGCTGGTTACCGATACGGACAGAAGATCCCGAGCTTGTATCCGAGGGGCCGTGGTTCAACTGGCACTTCGACAGCTTCACGCTGCCGCCGGGCGCGAAGCTCATCGCCGAAACGGACGTCGGACCGCAGGCGTACGTAATCGGACGCAGCCTCGGTCTGCAGTTTCATCCCGAAGTGACGCCCGAAATC